>DATJIU010000163.1:0-15949 GCA_035492855.1 Dongiaceae bacterium | reverse complement strand
CCATTTCGCCGTTTTTTTGTGCCCCAAAGCGGGAATGGCACATCATACGCTTGATGAAAAAGCCGTATGAAGAAGTTCCGCTTTTTAGGTTGGGCCATCCTTGGAATCATGTCCCTGTTTCTCATCTCCTGCAGCTCGGTTAGTCCGACC
The DNA here is from genome assembly GCA_035492855.1 of Dongiaceae bacterium. GTDB lineage: Bacteria > Verrucomicrobiota > Verrucomicrobiia > Limisphaerales > JAFMIX01 > JAFMIX01. The sequence continues at coordinate 15,799 of DATJIU010000163.1, read as the reverse complement.
GCCATGGGCAGCGGCAAGGCATTTAACGATGACGGTTCAGCAAACGTGGTGCTGATCTATTACGGCGACCAGAACATTTACATGACCCGTCCGGATATCTCGCAAGATGGGTTCATGCCGCTCCTGTCTCAAAAACAGGTGGTACAGCGGGTCCACGGTATGAAAACAGGACGCGATCTGGCCGTGGTCGTGGTCGGCCCGATCTATGACTCGCGGGAGCTGTTGCCCCCCCTGGTGAAGCAATGGCAGACGGCCCTGCAGCCGGAAGGCTTCAAGCGGGTGATTTTCCTGCGCGCGAGCCGCCAGAAGGGCATTGATGGATTGCCGATTCTGTTTGATTCGGCTATTGCTGGTCTTGATGTTACGCCCGGAAAAGCCTCCATTGCCGCTGCCGCATTCGCGCCCGCCCCTTGAGCGGATGCTGCGGATTCACCAGGCCATCCAATCCGGCAAGTTTCCCAACGCCACCCGGCTCGCCCGCGAACTCGAGGTCAGCACCAAATCCATCCAGCGCGACATCGAGTTCATGCGCGACCGGATGGAACTGCCCATCGAATATAACCCGCAGCGCTTCGGTTACGCCTACACCGCCGAGGTCAACGCCTTTCCCACGCTCCAGATCACCGAGGGCGAGATTTTTGCCCTGCTCGTGGCGGAAAAAGCGCTGCAACAATATCGCGGTACGAACTTTGAAAAGCCGCTGCTCAGCGCCATTCGCAAAATGCAGCAGGCGCTGCCGGAGACCATTTCCTTCAACCTCGCGGAACTGGAACAGACCATTTCTTTCCGCACCCGAGCCGAGCCGGTGCTGAATCTGGAAGTGTTCGACGCCCTGGCCAAGGCCGCCGCGCGCCGGCAGCAGGTGGAACTGGAATACCGCAAGCCCGGCGCGGCCGCGCCTGAACGCCGGCGGCTCGATCCCTACCACCTCGCCAACATCAACGGCGAATGGTATCTCTTCGCCTACGACCATGACCGCAAGGACATCCGCACCTTTGTGCCCGGCCGGGTGCAAACAGTGAAGCTCACGGGCAAAACTTTCGCCCGACCCCAAAAGTTTTCGCTCGAAAAACGATTGCGTGACAGCTTCGGCGTCCATTCCGGGCAGGGCGATTACGACGTGGTGCTGCGCTTCAACCGCCGCGTGGCGGATTACGTCCGCGAAAAGAAATGGCACGAGTCGCAGCAGTTGCGCAACCTGAAGGATGGCGGCGTGGAATTGCAGTTGCAACTTTCCAGCCTGGTGGAAATCGAGCGCTGGGTGCTCAGTTGGGGCGGCGATGCCACCGTGGTCAAACCGGCGGAATTGCGGGAATCCGTGCAGACCGCCGCCCGGCGGATTTTGGCGGCGGACTAAATTTGAAAGGTGTCCAACGTAGGACAGGCGTCCCGCCTGTCCGGGGTGGTCAACCGTTTGACTCTCTCGCTTTCACTTTTCGCAGGGCCAGCCCGGCTTCCGGGGCAGGCAAGATACCTGCCCTACATTATGCTGGCACAAATTGAATTGTTAGTGTTGCCGGTTGGTTTTATTATGAGGCACCGCCGAACTCATGAGCCCCACCCAACAACACGCCACGTTGGCCGCTGCCAACTGCGAGGTGGCCTTTGACAATCTCACGCGGCAGCTCTACGCCACCGATGCGTCGCATTATGAGATCGAGCCACTCGGCGTGGCTTTTCCCCGCAACGCCCGGCAGGCGCGGTCCATCATCCAGGCGGCGGCACAGGCCGGGGTTTCCGTGATTCCCCGTGGCGCCGGCACCGGGCTGATGGGCGGTGCGATTGGTGAGGGCCTGGTGGTGGATTTCGCCCGGTACAATCGCCACATCACCGATTTTGATCCCGAGCAACGGACCGTTCGTGTGGGCCCGGGCGTGGTGCTGGACCAGCTCAACGCTTATTTGCGGCCCATGGGTTTCGGCTTCGGGCCGGACGTGGCCACCAGTTCGCGGGCGACGTTGGGTGGCATGATTGCCAACAATTCCTCGGGCGCCCACGCCCCGTTGTATGGCACTACTGCGGATCATGTGATGGAACTGGAAATCGTGCTCGCCGATGGCCGGGTGCAAAAGATTGGGCCGGGGCACGATGCTTTGCCGGAACAAACGATATTGCTCGAGGATTTGGCCGAGCTCAACGGACTGATGATTGAGGAACAGTTTCCGCCGGGCCTGCTCAAGCGGTGGCCGGGCTACGCGCTTGACCGGGTGCGGCGGCAACCGGGCAATCTCATCAATGTGCTCGCCGGCAGCGAAGGCACGCTGGCGGCCATCACCTCCGCCGTGGTCAAGGTGATCCGCACCCCGGATGAAATCGGGCTGGGGTTGATTTTCTTTGATTCCATACCCGAAGCCATGCAAGCCACGGTGGACCTGCTGGAATTGCAACCGGTGGCCATCGAGCACCTGGACCGCATCCTGATTGACCAGACCCGGGGGCAGCGGGAATTTCAGGCCGCGCGCGATTTGCTGGATTTCGATGCCCATCCCTGCGCTGCCATGCTGGCCGTGGAGTTCTACGGGGACGTGGTGCCCCGGCTCGAAGCTCTGCAAAAGAAACAACTCGGCCGGCGCATCCGCATCCTGCAGACCAAGGCCGAGATCAACCAGCTCTGGAGTCTGCGCAAGGCCGGGCTGTCATTGCTGACCAGCCGCAAAGGCCGGGCCAAGCCGGTGGCCTGCATCGAAGACGTGGCCGTGCGGCCGCGCGATTTGCCGGCCTATTGCCACGGGTTGCTGGAGATTTTCCGGCGCTTGAACCTGGAGGCGTCCTTTTATGGCCATGCGGCGTCGGGATTGCTCCACGTGCGGCCCGTGGTGGATTTGCACAATCTGGCCGGGGTAAAAAAATTCCGGCAGGTCACGGAGGACGTGGCTGCGCTGACCCGGCAGTTCAAAGGTTCGTTCGCCGCGGAACACGGCGTGGGCCTGGGGCGTACGGAATTTCTGCGGCAGCAGGTCGGCGACGCCCTGTATGGTCTGATGCGGGAAATCAAGAAATCGTTCGACCCGCACCTGCTGTTCAATCCCGGCAAGCTCATTGCCGATGGCCGATACAAGCTGGACACCCATCTGCGCACCAAGCCGGAGGGCGGGGGATTGCAACTGCCGTTCGAGCCGGTGCTCGCCTTTGCCGGGCGCGACGAATCGTTCATTGCTAATCTGGAGCAATGCAATGGCTGCGGCGGTTGCCGCAAGGACAACCCCACGATGTGCCCCACCTACCAGGCTACCGGTGAGGAAAAGATGAGCACCCGCGGCCGGGCCAACATCATCCGGGCCGTATTGGAAATGCGCGGCCTGGAACGCGGCGACCCGCTACGGGCGGCGGAACTGACGGCGGCATTGAGCCATTGCCTGTCCTGCAAGGCCTGCCTGACCGAGTGCCCGTCCAACGTCAACCTGGCCCTGCTCAAGGCAGAACTGCAATACGCCCGCATCCGGCGCGACGGCCTGACGTTGCGCCAACGGTTGTTCAGCTCGGTGGACGAATTGGGCCGGTGGGGCTGCCGGTTTCCGTGGCTGGCCAACATGCTGCAGGATTCCTTTTTTGTGCGCCAGATCATGGGCCGCATGCTGGGCATCGCCACGCAGCGTCAGTTGCCGCATTACACCCGCGAACGCTTCGATCACTGGTTCGCCCGGCGTCCCGAAGTCCCCCGGGGCGCGCGGGGGCGGGTGATTTTGTGGGACGATACTTTTGTCCGGTACTACGAACCGCACATCGGGCAGGCGGCGATGAAGGTGCTGGAAGCGGCGGGGTTTGAAGTGGTCTTGCCCCTGGGCCGGGAATGCTGCGGCCGGCCGGCTTTCAGCCAGGGCAATCTCGCGGAGGCCATGCGCCTGGGCCGGCATAATCTGGAACTGCTGCATCTGGCCGATGATGCCACGCCGATTCTTTTTCTGGAACCCTCGTGTTACTCGATGTTCGCCGAGGATTATCGCGAAATGAAATTGCCCGGCGCGACGGAGCTGACGCCCCGCTGCTTCATGTTTGAGGATTTTTTGGACCGCTTGCTCCGGCGCGAGCCGGGGGCGCTGCGGTTCCGTCCGGACCCCGCCAATGTGGTGGTGCACTCGCATTGCCATGCCAAGGCGCTCACCGATGCCGGCTTCATGCACCGGCTGGCGGCGCGCCTGCCCGACCGCCGGGTGACGTATCTGGACACCGGTTGCTGCGGCATGGCGGGTGCGTTCGGCATGCAGGCCTCGAAGTATGAACTTTCTCTCAAGGTGGCCGAACCGCTCGCCCGCAAGCTCCGCGAACAACCGTTCGGCACCATTGTCATCGCTTCCGGCACCAGTTGCCGGCAGCAGATCGCGGCGCTGGCTCCCGTCCGGCCCCGGCACATGGCCGAGGTGCTGGCGCAGGCCTTGGGCCACTGACCGCGCAGAGAGATGGACGCTGCCGGCAAAATCGCGCACACTGGGGCAGCGCAAAATGGCAAAACCGCAATTCATCGAACTCGACGACGGCAAGTCGTTGCAGCACATCCCCATCCTTTACGAAGATCGTTCGGCCCTGGCGGTGGACAAACCAGCGGGGTGGATGCTCGTGCCGTTTTCCTGGCAGAACACCAACCGCAATCTCATGGCGGCGCTGACGTCGTCCATTGCTGCCGGCGATTTCTGGGCGCGTTCGCGCGGGTTGAAGTTTCTGCGCAACGTCCACCGCCTGGATGCCGACACCACCGGCATTCTGCTCTTTGCCAAAAGTCTGGGGGCGGTGGAGCCGTTCACCGACCTGTTTGAAACCCGCCACATGGACAAGATTTATCTGGCGGTGGTACTGGGCGTGCCGAAGCAGCCGGAATGGACCTGCGAAGCGCCGCTCGCGCCAGACCCCCGGCAGATCGGCAAGGTGCGGGTGGATTTTCAGGAGGGCAAGGATGCGGTCACCCACTTCAAGGTGCTGCAAACCCGGACCACGCCCACCGGGCCATTGACGCTGGTGGAGGCGCATCCGGTCACGGGCCGTACGCATCAGATTCGGGTACATCTCGCCCATGCCGGCACCCCGGTGACGGGCGACAAATTGTATGGCCCGGCGAGCAAAAATCCCGGGCCGACGTATTCCGATGGCCGGCCCAAAAGACGCCCGAATGTCGGACCGCCGGAGCCGCTGGGCTTGCGCTCGATTTACCTAGCCTACCGTGACCCGTTCCAGAAACGCCCGGTGGAAATCAAGGCGCCCACGGAGGCGTTTCTTCAGCAGTTTGGGTTTCCCGATGCGCTGAAAGCCATGCCCGAGAAACCCTGACCTTTTGCTTTGACAAGCCGGCGCAAAAGCGGTGGCATGAACGGCATCGCGATATTATTTTGAATTTGTCCGCATGAAAAAATACAACGTCGGCATTATCGGTTACGGCTGGGTGGCCAGCGCCCACATTCCCGCCATCAACGCCTCGCCGCTGGCGCAGGTCACGGCCGTTTGTTCCGCCCGCCCGTTGGATGCGGCCGAGGTCAGCGCCCGGCACGGCGGCAATATCAAGGTCTATGCCGACGTGGACCAAATGCTGGCGGACCCGGAGATTCACGCCGTCTCCATTTGCAGCTACCCGCAACAACACGCGGCGCAAATCATCCGGGCCGCGCGGGCGGGCAAACACATCATTGTGGAAAAGCCCCTGTGCCTTGCGGCGAAAGATTTGCGGGCCATTGAAGCGGCCGTCAAAAAATCCGGGGTGAAGGTGTGCGTCTGTTTCGAGTGCCGTTTTTCCAGCCAGTTCCGGACCACGCGGGCGGTGCTGGACCAGGGCCTGCTGGGCACCCTGCACTACGGCGAGGTGGATTACTACCACGGCATCGGCCCGTGGTATGGCCAGTTCCGCTGGAACACCCGCCGAAAGGCCGGAGGCAGCGCATTGCTCACCGCGGGCTGTCACGCACTGGATGCCTTGCTGCTTTGCATGGGGCAGGACGTGGCCGAGGTGACCAGCTACGCCACCCGTTCGCGGAGCAAAATTTTCAAGGCTTACGAATACGCCACCAGCAGCGTGACGCTCCTGAAGTTTCGCAACGGGGCCGTCGGCAAGTGCGCCGCCATTGTGGATTGCCTGCAGCCGTACTATTTCCATACCCATCTCGTCGGCAGCGAGGGCAGTTTGCTCGACAACAAGTTTCACTCCATGAAACTTAAGACGGACAAAAACAAATGGAGTGAACTGGCCCTCAAACCGCTGGATTCCGGCGATGTTTCCGATCACCCGTACCAGACGCAGTTCGCGGCGTTTTTTGAGGCCCTGGCCGCGGGCAAGGACATGCCGCTGACCAGTCTGGCCGAAGCGGCGCGGACGCATGAGATTATTTTTGCCGCGGACCAATCCGCCGCCACCGGCAAGCCCGTGAAGCTGCCGAAGCCGCGGAAATAAATCGCCGCATCGGTGCGGTGCTTGCGGTGCCCGGCGGTGAATTAATTTCAAAGTGAGGCTTGCGCTGTCCGCATGGTGCGTTAGGTTTTTTGCGGCGGATTCCATTCCGCCTTTTGTTATGAAACTGACGTATTACGGACATTCCTGTTTCGCGGTGGAGGTGGCCGGCAAAACCCTGCTGTTCGATCCCTTCATCAGTGCCAACGAACTCGCGCGCCACATTGACCTTGCCAAGGTGCGCGCGGATTACATTCTCCTCTCGCACGGGCACTATGACCACGTGGGCGACGCGGTGGAAATCGCGCGGCGCGAAAACGCGGCGGTCATTGCCAACTACGAGATTTGTGGCTGGCTCGGCAAGCAGGGCATTACGCGCACCCATGCCACGAACCATGGCGGCACGTTGGAATATGCATTTGGTCGCGTCAAATACGTCAACGCCATCCATTCCAGCAGCCTGCCGGACGGCACCTACGCCGGCAACCCCGGCGGGTTTGTGGTAACAAGCGAGGAGGGTAATTTCTATTACTCCGGCGACACCGCGCTCACCCTGGACATGAAGCTCATCGGCGAGAGCACGAAATTGAAATTTGCCGCGCTCTGCCTGGGCGACAATTTTACCATGGGCGTGGAGGATGCCGTCCGCGCCGCGGATTTTGTGCAGTGTTCCGAAATTGTCGGCGTGCATTTCGATACCGCGCCGCCCATCAAAATTGACCACGCCGCCGCCATGCAGAAATTCGCGAATGCCGGCAAGCACCTGCATTTATTGAGCATTGGCGAGAGCCGGACGTTTTGAGCGGCGCCGGAGTTTTTCCAGCCCCAACCAGGCGATGAACAGGCCGGTGATGCCCCCGGCCCCCGGCGCCAACCAACGATCCAACGGCAGCGTGGCGACACGTCCCGGGTGTGTTGCGAAATACAAGACCTCACCGTCACCCGGAAACGGGGCGGTGGCCCGGACTTCACCGTGTCCGTCCACACCTTGGGAGATGCCGGAACTGGCCACGCGGAAAATGGGGATGCCATATTCTGCCGCGCGCACCGGCGCAATCCGCGCGTGCAGGACGTGTTCGTGTCGGCCCCACTCCGAGACATCCATCGTGGGTACGATGAGCATTTGGGCGCCCTGTCGGGCCAGTTCGTCCGTTACGCGCGAATAGCTCAGGTCGTAGCAAATGCAAATGCCGATCTTGCCCCACGGCGAGTCCCAGAGCTTTTGTTCCGGCGCCGGCCGGCCGTCCTTGAAAAACTGGATGGGCACGCACTTGGCCTGCTGAAACACGACCTCGCCGTTCGTGCTGATGACAAAGGCCGTGTTGTAATAATTCTTCCCGTCCGCCGGCGCCTTGCCGCCGACCACCAGAAACTTCTGATGTTCGCGGCACCAATCTTTCAAGGCCTGCGGGGGCGGACCATCCAGCGTGTATTCGCTCAGGACAACCAAACTCACATCGGGCTGGGCGGTGATGGCGTTGTCAAGACTCTGTTGCAGTTCGCTAATGATGGGGAATTCCAGTTGCACGCCGGCAATCCGGGGCTTGGGTTGGTTTGACAATGCCGACCCTGTCGGAGCGGAAAACAAGCCATATCCAACTGCCAGCACCCCCATGCCCACGACCGACCCAACCATGATGTGCTTCACCCGGAAGAGGAGGAACAAACCTGCATAGGCTGCCAGGCAAAACCCGATGCCGTAAACGCCGAGTGTGTGCAGCGGCAACAGCGGCCAGCCGCTGAAGGCAAAGCCCGCATTCAGCCAGGCAAACTTGAGATAGTACAGTTCACTGCGGAAGTACTCGAGGCCGGTCCAGAGGAACGGCATGAGCCACACAGTATTTTTGGTCCCCAGCCGGATAAGGGCAACATGCGTGAGCGCCACAAACAGGGCGATCCAAAAGGCGAGGATGGTCCACAGCGCCGCTGCCGCCGAACCAAAGATGCCCCAGAAAAAGGCGAGCTGCGGTCCGCAGCACAACAGCCCGGTAATGAGTCCCGCATAAAAGGCCTGGCGGGTGCTAGGCAGGCGCGCGAGCTGGACCACGGCGATGAGATAACCAACCATCAACAAGCCCCAGGGTGACGGCGCCGCCGGGGTGTAGGCCGCATTGAAACAGACCGCCGCGACGACAATGAGCAGAATGGCGTATTTCCATTTTAAAGGTTTGGAAGCCGGGAAAGGCAGGCTCATGGCAGTTTAAAAGGGTTGACTGCCAATACTATAGCGCAACTCCCTCCGTTCCGCCAATGGGAGATGTTTAAGCCACCCAAAAGGGACCCTGGAAATCAGGGAGCCGTTTTGAGCTTGGGGAAAAACCTTTCCGCCGTGGCGCAGGTGGCCTGGCTGAGTTCTTCGAGCGAGCAGCCTTTGACCTGCGCCACGGTCTCGGAAATTTCCTTCACGTAGGCGGGTTCGCAGCGTTTGCCGCGATAGGGTACGGGCGCGAGATAGGGGCAGTCGGTTTCCAGCATGAACCGGTCGAGCGGTGTGGCGGCAACGGCGTCGCGGATGTTCTGACCGTTCTTGAAGGTGACGATGCCCGTGTAACTGACCAGCCAGCCGAGGTCGAGAATCTGCCGCAGCCGGTCGGTGCTTTCGCCGAAACAGTGAAACACGCCGCGCACCTGCCGGGCGAACGGCTGAATTTGGGCGAAGGTATCGGCGAATGAACTGCGTTGGTGAATGACGCAATTCAATCTGGCGGCGGCGGCGACTTCCAGTTGTTGCCGGAAAATCTCCGCCTGTTTCTGTTTGTAGCGAACATCATCTTCCGCCGTGCCGCCCTGCGTGCTGGGCAGACGGTAATAATCCAGTCCGATTTCGCCGATCGCCACGACCTTGGGGTGGTTCACCAGTTCGCGCAGCGCGGGGCGAATATCCTCCGGCGCTTCGTGGGCGTTAGAGGGATGCCAGCCCACAGTGGCATAGATGCCCGGATGTTTTTCGGCCAGGGCAATCGCGCGCCGGCTGCTCTCCAGATCGGTGGCTATGGAGATGAGCTTGGTGATGCCGGCCGCTGCGGCGCGGGCGAGCACGTCGTTGAAATCCGCCGTGTAGTCCGGATAATCCAAGTGGGCGTGCGTATCAAAAAAAACAGGCTGGCTCATTTGGCGGGGGCATTGGTGGCCGGAGCCGGTGGCGGCGGGGCGAGTTGGTCAATTTCGGCCTGGAACTTGGTGGCATCGTCGGGGTGATCGAGTTTCTTGGCGAGCGGAAGCAATTTCCGGTACACGGCGAGCCGGCCGGGATACTTCGGCATTTCAGTCAGCAAGGCCTGATAATCGGCGTAGGCGGCGGCGTCTTGGTGGTCCGTCAGCAGGCGGTCGCCATAATTAAGCCGCAACCGCAGGCGTTGCTGGGGCGAAGGGTGGAGCTGGAGTGCCTGTTGGAAGGCGCGCAAGGTGGACGCGGGTTTGCCTTCGGCGGCATAAAGTTCGCCCAGCTTTTCCTTCAGGATGGGGCTCTGGGCGGTGAGCGGGAGGTTTTCCAAGTAATCGCTGCTTTGGAAAATGGAAACATGCTTGTTCAGGGCCAGGTTGACCGCCCGGAGATACGCCCATTCCAGGTATTTGCTATTGTCACGCTTCATCTGCTCATGCTGGGCCAGCGGATCCCGGCCAAACGGACGATACAAAGGATCGCCCACCACAGTGGTCTGCCAGGACAGCGTGGGTTGGGAGGCGTAGGCGGACTCGCCAAAGGTGAATCCAAAATAAAGGAACCGGCCGAAGAACGTGCCGATGTCCGGCGTGGCCTGCAAATACGGTTCGGCCACGCAACCCATGGTGGCGGTAACGCCCTTGGCCAGTAGCGGGCCCACCCAATTTTGGCTGGTGGAACGCAACGTGGCCGCGCTGAAGGAATGCAGATGGTAGGCAAAGGCCCCGGGCACAAATTCCACCGTGGGCTCGCTGAACGGTCCGCACACATGTTCGCTGTACCAGCCGGCGTAGAGCGCAATGTGGTCCATGGGATGGCTCGCCGAAATGGGGGCGTCGTTGGTATCCACCTCGGTTTCAAAGCCGGTCAGCTTGGCCACTTCCGCCGCCGCTTCGATCCATTCATCACCGAGTTGCAGGGGGCCCGATTTCAGCCCGCGCTGGTCGAAATACGCCCGGCCCCATAGGCCGTTGGTTTCCGCCTCCAGCGCCTTGTCCACCAGGCCGCGGGCAATGGCGGCGGTGGGGCCGTCCAGGCGGGCGACCATCAGGATGCCATTGGTGGGATTCAATTCGACGGCGTTGGTTACCGAATAAAAGGGATTCCGGGCCGGGCCGGTATAGGCATAACCCTGGGCGAGATTGGGCAGGCAGGCCAGTTCACTGTCCACCGCGGCCTCGTTGCGGCGAAATTCCGGACGCATCGTCGCGGCTTCCGGTTCCTTCAGTTCGCCATCCTCGGTGATTCGCAAGGGCACTCCATAGCATAGAACGGCATAACGGATTTTGGAGCTGAGCACCCGGTTGATGTTGCCGGTGATGCGTCCGCTCGGGTCCGGACCTTTGCCCACATGCCAGAGTTTTTTGGATTCCAGCGCCTCGGCCAATGGCTTTTGCAGGTCATCGCGAAAATCCCGCCGGGAGATGGCTTCGCCCTTGGGCAGGTCAAAGCCGAACACCTGGTCCGCGGGGACCTGCCGGCATTTGGCGTAGTATTCCGCGACGTCCTTGGACTCGGGCACGGCTTTGTTGTAAATCACCACCACCGTGTCGCCCGGGCTGGCGGCCTGGAGGGAAACCGGGGTGAGTACGGCCAGCAGACCGGCCAGGAGCAAGGGCAATCGTTTCATGGGCTAACTTAATCTGCGGATTCCACCTTCAATCCGTCGTAGGCCAGTTCCACCGTGGGCGGCAGTTCGGCCTGGGATTTGTCGTGATCGTAATCATGGGTCAAATGGGTCAGGTACGTCCGGGGCGCGGCGATGCGCCGCGCGGCGGTGAGCGCCTCGTCCAGACACATGTGCGTGGGATGTACGCTGAACCGCAGCGCATCCAGCACGGCCACCTCCACTCCGCGGATCCGTTCCAAGGCTTCGACCGGTACCTCCTTGCAATCACTCAAATAAGCCAGCCGCTTTTTTCCGCCCTGCTCAAACAGATAGCCATTGGTGATGGTCCGGCCGTGGGGCAGGGCCAGGGGGGTGAGGGTCAGGTCGCCCAGGGTGAACGGCCCGGTGATGATGTGCGGTTCGGGCATGAAATAACCCCGGGGCCAGGGGCCGTCGTGAAACGCGTAGGCGTACACCCGGCGCAGATTCTGCATGGTATCCTCGCTGGCATAGACCGGCAGCGGTTTGCCGTCGCGCAGGTCGCAAAACCGGCGGCAGTCATCCAGCCCCATCACGTGGTCGGCATGGGAATGGGTGAACACCACGGCATCCAGGCGGTTCAGCTTTTCGCGCAGGCACTGGATGCGGAATTCCGGGGTGGTATCCACTACCAGCCGGACCTCATCGGTGGCCACGTAGATGGATGGCCGGGTCCGGTGGTTTTTGGGGTTGGCCAGGAATTCCGGCGGGTATTCCTTGCCGATGACCGGCACGCCTTGGGAAGTACCGGTGCCCAGAAAAATGAATGAAAACGCCATGATCGAATTTTTCTTTTGCCGAACGGCGGGGTAACCGCCAGATTCAGCGGCGACAACTGTACCGATGTTGACCATCCTGCGCATCAAAAACCTCGCCCTCGTGGCGGATTTGACCCTGGAATTGCAGCCGGGCTACAACGTCATCACCGGCGAGACCGGGGCCGGCAAGTCCATCATCATCGGCGCGCTCAACCTCGTGCTCGGCGAACGCGCCGACCGCACACTCATCCGCACCGGGGCGGACAGTTGCAGCGTGGAGGCGGTTTTTGCAGTGAGCCGGTTGAAGCCCCTCGCCGGGCTGCTCGAGGAAAACGGCCTCGAACCCTGCGCCGAGGACCAGCTCGTGCTCAAGCGCACCTTTACCGCCACCGGCACCAACCGCCAGTTTGTGAACGGTTCGCCCACCACGCTCCAGGTACTCGCGCGGCTCGGGGAACTGCTGGTGGATTTGCACGGGCCGCACGATCACCAGTCGCTCCTGCAGCCCGCCCGGCAACTGGCCATTCTCGACGCCTTCGGCGGCCTGGAAGCCGACCGCGCCGCCTTCGGCGAACTGGTGCGGCGGCGGGGAAACTTGGAGACGGAAAAGGCCGCGCTCATCGTGGATGAGAAAACCTACGCGCAGCAACTGGACCTGTTGCGGTTTCAGGTCCAGGAAATTTCCGCCGCCCGCCTGCAGCCCGACGAGGAAGCCACCGTGGAGCAGGATTACCGGCGTGCCAGCAATGCCGCCAAGCTGCTGCAACTGAGCCAGAGCGCGCTGGATATTTTGAGCGAGAGCGAGACCTCCCTGCAAACCCAGGCGGGCGTGCTTGGCCGCGTGTTGCAGGAATTGCAACGGGTGGATGCCGGGGCCGCGCCGTTGTTGGAATTGCACGGCCAGGCCGCCGAACTGTTCCGCGATTTGCAGGGCGAACTTTCCCATTACGCCGACAAAGTGGACATTGACCCCGCCCAACTGGCCCAGTTGGAAGAGCGGCTGAACCTCATCCACACCCTCAAGCGTAAGTACGGCGCCACGCTGACGGAAGTCATCGCATTCGGGGAGGACGCCCGCCGGCAACTGGCGGCCTTGGAAGGTCGCGACGCCGAGTTGGCGCGCCTCAATGCCGCGCTGGACAAATTGGACGCGGACCTTTCCCGGGCGGGCAAGGCTCTGACGGCGGCGCGCCGCAAAGTCATCCCGCAACTGGCCAAGGCCGCCAGCCGGCAGCTCGCCGACCTTGGCTTCAAACAGAGCCAGTTTGACGTGGCCCTGACGCCGGTCGCCGAACCGCCTGCCGCCACCGGATTTGACGTGGTGGAATTTCAGTTTGCGCCGAATCCCGGGGAGCCGGCCAAGCCGCTGCGCGCCATCGCCTCCTCCGGCGAAATGGCGCGGGTGATGTTGGCACTGAAAACCGTGCTCGCTGCGCAGGACGAAATCCCGGTGCTGGTGTTTGACGAAGTGGATGCCAATGTTGGCGGTGAGACCGCACACACCGTGGGCGAGAAGATGCGCCAGATTGCCGCCAAGCGGCAGGTGTTGTGCATTACGCATCTGCCCCAGGTGGCCGCGCCCGCGGAGGCGCATTACGTCGTGACCAAGCAGATTCGCGATGCCCGCACCATTTCTGAGATGACCCTGCTCGCCCCAAAGGACCGCGTCACCGAACTGGCGCGGATGCTCGGCGGCCAGGGCGATGCCGCCCGCAAGCATGCCGAAGCATTGCTGCGGCATGCGTCGTGACCCGCTTGTAGTATCGCGGTTACTGCCGGCCGCACTCCGGATTCGCTCTCCATACCCCCAAACGAACCCAAACGAACCCAAATTGATATGGTGTTTGATTTTGTTGTAAGTAGCTTTGAACAAGTATTTAGCGATTAAAATGTCTGCGTAAAATTTTGGGTTCGTTTGGTAATTTGTCCTTGCGGACAGCCCAAGTAAGTGCGGAATTCGGAGTGCGGAGTGGGGAGAGGTCTTGCCCCGCAGACTGGCAGGTCGGCCAAATCCGGTACGGCAAAGTTGCGCTTTGCCGTGATTGTGCCGAAGCGCGGACAGCCCGGCCGCGAGCCCGGTAAAGCTGCGGAGCAGCGTAAGGGAGTAGCCCACGGCGCGAGCCGTGGGTGCGGCCAACCCGTCCCGCCAAGCCCCAGCCGGGGCGAACCAATTCTTCATTCTGCGTTCTTCATTTTTCATTTTTCTCCACCCAGCTCTGGTTGCGCTTTTTCGCATCCCGCCGGACATTCTATCACGCTCCCGGAACGCATCTGGTTTAATGGTGAACCCAATTTTTGGAGGCAAAAAACGAGGGTTTAAACGTTTAAACCGTTTCCGGGAGAATGGGTTGCAAATCTGGGAAATTTCAAAACCGCAAATTCAATGTTAAAACAAAATGCAGAAAAACCAACGCGGTGACCGGGAAACCAAGGCAGGGACCGGATTACGATTACGAGTAAGATTAAGATTAAGATTCTGAGAATGGCGGATGGATGGGCGAATTTTTCACGCGGCTGGTAGCCGGATCGCGAATTCAAACATCGCCCCATTTGCGCGGGCGCGGCCAGGGAATGCGCCGCAGCAGCACGCCCACCGCGATAACCACACAGCTCCATCCGAAAACGTCGCCGTGCTCGTTGTAGAAGGTGGGAGTCCGATCCGTGCCGAGCGGGCGCAGGGGAATATCCACGGACAGTGCGCCGGGGCCGTAGATGCTGCCGGAGGCGTCGCGAAAAACTTTGCGGATGACGCCGTGGGCATCAATCCAGCAGGTGAGCCCGTTGTTGGCGCAACGGATCAGCGGCACGCCATTTTCCACCGCGCGGAAGACGGCGCTGGCGGCGTGCTGCCATTGTTCCGCGCCTTCGCCAAACCAGCCATCATTCGTGAGGTTTACCAGAAAGTCGGTATCGGGTTTGACGTAGTGGCGGGCCAGGTGCGGGAAGACGTCCTCAAAGCAGATGAGCGTGGAAGTTTTCACGCCGCCCCGGCGCACCATCGCCTGATCGGGATTGACGAGGGTGATGATGGCATTGTTGGTGGGATCCACCTCGTGATGTGGCAGGATGAGATCAAAGGTGACCGGGCGGGTGCCGGAGGTGAAGCCGCCGGTGATGGGCGTGAGCCGTTGCAAGAATGGCAGCCAGCGGGTGAGCGGCACGTATTCGCCGAACACGACCAGTTGCCGTTTGTGATACCAGTTGGCCAGTTCACCGGAGGGGCTGATGAGAAAACTGGCGTTGAAATAGTCGGCGTCGTTACCGGGGGTGGGATGCTCCCGGCGCACGGCATCGTCGCTGCCAATGATCATCCAGACGTGGTTGGAGCGGGCCAGGCCGGACACGGCGTTGTACGTGGCTTCATCATACCGGACCATCTGGGGCACGGCGGCCTCGGGCCAGATGAGCACATCCGTCTCGTTGGTCAGTGCCGCGGTGGACAGCGCGAGCAGGTCGGCAAAGCGCCGGTCATTTTGCTGTTCATCCCAGATCATCGTTTGCGGGATGCTCGGTTGTACCAATGTGGCGTGCAATTGGTCGCCGGGTTGGGCGCGCTCGTGGAGTTGCATCATCCCCGAGCCGTAGAGCACCACCAGGGCACCGAGCGGCAGCATTACTTCGCCCTGCCAGCCCAGGCGGACACCGGGATGCCGCACGATGCGGTGGCTGGCCGCGTAGAGTGCGAGGGAAAGCCAGATGATCAGGAACGAAACGCCATAGACTCCGGTGACGCTGGCCACCTGGATCAATGGCAGCATCTGATATTGCGAGGCGCCCAGGAGGTTCCACGGGAATCCGGTGAACAGCCGGCTTACGGTCATCTACAGGCCCACCCACACGGCGGCTCCCAGAATTAACTGCAC
>DATJIU010000162.1:0-2787 GCA_035492855.1 Dongiaceae bacterium | reverse complement strand
CGGCCGGTCCGGTGATGCGGCCCCGGCGGGTGGTGGTGGCGGCGTCATTCGTTATTCGAGAAGAACGCTTGCAGCGTATTCAGGTCGTGACGCTGCGTGAACTTTTGGAAGGTTTCGCCAGCTTCACGGTGACGCAAATAGGCTTTGAGCACCTTTTCCAAGGTCGGTTTCAACTCCTCATAAATAATGCCGGTAAACACCTGCCGGCCCACGGCCTGCGAGCCACCAAAGCCGCCGCCCACAAACACGTGATACGCCTCCTGGCCCTGCACCTTCGTACCCAACAGCCCGATGTCGCCCATGTAATGTTGCGCGCAAGAATTGGGGCAGCCGGTGAGGTGGATGTTGATGGGCTTGTCGAGCGTGAGTTTCTTCTCCAGATAGTCCGCCAAGCCCGCCGCATGGGCCTTGGTGTTGGCCTGGGCGAATTTGCAGTAGGAATTGCCGGTGCAAGCAATCAGCCCGCTACGGAGATGCGATTGCCGCGTTTCGCATCCCATTTTGCGCAGGGCTTTGTGCACCGTGGCCACGTACGCCTCCGGCACATTGGGGATGATGAAGTTCTGCCAGACCGTCAGCCGCACTTCGCCGGAGCCATAAAGCTCGGCGATCTCTGCCAGCCGGATCATCTGCTTGGGCGTGATCTGGCCCACCGGCAGGGTGGCGCCCACATAATTCAGGCCGCGCTGTTTCTGCGGGAAGTCGCCTACGTGCGAATGCGGCAATTCTTGAGCGGCCCAACGCATCTGCGCCGGATCGTATGGCGCGCGGAGCAACGGCCGGCCGAGTTCCTGTTCTACCGCGGCGAGGTATTCGGCCAGCGACATCTTTTCGAGCAGATGCTTGAGGCGGGCCTTTTTGCGGTCGCTGCGGCAACCGCGCGCGATGAACACCCGCACGATGGCCACCACCACGCGGTTGATTTCCGCCGGCGGCACTACCACGCCCAAGTCCTGCGCAAATGCCTTGTGACCCGTGGCCCCGCCGAGTGCGATGCGGAAATATACGCCTGGCGCCAGAGCCGGGGCATTAGCCCCGGAAGCCGATTCCACCTGGACCGCTTTCACCCCAATATCATTGGTATCTTCCACCGCCCCGATGAGCCCGCCGCCGTCGTAGGCAATATTGAACTTGCGCGGCAGGTCGTAAAACGAGCGGTCGTTGATGATGGTTTGCGCGAGGTCCTGCACCAGCGGCAGCACATCAATCAATTCCACGGGATCAATTCCCGCAGTCGGGTTGGCGGTGAGGTTGCGAATGTTGTCCGCGCCAGAGCCGCGCGTATGCAACCCCACCGCCTGTACCCGGCGGAGGAATTCCGGGCAATCCTTGGGCTGAATCAGCCGCATCTGAAAATTGGCGCGGGTGGTGACCTGCACGTAACCGCTGGTGAGCTCCCGGGCGATGTGTGCCAGCTCACGCAATTGAAAGCTCTTCACCACACCGCCGGGAATCCGCAGCCGCGCCATGAACGCCTCCTTGTGGGGTGTCAGGAAAAACAGTCCGTTCCATTTGAACCGGAAAATGTCCTCCTTGTCCGGCGCCTTGTTGGCCGCGGCGTTTTCCACAATCTGGTTGTAAGCATCCAGCGGATGCAGCTCGCGCTTGATGCGTTCCTCCAGAATCAGGTCCTCCGCCGCCGCTGCCGCCACCGCCGCGGGCGGGGGCGTGACGTCGCCAAAGGTCACCCCGCGCGCGGCGAGCCCGGCAAAGAAGCCGGTCAGGTACTCGCGCTGGGCGGCATCGAGCGGCGCGCCGTTAACATGCTCCAGGGGCAGCTTTTCGTTTCCGTGGCTCATCGTAGTTTTAACCTTTTCCCCACCGGTGGTTCATTTCGGAAAATACGCGAAATCCTTTAACAGTCTTAAAACCGGCCGGCTTCCCGACCAAGGCCGGCGCCCCTTGGGGACCGGCTGAAAGCCGGCTCTGTTTTTCTTGAACCTGTTTTAAATTTTGCATAAAGCCTTATAGGATAATTTAATACACATCGCGCTGATAACGTTTATCGGCTTTCAGTTTGCGGAAGTATTCCGCCGCGGCTTCCGGGCTGAGGCTACCGGCGGTTTCGGCAATCCGGTGCAACGCGGCGTCCACGTCCTTGGCCATCCGGGAAGCGTCGCCACAGACGTAAAAGTGCGCCCCGTCCTGCAACCACGCCCACACCGCCGCGGCTTGTTCGAGCAGCCGGTGCTGGACGTAAACTTTCTGTTCCTGGTCGCGCGAAAAGGCGGTGTCCAGCCGGGTCAGATGGCCGTCGGCCACCATGGGCTGGAGTTCTTCCGCGTAATAAAAATCCGTGGCGGCGCGCTGTTCGCCAAAGAACAGCCAGTTGCGGCCTCTCGCGCCCGTGGCCCGGCGTTCGTGCAGGAAGCCGCGGAACGGCGCCACGCCGGTGCCCGGCCCGACCATGATGATGGGCGTGTCGCCGGAGACCGGCAGCCGGAAGCCATGCGCGGACTGGATGTACACCGGCACCGGCGTATTTTCATCCGCCCGTTCCGCGAGGAAGGTGGACGCCACCCCGCGATGCACCCGCCCATAAGACGCATGCCGGACGATGTTCACCGTGAGGTGGACCTCGCCGGCATGCGCCCGAGGGCTGGAGGAAATGGAGTACAACCGCGGCGCGAGCCGCTTCAGCAACCCGACAAATTCTCCCGGCGCCAACTGAACCGGCGCCAGTTGTTGCAACAAATCCAGCACATCGCGGCCCCACAACCATTGCCGCAACGGCTCCCGGCTTTCCACCGCCAACAACTGCCGGATCGCCGCGCTGTGCTGGCCCAC
>DATJIU010000161.1:0-3777 GCA_035492855.1 Dongiaceae bacterium | reverse complement strand
CCGTTGCGACAACCTGAGTATTAGTTGTTTCATGGTGGCCTGCCAGATGCGGCGAAACGCTCCGGAGGGGCATACGTCCGAATCTGCTGGAAAACTCCCCATCAGCATCCTGCAAAATTTAAAATTGGGATATACGGTGTTTTCCGTATGGCGCGGGGACGCTTTTGGCGCGAGATTGCGAAGGCATGAAAGTTCTGCTGCTCTACCCGAAGTTCCCGGACACGTTCTGGAGTTTCAAGCACGCCCTCCGCTTCATCCACAAAAAGGCTTCCCTGCCCCCGCTCGGGTTGCTCACCGTGGCGGCGCTGCTGCCGGCCGCCTGGGACAAGCGGCTGGTGGATGTAAACGTGCGGACACTGCGCGCAAAAGATCTGGCCGGGGCGGATGTCGTGTTCATCAGCGGAATGATCGCCCAACAGGAATCGGCGCACGAATTGATCTCCCGCTGCCGCGCCGCCGGCAAGCTCATTGTGGCCGGCGGACCGCTGTTTACCCTGGGGCGGGAACAATTTCCCGAGGTGGATCATTTTGTGCTGAATGAAGCCGAGGTGACCCTGCCGGAGTTTTTACGGGATTTGGGGCACGGTGTGGCCCGGCGGGTGTATGAATCGGCTGGTTTTCCGGATATTCGCGCGACGCCGGCGCCGTTGTGGGAACTGGCGGAACTGCGGCGATACGCCGCCATGAGCGTGCAATACTCCCGCGGCTGTCCGTTTGACTGCGAGTTCTGCAACATCACCGCGATGTTCGGCCACCGGCCCCGCGTCAAGTCGACGGCGCAGCTGATCGCCGAATTGGACGGGCTGTACGAGGCCGGCTGGCGCGGCGCGGTGTTTTTTGTGGACGACAACTTTATCGGCAACAAACGGGCGCTCAAAGAGGAACTGCTGCCGGCGCTGATTCAATGGCAGCGCGGCCGACCCGGGATTCCGTTTTTCACCGAGGCCTCCATTAATCTGGCCGATGATGCCGGGTTGATGGAGCTGATGGTTGCAGCGGGATTCAACCAGGTGTTTGTCGGCATCGAAACGCCGGAGGACGCGGGACTCGCCGAATGCCACAAGCGCCAGAACCGGAAACGGGATTTGGTGGCCGACGTGAAACGCATCCAGCGCGCGGGGCTGGAGGTACAGGGCGGATTTATCGTCGGTTTCGACAGCGATACGCCCGGCACTTTTGCCCGGCAGCGCGAATTCATCCAGCAGAGCGGCATCGTCACGGCCATGGTCGGCCTGCTGCAGGCCATTCCCGGCACCAAGCTGTACCACCGGTTGAAAGCCCAGGGCCGCCTGACCGGGGCCACCACCGGCAACAACGGCGATGGCACCACCAACTTCGCGCCACGGATGGACCGGGAGACCCTGCGCGAGGGCTATCAAAAGCTGGTGGGTTATCTTTACGCGCCCGGCCCTTACTACCGGCGGATCCGCACGTTCCTGCGCGAATACGGGCGGCCCAAGATTTCCCGCCCAATGAACTGGGAGGCGTTGCGGGCGTTCTTCCAGGCCAATATCCGGCTCGGTATTTTGGGCCGCGAACGATTTCACTATTGGGGTTTGCTGGCCTGGACCTTCTTCCGCCGCCCCACCCTGCTTCCCCTGGCGGTGACACTTTCCATTTATGGCCACCATTTCCGCAAAACCTGCCGGGTGTCAGGGGGATAGCCCCGCTCCAGTCCGTCGGCGTCCCTGGCCGCAATGGCGGAGCCGCAGTTTGCAATGGGGCGAGCGCTGGTCCCGAAATCCGGCCTCGCGCCGGATCCCCATTCCACAACATTTCGCCTCGTAGATCAACCGAACGCGGCTGGCGAGGTCCGCCCACGCACTCCGAATTTCGGTTCGGGTTTCACCCCATAGCCTGGTGCCAGCCGGCATTATAAAGTACTATTTCCCGGCACAACCACCAATTCCTCCGGGAACCATTATTATGAAATATCAAACATCATTCCTCGCCTGCCTCGCCGCTGCCGTACTCACCGGGGGCTGCGACAAAACCAAAACCACCACCGAAGAAATTGACAAAGTCCAGGAAAAGACCGCCGCCGTGGCGCAAGACATGAAGGACTACACCTTCGCGCAAAAAACCGAATTTGTCTCCAAGATGCAGGTCCAGGTGGCCGCCCTCAACCAGGAACTGGACGAACTGAGCGCGAAGATTGACAAATCCAGCGACGCGGTCAAAGCCGAAGCCCAACCCAAGATCAAGGCGCTGCGCGAGCAGACCGCCCAACTCAACAAGCAACTTGACGCGGCCAAAGATGCCACCGAATCCACCTGGGACAGTTTCAAAGGTGGTTTCCAAACGGCCTACGAAGCAACGAAGAGCGGTTTCCAACAGTCGCGCCAGTGGTTAAGCGACAAAATCGCGCCCTAAGCGGGACTCTTTCACGCCCGGCGGCGGCAGCCGAACCGCCCGCGCCCGCCGGGCTAACATGGCTGATGCAGATTTGTGATTTGACTGGAGTTGATGCGGATTTACCTCTGGATGGCGGGCTTGCCGCAATCCCTCCGGGTAATCACTGCGGTTCGGCGGGGATCATGCCTGACACCAGTCATTATAATTATGAACCAGACAGCGGGTCATGTCTGTACAAGCAATCCAGATGATGGGCAGGTTTCCAAATCCACTCTGGCGGCTGATTGCCCGGGGAAGTGGCGGCTGCCCGACGCCGCAGCGCGAGGTGCGGTCTGGGGTGGCAGGCAGGAAGACCCGGCTTATGCTGGTCGGCCTGATGCTGGTCGGCGGGGCCAATTCCCGCGCCCAAATTGACCCGTATCCCCGGAGACTGATTCAGTTGGGCTATGACCAGTCCCTGTCCGGCCAGGGCCCCCAATCGCTCTACGCCTACTATTACTACAACAATCCGGCTTTTTGGCGGCCCAACTTGGCGCTCCGGCTGGCTGTGGCCCCGGTTTATTTCGACGGGGAGATGGGTTTCCGCCGTTTGCTTTCCCCGCACACCGACGTGGGCCTTGGCATCAACGGTGGCGGCTATGGCGAGAATTATTACGAGGTGCGTCAGGGGCACTACTTCAAAGACGAGAGCTTCAACGGTCATGGCGGCGGTGTTACGCTGAATCTCTACCACCGGGTCAATCCCGCCCGCAGCATCCCGATCCATCTCGTGGTGCAGGGGGGAGCGCATTTCTGGACCTATTCCGCCGCGGACAAAACCGCCGCCCAATTCCAACTGCCCGCCGACCGCGCGAGCACCTTCCTGCGCACAGGCCTGAGGTTTGCAGGCAAGGAGCCGATGCTTTACTCCGATCTGGCACTGGAAGTATCACTCTGGTACGAACGCCAGTGGCGGGGCGATGCCGGTCCTTACGGCTTTGCCCGGGACCGCCTGGTTGAGCCCACAACGGATCTCTACTGGCTTTATGCCGGCCTGAACTACGCGTGGACCAATACCGGGGACCAATTTACCCTGGAATTGACGGTGGGCGGATCCGCCGACGCGGACCGGTTCAGCGCCTGGCGCCTGGGCGGAGTTCTGCCGCTGGCCGCCGAGTTTCCGTTGACGTTGCCGGGATATTATTATCAGGAAATTTCCGCCAAGCGGTTCGGGCATCTCAGCGCGGCTTACATCTTCCCGCTGGCCGCGGATCACCGCTGGCAGCTCCGGCTCGGCGCCGCCGGCGCGTATGTTGATTATCTGCCCGGGCTCGAACAACCCGGGCACTGGCACACGGGCCTGGGGCCGAGTCTCTCCTTCACCTCCCGGAGCGAGGTATGGCGGGTGGTGCTGCGTTACGGCTACGGCCTCAACGCGCGCCG
>DATJIU010000160.1:0-10244 GCA_035492855.1 Dongiaceae bacterium | reverse complement strand
ATGCAAAGGGCGTTCGGGTTCTGCCGCTTCGCCATGGAAATAAATGGAGGGATTGGATTCCGGCACAAATGTTGCGTGCGAAGACGTTGCTTGTCTTGAGCGCGGCATTTTATGTTATCAAACGATGGCGGGAAAAGCCTCACTTGCGGGAACATGTGATGAGTGATAGTCGTTAAGCATAGTATCAAAACCCAAAACGGTTATGGGAACAGGTCGTTCCAAAATGTATTGAAGAATCGAACGTTCAAATTCACGGGGTTATGGGTCTGGCTGGGCCTGCTGGCCTGGACCGCCCGGGCCCAGGAATTTTCCGACCTGTTTGCCGACCGGCAACTGGTTACTGGCGCGTCGGTCGTTGTTACCGGGTCAAATACGAATGCCACCGTGGAGCCGGGTGAACCGTTGCATGCGGGCAAGATCGGCGGCCATTCGGTCTGGATTTCCTGGCAGGCGCCGGAGAATGGCGTGTTGACCGCGAGCACCGCGGGCAGCACCTTTGACACTTTGTTGGGACTGTATACGCTTCATTCGGGCAGTTCTCCCCTGCAACGGTTGCAAGAGGTTTCGGCGGACGACGATGAAGGCCAAAGTTTCACCTCCCAATTTACGGTGGGGGTAAATTCCAACCGGATTTATCAAATCGCCGTGGACGGCTTTGACGGCGCCGTGGGCAATATCATCTTGAATTTGCATTTCCTGTCCTCCAGCAATCTTCAACCAACTGTGTTGCAACGTCCTGGTGACCAAGCGCTAAGATTGGGCGACCCGTTGATCCTGTCCATCGGCATTACCCGCGTGCCGGGCATGGACCTGACCTGGTATTTGAACGGCAGCCCCATTACGGATGACAGTGCCGGTCCCACGCTGGTCATTCCCAGTTTGCAACGGACGAACCTGGGTTTCTATTCGGTCCGGCTGGAATTGAATGACGACAATTTTTTCAGCACGCCCGTGGAGATTCAGGTGAATTCCGAAGGCCAGAGCGACGTATTGGCCCGATATAAGGCGGCCGATGCGGCTGTGTCGGGCTTGCAGCCCCACGCTGGCGGCGGGGTGGCGCTGGGCTACAACGGCACCCAAATCTTCAATACGACCAACTCCATTGCCGACCCCAACGCCCCGGCCATCTGCGGCGCTACGGGCGGGGCGCCCTATTGGTATTCGTATCAGGCCCCCACCAATGGCATCATGACCCTGGATACGGCGGGAAGTTCTTTCGCCACTTTGTTGGGCGTATTCACCTATGACGGCGTATTGTCCAGCTATACCAACCTCATTCAGGTAGCCTGCGATGCCACCAACGGCCCCAACGGTCTGCCCAGCCAGGTGCAGTTTCCCGCGGAAAACGGCCGGAAATACCTGGTGGTGGTGGATGGCGTCAATGGCGCCCGGGGCATCGCTCACTTGAATTATTCCATCACCCCCGGGCTGCCGGCGGTGCCGCCGGTCATTTCAACTCCGCCGCAGTCCCTGACTGTGGCGGACCAAACCACGGTGGCGTTGCAGGTGATGGCCGATGGCACGGCGCCGCTGACTTATCAATGGCTGCTGAATGGCGCCGCACTGAAGAATGAAACCAATGCCAGTTTGCTGTTAACCCGACCCCGGTCCAAGAATCAGGGGGATTACTCCGTCGTGGTTACCAATGTCGCCGGAGCGGTGACCAGCGCGCCGGCAAACATTCAGATCATTGCCACGCCCCTGACCATGGTGGATCCGGCGTCCAACGTAATGATCATGGCCTTTCCCGCCACCCGGGGTTACCAATACGCGGCGGATTCCCTGATTGGCGGGTTACAAACAGGGTGGACTCCCTGGACCAATGTGCTTCCCGACTACGGCGGAATCATTTGGCTGACCAATGCCATTCATTACGATCGCTCCTGGTTTCTTCGCGTACACTCGCCTTGACAGATGCCGCTGCTCCCGGCTTATAAGGGGCGAATTTAATGACGCACCGCAAACATTTCACCTGCCTGGTTGTGGACGATGATGCCGGTTTTGCCGCCATGCTGGCCCAGGTCGTGACGGAGGAGGGAGGGCAGGTCAAAACCTGTTCCAATTTGCGGGCCGCCCGCGCGGAAATTGAGCACACGGGATTTGACCTGGTGGTGCTCGACAACCGCCTGCCGGACGGCACCGGTTATGAATTTCACCAGCAGTTGCAACGCCTCGCTCCGAGTGCCCTGGCCGTAATGGTCACCGGGGTGCCGGAACTGGGCCAGGCAGTGGAACTGACCCGCAACGGGCTGTTTGATTATCTCACCAAACCGCTCAATGTCGCGGATTTCATTGCTTGTTTGCGTCGCGTTCGGCAACGGCTCAGTCACCCCGGTCCGGCGGATGGTCCCGACGAACTGCGCGGGGACTCGCCCGCCTTGCGTGAAGTCGTGCGCTCGCTCACCCAACTGGCGCAGCATCCCACCGCCACGGTGTTGCTGCTCGGTGAAACGGGCACTGGCAAGGATCTGGCCGCGCGGATGTTGCACCGGCTCACGCATGGGGGCAAAACGCCGCCGTTGCCATACGTGCCCCTCAATTGCTCCGCCGTGCCTGCGGAAATGTTTGAAGCCGAACTTTTCGGCAGCGAGAAAGGCGCTTATACCGGGGCGGAAAAGCGCCGGGAGGGACTGATTGAAGCCGCGGCAGGCGGCACGCTGTTTCTGGATGAAATCGCCGAAAGCCCGCTGCCGCAACAGGCCAAGCTGTTGCGCTTTCTTGACTCGCACGAGTACCGTCCCTTGGGCGCCAATTCGCTGCGCCATTTCACCGGCCGAGTCGTGGCCGCCACCAATCGTTCGCTTGCTGATGAGGTGGCCCAGGGCCGGTTTCGCAATGATCTCATGTACCGGCTGAGCGTGGTGGCCATCCGCCTGCCGGCCCTGCGGGAGCATCCGTCCGATCTCGAAATGCTGACCGAAACTTTTCTCTCCCAGTTGGCCGAAAAGTACGGCCGCAAACGGCCCCTGTTGAAGCCCGCCGATCTTGAAGCGCTCCGGCGCTATCATTTTCCGGGAAATGTGCGCGAGCTGCGCAATCTCCTTGAACGTGCCTTGTTGCACACGGATGAAGCTGCCGCCTGGCTGGCGTTTGATCCGGTCTGGTTGAGCGGCCGTCCGGCGGCGTCCGGTTCCGCCGCCGCTGCGGCATCCGCTCCTCCGCCGCCTCCCGGACGGGAGCTGAACGCGCTCGAGCTTCAGGAATACAACCTGATCCAGGAAGCCTTGCGGGTCGAGGATGGGGCGATCCGGCGCGCCGCCGCCCGGTTGGGCATCACTCACCAGGCGCTGATGCGGCGGTTGGGAAAATGGCCCGAACTCCGGAATGTTCCGGCGCCCCGCCAATAAATCCCGACCCAAAAATTCAGCCGGGAATCGGTCCGAATGCGTACCGCGAATGTGCTCGCGGTACGGAAGCGGACCGTTTTATGCGCCGCGGCGCAAGGTTCGCCCCGGCATCCCATTTGCTGAAAACTATTTGATGATGCCAGCTTTAACCGTTACGCCAGCCAATCTGCTCCGCTGGATTTTGGTGTTGGTTTTTCTCGGGGCACTGGTGTCGCCGCGCTGCGCCGTCGCCGATGCCACCAACGCGCCCGTTGGCAGCCGGCTGGTGGAATTCGCCGGCACGGTGGAAGTGACGGCGGCGGGCACCAATGACTGGCGGCCGGCAGGGACCAACCAGTGGCTTCAGGTGGGCGACCGCCTCCGCACCGGCCCCGACAGCCGGGCCACGTTGCAACTGTCCGATCGCAGCACCATCCGGATCAACCAGTCCACCATCATCGAAATCCGCCCGCCCGTGCCACCGGCGCGACACCGGTTCAATCTTCAGCACGGCATGTTGTATTTCCTGGACCGGGAGCAGCCGGCCGACATCGAGTTTGAAACGCCGTTGACCAGCGGGGCCATCCGCGGCACGGAGTTTCTGCTGGATGTCGCCGGCACCAACGCAGCCACCCGGCTCGTCTTGATAGACGGGGCGGTGGCGCTCCAAACCGCCACGGAAGTGTTGCAACTGACGAATGGCCAGCAGGCCTGGATTCAGCCGCGCCAGCCCGCCCAGATTTCCGCCATGCTTCCAGCGGATCACCTCATTCAATGGAGTTATTATTATCCCGCCGTTCTTAATCCCACCGATCTTGCCTTCAGTGCCGCGGAGACCAATGCACTTGCGGATTCACTCGCTGCTTATGCCGCCGGGGATGTATTGCGCGCGCTCGCGGTGGCGCCGGATGAACTGGCCCAAAAATCAGCCGCCACCCGGGTCTATTATGCGGCCCTCAAACTCGCAGTGGGGCAGGTGGCGGAGGCCCGGGAACTTTTTGAGCCGGTCGGGGCAGCCGCCGATCCTTTGCGGGAACTGGTCGCGGCGGTGAAGTTTCAATCATCGCCGGTTCTGCGAACACCCACTAACAGCAGCGACTGGCTGGCGCGTTCGTATCTGCTCCAGTCGCAGTCCAAACTCCCGGCGGCACTGTCGGCGGCGCAGGAAGCGGCCCGGCGCGCCCCCGATTCTGGGTTCGCCTGGGTACGCGTCGCCGAACTGGAACTGGGCGCCGGACATCGGCCCGCCGCGCAGGAAGCGCTGGCGCGAGCCCGGAAGCTGGCGCCCTGCAACGCGCAGGCCCTGGCGCTGGAAGGATATCTTGCCCTGGCCGATTATCAGCCGCGGCAGGCCCGGGATTGGTTCGCGCAGGCGCTCGCCCAGGACAGTTCGCTGCCGAACGCCTGGATTGGCCGGGGTCTGGCCCGGGCGCAACAGGGCGATGCCGCCGGCGCCCGCGAGGATTTGCAAATTGCCGCCACGTTGGAGCCCGGCCGCGGGCTTTTCCGCAGTTATTTGGCCAAGGCCTGGAGCCAATTTGGCCAGGATGCGCTGGCGGAAAAAGATTTGGCGCTGGCAAAACACCTGGACCCGGGCGATCCGACGGCTTGGCTCTACTCCGCCTTGCACGAACATCAGACGCATCAGGTCAATGCCGCGGTGCGCGATCTGGAACGTTCGGCCGAGTTGAACGACAACCGCAGTATTTTCCGGTCCCGCTTGCAGCTGGACCAGGACCTGGCCATGCGCAGCGCCGACCTGGCCGCCATCTATGACGCCGCAGGATTGACTGAAGTCGGCGAATCGGCGGCCGGCCGGGCCGTGGAGGAATCCTATTCCGATTTTTCCGGGCATCTGTTCCGGGCCGACAGCCTGCAGGCGCGCGAAGATCCGAGCCAGTACGATTTGCGACTGGAAACGGCGCGGGAGAGCGAACGGCTGCTGGCAAATTTGCTGGCCCCGCCCGGCGGCGGCAACCTGTCGCAGTTATTGTCGCAGCAGGATCACCTGCAATATTTTGGCAGCCCGCCGATCGGAGGGAGCACCTTCACCGGCTATGGCAGCCGGGGGGATTGGGAGGAGGCCGCCACCGTTTTTGGCCAGACCGGTCGCCTTAGTTACGCGCTCGATGGGTATTATCTTTCCCAAAACGGACAACGGGCGAACAACGATCTGGAAGAATACCAGGTGTCATTGCAAACCAAGGTGCAAGTCACTGCGGCCGACTCGGCTTATTTGCAGGCAGGTTATGCGCACCGGGAGAGCGGCGACGTAGCCCGGTACTACGATCCGCAACTGGCGATTGGCGGTTTGCGGGTCACCGAAAAGCAGGCGCCCAACCTGTTAATCGGCTGGAATCACGAATGGTCTCCCGGCAGCCACACGTTGCTGTTGCTCTCCCGCCTCACCGACCGGTTGTCGCTGACCAATCCCCAGCCGAGCGTGCTGCTGGTGGGGCAGGATTTTACGGGCCCGCTGGTGCGCGCCGAGCCGTTCACGCTCCAGCAGGATTTTGACTTCACCCTGTATTCCGCCGAGGTCCAGCAGATTTGGGAAACACCCCGTCAGGCACTGATTGTGGGCGGCCGGTACCAGCACGGCACCGTGGACACTCAAGCGAGCCTGACGCACTCGATTGGCACCATGCCGGAGCAATCCATGGCTCCTTCCTTGGAGCGAGTCAATGGCTACGGCTATTACCAGTGGCGACCGGTCAGCACGCTCCGGCTGATTGCCGGGCTGAGTTATGACCGGGTGACATACCCACGCAACGTGGATTTGCCTCCGGTACAAAGTGGCGAGGAACAGCGTTCGTTATTGGGACCCAAAGTTGGCGTGACCTGGCAGCCCTGGGAAAATGGCTGGCTGCACGCTGCCTGGACGCGGTCATTGGGCGGGCTGTTCTTTGATAACAGCATCCGGCTGGAACCCGCTCAAGTGGCCGGTTTCAACAGCGCATTTCGCAGCCTGGTTCCGGAATCGGTTGCCGGCCTGGTGCCCGGTACCGAGTTTGAAACCTGGTCCGTGGGTTTTGATCAGAAGCTGGCCGGAGGCACTTATTTCGGCGCCGCTGCCGAATGGCTCACCTCTGACGGGTCGCGGGATTTGGGGGCGTTTACCAATGCCGTTCCCGGAATTCTCACTCCGGACGGCCCTGCGAGCACGCCCCAAACCATCGATTTTCGGGAGCGCGCCGTTTCCGCTTACCTCGCCCAACTGCTGGGCGATGATTGGTCCACCGGCCTGAGGTATCGCCTAAGTGAAGACCGGCTGCGCACGCAATTGCCCGATCTCGCCGGAGTTCGTGGCGTCTCCGATCTGCAACAGGATGAGCGTGCGGTGTTACAGCACGCGCAATTCTTCCTGCGCTATAATCATCCGTGCGGTTTTTTTGCCGAATGGTCCACGGACTGGTTTCACCAGAATAACCACGGCTATTCGCCGGCACTGGCAGGGGACGATTTCTGGCAACAAAACCTTCAGGGAGGGTACGTGTTTGCGCATCGCCGTGCGGAGTTGCGGCTCGGCGTGTTGAATCTGGCGGATCAGGATTACGCGCTCAATCCCTTGAATCCGGCAGCCGAGCTTCCCCGCCACCGGACTTTCGTAGCATCGCTGCGGGTCAATTTTTAAGGGCCACCTGCGGGGCTCGCCAGATGAAAGAAAACATAGTATAATCCACCGGAGTGTTATTCTCATCCGCTTCATCCCCGCGGCATTGGTTGACGCTGACTGGCGTCGCCGCTTTTCTTGGACTGCTGGGGGTGTGGCTGCTCTCGCCGGAATCGCGGGTGGGGCTCGCGCTGGTCCGGTCTAGTTTTGATTGGTCCCAAGGACTGCTTCCGGAAGTGCCCTTGCAGGATTCCCCGGTAGTAATCGTGTATCTGGATCTCAATTCTTATGCTTCCGAGGCGCAAAATCCGATGGCCCCCTGGAGCCGGGCGCTTCATGCCCAACTGGTAAACCGGCTCACCGCCGCTGGCGCCAAAGCCGTGGTGTTTGACATCATTTTTGACGTGGCCAGCACCAACTCGGAGGCTGACCGGAAGTTTGCTGCCGCCTTGCGCGCCAATGGCCGGGTGGTGCTTGCCGGAGAAATCAATGCCTCTGACCGGGCTACTTTACAGGCGGACGGCATCAGTACGTTCGCATATTCCCAGCCGGCTGACCTGTTCCGGGAAGCGGCTGCGGCTTGGGGAGTGGCGGGCATGCGGGAAGACGGTGATTTCGTGGTGCGCCGGTATTTCGCGGGTTTTCCGGCGCCGGCACCACCCAGTTTGACCGCCGCCGCCGCCCGGTTGGCCGGAGTGCCGGAGGCACGTATCGCCAATACTCATTGGCTGCATTATTATGGGCAGCCGTATCGCATTCCGCATCTTAGTTACGCGGCGGCGCTTCAGCCGGATGCCAGCAATGCTGCGTTCTTTCGCGATAAAATCGTCTTTATCGGCGCCGGGCAGATGGCGGGAACCTTCCAGGAGCGCAAAGATGAATTTCGCAGTCCACTGACCTATTGGGGCGACCGCAAATTGTTCATGCCGGCCGTGGAAGTGCAGGCCACGCAGATGCTCAACTTGCTTCGGCGTGACTCCTTGCGCCGCTGGCCAATACGGATAGAGGTGATGGTGCAGGTACTCGCCGCCTTCATCATCACCGGCTTGCTGTTTTCGTTCCGGCCGCTGCCGGCGGCGGGGGTGGCGGTGGGTGCTAGCGGGGCGGTGTTTGGGCTGGCGGTGCTGGCCCTCCGTTACGACAGCACCTGGTATCCGTGGTTGCTAATCGTGGCGGTACAGATTCCCGGCGCCTTTACCGGTTCGGTGTTGTGGCAGTCGGTGCAGTGGTACCGGCAGCGCCGGAAATTCGAGGCGCAACGGCGCGTTGCTGAAGCCAAGATTCGCGAGCAGGCCGCGCTCATTGAAAAGGCACAGGACGCCATTCTGGTGCAGGATTTGGAGGGACGGATTGTTTACGCCAACCCGAGTGCCGAACGGCTGTATGGCTGGAAAGCGGCCGAATTGTCCGGCAGGACCGGGCTGCTCCCGGTTGGGTCTGCTGCTGCCCGCGAAACGGCGCTCAACACGGGCGAATGGTTTGGGGAACTGGAGCAGATCACCCGGGAGGGCCGGCAGCTCACGGTTTCCAGCCGCTGCACGCTCATCCGGGACGAAACGGGCGCGCCGCGGTCTTTGCTGTTCATCAATACCGACGTGACGGAAAAGAAGCGGCTGGAACGGGAATTTTACCGCGCCCAACGGGCCGACAGCATCGGATTGCTGGCCGCCGGCATGGCGCATGATTTGAACAATGCCTTTGCCCCGATTTTGATGGGACTGCAACTGCTGCAACGCCAGCGGCAGAATCCCGACACGCGGCGCATGCTCGCCGTGATGGAGTCGAATACCCAGCGCGGTGCTGAAATGGTGCGGCAGGTATTGTTGTTCAGCCGGGGAGATGCCAATGACCGGCAGGTACTGGCGCTGGGCCGGTTGTTGCGGGAAGTGGAACAAATGATCCGGCAGACTTTCTCCAAAGCCATCAACCTGGCGGTATTGGCGCCGCCCGACCTTTGGCCGGTGCGTGGCAATGCCACGCAAATTCATCAGGTGCTGCTAAATCTCTGCGTCAATGCCCGCGATGCCATGCCGGATGGGGGCGAACTCACGCTGGCCGCGGATAATGTCGAGTTGGACGGCGCCGAGGCCGGCCAAATTCCGCAAGCGGTCCCCGGGCGTTACGTGATGCTGCTCGTGGCCGACTCTGGCAGCGGCATTCCTCCGGAACTGCGCTCGCAGATTTTTGAGCCCTTTTTCACCACCAAACCCGCCGGCCACGGCACGGGATTGGGCTTGTCCACCGTGGCGCGCATTGTCAGCCAGCACGCTGGGTTTGTTCAGGTCAAAAGCGAGCCGGGGCAGGGCACGACATTTGAAATCTACCTGCCGGCCGCCACCGTAGCGCCGGAAGCTGGCACGACGCACGTTCCGTCGGCTGCCAGCGGGCGCGGTCAGGGCGAACTGATTCTCGTGGCCGATGATGAACAGGCGGTGCGGGAAATGATCGTTCTCACCCTGGAAGACCAGGGCTACCGGGTGATTGCCGCCGCCAACGGCGCCGAGGCGGTGGCCAAGTTTGAAGCCCACGCGGCGGCGGTGCGACTAGCCTTGGTTGATACCGACATGCCGGTCATGAACGGGCCGCAAACGGTCGTGGCGTTGCATGCCCACAACCCGCATTTGCCGGTGGTGCTGATGAGCGGGGAGTTGACGTCGGAGGCCGGGCCGCAAGCCGCCGACATCCTCGCCAAACCGTTTCCCTTGGAACAACTACTCACCCTGGTGCGCCGGGTTTTGGAAACCCACTGAGACGCATTTGTCCGCGTGCCGGTTTCGGACCACACCCCCATTTTTTCGTCCCAATAGCAGACCGGTCCTTCGACGATCCCACGCTGCCGCTCACCGGCAAGTTCATTTTATCACCGACGAATTTTGTAGGTTTTTCCTGTGAAATCAGCCCTTTGGCCCGCTGCCGCGCTTGTGGGCGAACCACTGGCTAATGCTTGGCATTGCCATTGCTAAAGACCGGAGTCGGGGCGCATTCGCCGGGGAAACATCTGAACGGCGTGTCCGTGTGCGGGGCGCCACCAAAATTGCATGAAACTTGGCAACGACAATTTACAAAAATGGCGACGGAGTTTTATCCGCTGCCGGAAACATTGCGGCGGGCGGGCGACGGGAATAGCTCTGACCCTGTTGGGCGTGGTGCTGGTGGGATCCGTATCGGTGCAAGCCGCGCCATTGCTGGAAGAGGCCTTTGCCTATCCCGCCGGGACCACTCTGGCTGCCAATTTGCCATGGGCCGGCAACGCTGGTGGTTCCTTGCAAGTGCAGGCGGGAAGTCTGACGCTGCCAAATCTGCAA
>DATJIU010000159.1:0-6041 GCA_035492855.1 Dongiaceae bacterium | reverse complement strand
TTTTTTCATAAATCTCTACAAGCAAACACACTACCACCGCAAGTGCTGTGGCGATTAGCTCAACTTAGCATCGGTCCTGAGCTAACGCCATTTTTTCTTTTGCTTAAGCTGCCCCGCCTCGCGCCTCTCCCATGTGCTTTTGCGGCGTCCTGAAGCGGTGCAGACTTGCAAAAAAGAAATGGCAGGCGATGTTGGGCGTGGAGGCAAATGCCCAGAGGCGCAATCGCGCCAAAACCGTGAACCGGCAAACTCATTTTTAATCGCATCCCCTTATGAATCTGCAATTGGAAAACAAAACCGCACTCGTCACCGGCGCCACCAAAGGCATTGGTTTGGCTATCGCCCGGCACCTGGCCGCCGAAGGCGCCTCGGTCATCATCAACGGTCGTACCGCCGCCACCGCTACGGCGGCGGCGGCCAAAATTGGCGCGCGCGCCGTAGTGGCAGATGTCGCCACTGCCGCCGGCTGCGCCGCCTTGCTCCAAGCAGTGCCGCAAGTGGATATTCTCGTGAACAATGCCGGCATTTTTGAACCGAAACCCTTCACGGAAATCCCCGACGCCGACTGGGAACGGTTTTACCAGGTAAATGTGATGTCGGGCGTGCGGCTGACGCGGGCGTATTTTCCGGGCATGCAGGCGAAGAACTGGGGCCGGGTCATCTTTATCTCGTCGGAAAGCGGCGTCCAGATTCCCGAGGAGATGATCCATTATGGCATGACCAAGGCCGCGCAACTGGCGCTGGTCAACGGCATTGCCCGCCTGACCAAAGGCACCGGCATCACCGTCAACGCCGTGCTGCCCGGGCCCACGGCGTCCGAAGGGGTGACGGATTTTGTGGGGCAACTCGCCGGCAGCACGGGGCAATCGGCGGCGGAGTTTGAGCAGGAATTTTTCCGCAGCGTGCGCCCCACCTCATTGCTGCAACGGTTTGCCACGGTGGATGAGGTGGCCACAATGGTGGCCTACCTGTGCTCGCCGCTGGCCAGCGCCACCAACGGCGCCGCCATCCGCGTGGATGCCGGCGTGGTCCGCAGCACGGTCTGACCCCGGCGCATCGCTTTTTCGCAAACTTCAACCGGCAGGGAGGTAGTGACAATGCGGTGGACGCGCCACCGGCGTTTTGTCTATTATTTTAGGCAATGGGACATCTGCCGAGAAGAATGAGTCTGGTGCAGGAGACTGCGGTCACTCTCAAGGAGTGGATCAACACCGGAACATTGGGCGAGATCCTGCCGGGAGAACTGCAGTTGAAGACGCGGTTGGGCGTGGGCCGCGACACCCTGCGGCTCGCCTTGAAGTTGCTCACCAACGAAGGCTGGGTGGAGCCGGCTACCAAGGGTCAGCCCCGCCGCGTGCTCGCCCAACGGCTGGCCGCCCCGGAAGAACCCCGCAAAGACAACCTGCCGGTCACCTTCCTTTCGCCCCATCGCATCGAGCACCGCATCACCCTGCTGGAAATGGAAGACACCCAGGTGCAACTGGCCGAACAGGGCCGCAGCCTGCAATTTCTTTCACCCAACATTTTTCACCTGCAACGGCCTGAGCGGCAGTTGGAGCATCTGGTGCAGACGTATCCCTCCTCGGCCTGGATTCTCTACATCACCAGCGGCCCCATTCAGCGCTGGTTTGCCAGCAAAGGATTGCCGGCCCTGCTCTACGAATGGCCGTTTCCCGGGGTGAACCTGCCCTACGTTGCCGCCGACTGGGAGGCCGCTGCGTTTCATGCCGGGTTGCAATTGATCCGCAACGGCCACCGGCACATTGGCATTTTTGAATACGATGAACGCCGGCCCGGGTTGGTGGCCGAGGAGCGCGGCCTGCAACGGGCACTGTCCACGCTCGGCAGTGAAGGCCGGCTGAGCATTTTCAAGGATGATCGCAGCCCGGCCGCCGTGGCCCGCGCGCTGGAGCAGGCCTTCAGCCTCAAGGACCGGCCCACGGCGCTGGTGTTCACGCGGGCGGTGCAGGTGTTGACGTGTTTCTCCTGGCTGGTCTCCCGCGGCATCCGGGTGCCGGCAGATGCCTCCATCGTGGCGCTGCCCAACGACAGTTGGTACGCCGAAATTCATCCACCCCTGTCCTATTACGAACCGGATACCCGCGCTTATTCGCGCGACATCGCCCGGCGCGTATTGGAACTGGTAAACACCGGCCAGGTAACCCAAAAATCCCTCAAGGTGCCGCTGAAGTACGTTGCCGGTGCCACCATTGGCGCCGTGCCCTTCCTCAAAACTTAGCGCTTCCGTGACCGCAATCCGGCAGCCGGCAAGGCCGCGCGCGCCGGCCCCAATAATTTGGAAACCCAACGTCGCGCCGCTGGCGTGGCTGTGTTAAGCTGGCCCTATGAAAGACGTGTTGAAAGGAAAAGTGGCGCTGATCACCGGCGCCTCGCGGGGCATTGGCCGCGCCATTGCCGAACGTTTCAGCCGCGCCGGCGCCGCGGTGGTCATCAATTATGCCAGCCGGGCCGACGCCGCCCAGCAACTCGTGGCCGAACTGGAAGCCGCCGGCGGTCAGGCCCTGGCCATTGCCGCCGACGTGGGCCAGCCCGCCGACATCGTGCGGATGTTCGACGCCACCATCGCCCGTTTCGGCAAGCTGGACATCCTGGTGAACAACGCCGGCATCATGTTCACCAAGCCGGTGAGCGCGGTGACCGAGGCGGAGTACGATCGCATCTTTGCGGTGAACGTGAAGGGCACGTTCTTCGCCTGCCAGCAGGCGGCCCAGCGGCTCGCTGCGGGCGGACGGATCATCAATGTGTCGAGTTCCACCACGGCGCGTATGATGCCCAACTACGGCGCCTACGTGGCCACCAAGGGCGCGGTGGAGCAACTCACGCGGTCACTGGCCGGCGAACTCGGGGCCCGCGGCATCACGGTGAATGTCATCTCCCCCGGCCCCACGGAAACCGAACTGTTTACCGCGGAGAAAACCCCGGAGCAAATTCAGTTCTTTGCCCGGCTCTCCTCGATGAACCGGCTGGGCCAGCCCGCGGAGATCGCCGAGGTGGCGCTCTTTCTCGCATCCGACGCCGCAAGCTGGGTGACCGGCCAAAACCTGCGGGCCAACGGCGGCATTGCCTGACCCAAAAAATTATATGGACGCTTCCTTTTGGGATAATCGTTACGGCGCGGCGGACGGCCTGATCTTCGGAGAAGCGCCCAACACGTTCGTGGCCGAAATGGCCGCGCAAATTCCCACCGGCCCGGTGCTCTGCCTCGCCGAGGGGGAAGGCCGCAACGCGGTTTATCTGGCCGGCCGCGGCCATCGGGTCACCGCGCTGGACCAGTCGGAAGTCGGCCTGGCCAAGGCCCGGCAATTTGCGACTGCGCGTGGGGTGCAAATAGAAACGGTGGTTGCCGACCTGGAACACTATTCCATCACCACCAATTCGTGGGCCGGCATTGTCGCCACGTTTGCGCACCTGCCGCCCGACTTGCGCCGCCGGATGCACCGGGAAGTGGTGGCCGCGTTGCTCCCCGGCGGGGTTTACATTCTGGAAGCCTATACGCCGGCGCAACTGGCTTTCAACACCGGCGGTCCCAAGGATCCGGAAAGGCTCATGACCG
This sequence comes from Dongiaceae bacterium, assembly GCA_035492855.1. Taxonomy (GTDB): domain Bacteria; phylum Verrucomicrobiota; class Verrucomicrobiia; order Limisphaerales; family JAFMIX01; genus JAFMIX01. The sequence goes on along the minus strand of DATJIU010000159.1, from coordinate 2,467 downwards.
CCGCCGCGCTGCGCGAGGAACTGGCCGGGTTGCATCTGGAAGTGGCACGCGAACTGGAACGCGACGTCGTGGAAGGTAGCGCCCACACCGGCCGCGCCGCCGTGGTGCAGATTTTTGCCCGGCGCACCGCCTAGCACTTCACCGGATAAAATCCAGCCGGGTGCCCACGCTGCCCCGGAGACAGCGGTCCTGAAAGTGACGCCACAATTCCGGCGTGGCCGGCCAGCCCGTGCAATGCACCGGCAGCAGTTGCGCCACGCCACAAGCTTCCAAGGCCGCGATGGTTTTTTGCCGCCGCTCCGGCGTGGCGTTCAGCAGATGCATGCCGCCGAGCACGGCGTGAACGCGTTTTTCGCCGGTCAGCTTTTGAATGTAATGCAACGTATTCACCACGCCGGCATGGGCACAGCCCAGCACCACCACCAGCCCGTCACGGCTGGGAAAATACAGGGCCTGGTCGTCGCACAACGGATCGGGCTGCCGCCCGGCGGCGTCCAGATAAAACCGGCCGCCCACGTCTTCAAAATCGGTCTGCCGCGGAATTTCGCCGGTGACAAACAATCCGGGCACCACCTCGGTTGGATCGATGGTGGCAATCACGTTCCGGCCGGATTGCACCAGTTCCCGCGCGGCGTCCGGCATGCCCATGGCGCGCGTTTTCCCCTGGGCATCCATGCTGAACTTGGCCGCCGTAGCCGCGGGATGCGCAAAGATGGAACATTCCGGTGCTGCCGTCCGCACCCCCGGCAATCCGCCGCAATGGTCGTAGTGGCCGTGACTGAGCCCCACGGCGTCCAAACGGCCGAGGTCCAGGCCCAATTGCGCCGCGTTGGCCCGCACCAGGTCACTTTGTCCGGTGTCGAACAACACCTGTTTATCCCCCAGCTTCACATGCCACGCGAGACCGTGTTCAGCCTGTAAACCGGGTTGATAGACCGTATTTTCGACCAAAAGGGTGATGCGGATGGTTTCGCTCATGGCACGGGCAAACCGCCTCCCCGGTTGCCGGGCTGTGGCGGATTTTCCCCAGCATAACCCCGTTTTCGGCCGTTGCCGAGAAGCTTGTAACTTTTTTCCGGTTCGCGGCTCGGTAACAGGTAGCAGGCCGGTATGCTGCCGGGCTGCGCTGAACATGACATCACACATCATCATCGGGCTGGTTGTGGGCGGGGGCCTCGGGTGGGGCTGGTACAAGCTGGTGGGCTGTCCCACCGGGGCGTGTCCGCTTACCCGGCATCCGCTGATCACGATGATCTATGGCGCCGTCATGGGCGTTCTGGTGGCCGTTAATTTCCGGTAACCCCGCAAAACTTATGAAACTGCAACTCATCATCCGCCGGATCGCCGGGGTCTTCATCCTATTGAGCCTGGGGCTCGCCCACTATCACAGCCCCTACTGGCTGTGGTTTACCGCGTTTGTGGGGTTCAACCTGCTGCAATCGTCCTTCACCAATTTCTGCCCGCTGGAAATCGTGCTGAAAAAGCTTGGCGTTGGCGGCTCCTGCTGTTCATAGTCAGAGTGATTCACCTGGGAAAACCGCAACTGCCGCTGCCGGCCCGCAAGGCCGGAGCTGCCACCGGCACCATGAGAAAACCCCTTTACTCCATCCTCGGCGGAATGGCTCTCGCCGTGGCCTGTCTCGCCGGCTGCCGGCCCGCCACCCCGGCCCCGCCCGCGGCGGCGCTGCCTGCCGCCACCGTGCGCGTGCAAACCATCGTGCGCAAAACCCGGCCCGCCACCGAGGACGTCATCGGCACGGTGCGCGCCAAGTTGCACGCCGTTATTGAGGCCAAGGTCACCGGGCGCATTGAATTGCTCCGCGTCGTGCCCGGTCAGGACGTGGCCGCCGGGGAGTTGCTCATCCAGCTCGATGCTCATGAATTGCAATCGCAGCTCGACCAGGCCCAGGCCGTGCGCCAGCAGGCCGACGCCGACCTGAAGCGTTACACCACGCTGCTCGACCAGAAGATTTCGTCGCAGTCCGAATTTGACACCGCGCAGTCCCGCGCCCGCGTGGCCACCGCCGCCGTTACCGAGGCGGAGACCATGCTGGGTTATACCAAAATCACCGCGCCGTTCGCAGGCGTCATCACCCGCAAAGCCGCCGACGTGGGCGACCTCGCCACGCCGGGCAAGGCCTTGCTGGAAATGGAAGATGCCCGCGCCCTGCGGCTCGAAGCTGATGTGCCCCAGGCCGTCATCGGCAATCTCAAGCTGGGTGACACGTTGCCGGTGCATATCTCCGATTTGCCCGACACACTCACCGGCACCATCAGCGAAATCTCCCCCACGGCCGATCCCAACAGCCGCACCTTCCTGGTGAAGCTCGATCTGCCAACGGTCACCGGGCTGCGCACCGGGCAGTTTGGCCGCGTGGTCATGCCCGTGGGCGAAACCGCCGCGCTCCGTTGTCCCGCCACAGCCATCGTGCAACGCGGCCAGATGGAAATTGCTTTTGTGGCCGTC
>DATJIU010000158.1:0-14383 GCA_035492855.1 Dongiaceae bacterium | reverse complement strand
GGCAAGCTGGATATCAAGGCGTGGCATTTTCTGTCGTTGCTGGCGCTGGTGGCGGCCTGTCTGGACCTCGCCCTGCCGCTGCAGCAACGGCCCTGGCGCGCGCCGCTGTTTGGGTTTGCCGTGGCCACGGCACTGGTGGCGGTGCCGTACGCGCACCGCCAGTTGAAATGGCGGTACACCAATGTGGACGTCTGCGCCAAACAACTGATGCAGACCGCCACGCCAAACGATTACGTCATCGTGGTGCCGTGGTTTGCGGGATTGACCTTCGATTATTATTTCAAGTCCGCCACGCCCTGGACCACCCTGCCGACCGTCTCCGACCACTCCCTGCATTATTGGAATCTGGTGCATGACCAGATGAAGCTGGCGCATCCGCTGCAACCGATCTTTGACCAGATCACCACCACCCTGCAAAGCGGCCATCGCGTCTGGGTCGTGGGCTGGATGGGGGTGCCCGCTCCCGGGGCACCCGTGCCCCCCGATCTGCCCGTGGCGCCGTTGCCCAATACCGGTTGGTCCGACATGCCCTATACCATCAACTGGATCAACCAAGTTTCGCAGTTCTTGAGCAATCATAGCCGTGACTTCGGCAACATTACTCCCCGGTTGAAGGAGCAGGTTAACGAGTTTGAAAACCTTTATTTGCTGGAAGCCACGGGCTGGCGGAACCAGCCGCCGGCGCCGGTGACCAATGCCCCGGCAGCCTCGCCGTAGGCCCTGAAACGCGGCCGGTGCCCGACTGCTGCGGTTGGTTGCTGCCGACAACTGGGAATCGATTGGGATTATAGCTTCGCCGTTTGGTCTGGCGGCGTGTTCCGGAGCTGTCAGGCACATTGCGTCTGAGCCGGTGATCCTCCAGTTGCCGCCGGCCAATCGGGCTTGTTGGAGCAGCTCTTGTTTGTGGACTCGTCAGGCCATTTGGCCTATTGCTAATCAAGTCAAGCGAACCCTAAATTACCGGTTGCCCGAATGATATGCCCAAAATCATTGATTCACCGAAAGAGTTGGTGGTTGACCGCCGGTTAACCGTGTCCGGTGCGCTTGCATGGCGTTTGTCCCCCCTGAGTCGCTTCCATTGAAAATCACAAAATGAACCTACTCATCCGGTCGATTAAGTTGCTGCGGCAGCGGGCGGCGGATTCCTGGCTGCGGGTTACGCTGCTCTGCGCGGGGGCGGGCGCCCTGGTCTGGTTTCTCGTGCGGGTCATTCCCAAACCCAGCCGGGCCAGTTATCCCTGCCAACGCGCGGCTTTCCCGGTGGCCTCGGCGTTCGTGATTTGGCTGTGCGGCGTGCTGGCCCTCAAGGCCGGAATCAAACAGTTGCTCCGGGGCCGGGTGGCGGCCTGTTGCGGGGTGCTCACTTTGCTGGTGGTGACGGCGTGGACGCTGATTTCCTTCACCGGCACCGGCGCGGCGCAAAATGCGGGCAAACCGCCCACGGACTGGCATTTCGTGCCCACCACGCCGAATACGCCGGTAGGCATTGCACGGGGCGTCAATCCCGGCCGTGTGGTCTGGGCGCGGGATCCGCTGGCGACAAAATGGGCCGGGCATTGGAAGCAGGACTCGGATCAGTGGTGGCTGGATGAAAACACGGATCAGGCGCGCGTGGACGCATTGCTGGCGGCCACCTTGGTAAAACTCACCAGCGCGACCAACGGAGCCGCGGCCTGGCAAAAGCTGTTCGAGTATTACAACCAAAACCAGCGCCAGCTGGAGCATCGGGGCTACCAACCGGGCGAAGTGGTGGCGGTGAAGATCAATTTGAACAACAGCAGCAGTGGCAAGAAAGACAATTACACCGATGCCTCACCGCAGATGGTGCTCGCCATGGTGCGGCAGCTGGTGAATCAGGCGCAGGTCCGGCAGGAAGACATCCTGGTTTATGACGTGCGGCGGATGATCCCGCCCTATATCCTGACCAAGGTGTGGCGCGAATTTCCGGACGTGCGCTTTGTGCAGTGGGCCGCGCCCGACAAGGAGCAGCCGAAACACCCGGTTTATGGCGATTACCGGCGGCTGGAGGCCGCGCAATGGGTGGAGGGCGTCGCCTATTCCAACGGCCGCTACCACGACGCCCGGTTGATTGCCAAACAGGTGTTTGACGCCACGTATCTCATCAATATGGCGCTGCTCAAGGCGCACGGTTATCCGTACAACAACATGGAAGATGGCGACGCAGGCCAGACGGCGATTACCATGACGGGGAAGAATCACTTTGGGTCGATCAAGGGCACGCCGGAGCTGCACCCCTCCATTGACACGGATGTCGAAGCGGTGAAACACGCCTATTCTCCCATCGTGGATCTGGCGGCGTCGCCACATCTCGGGGGAAAGACCATTCTCTACGTGTTGGACGGGCTCTATTGCGGGCGGAAATGGCGCACCTATCCGGTGCATTTTCCGAACCCGCCATTCAACAACCGGGTGGAGCCGTACGAAAACCCGGACTGGCCGGCGAGCGTGCTGGCCTCCATGGACGGTGTGGCGCTGGATTCCGTGGGGCTCGATCTTTTGCTGGCGCAAACCAAGAACAACACCGGCCCTGATGGCCATCCCCGCATTCTCATCCGGTGCAACGCCGACGATTACCTGTTTGAAATGGCCGAGGCGGACCATCCGCCCTCGGGCACGGTTTACCGGCAAGGCGGCAAAATCGTTTCCAGCCTGGGCGTCCATGAACGGTGGGACAGTGACGCCACCAAGCGTTATTCGCGCAACCTGGATCCAGTCCATGGCCAGGGCATCGAATTGATTTATCTCCCAATGGGTGGGGCCGCCAATCAATCTCCGGCGCCGGCGCCCCAGAGCCAGCCTGCGGCCCGCCCCCCCGCGCCCGCCGTGCTGCCGGGCAATGGGCTGGCGCAACATGACTTTTTCTATGCTGGCGAAGCAAAAGTGGAGCGGATGCTGATTGTGCGCGCCGGCCAAATCGTCTGGGATTACACGCATCCCGCCTCGGGCGAAATCAGCGACGCCACCTGGCTGCCCAATGGCAATGTGTTGTTCGCCCACCAGCATGGCGTGACCGAAATCACCGCCGCCAAAGAAGTGGTTTGGAACTACGACGCCCCGGCAAACACGGAGATTCACACGGCGCAATACTTTGGCACAAACAGCGTCTGGTTCATTCAAAATGGCAACCCCGCCAAGTTCATCGTCATCAACCAGGGATCCGGGGCCGTGGAAAAGGAGTTTGTGCTGCCGACCCAAAATCCCCACAGCACCCACGGGCAGTTTCGCCAGGCGCGGCTGACGGACTCCGGCACCTTGCTGGTGGCGCACATGGACCGCGGCACGGTGGCCGAATATGATCTCACGGGCCACGAACTGTGGGCGGCGCCGGCGCCGGGCATTTGGTCGGCCAAGCCGCTGGCTAGCGGAAATTTTCTGCTGACCGGCCGGTTCGGCGTCCGCGAGATCAACCGCGCGCGGGAAACCGTCTGGGAATGGAAACCCGGCGACACGCCGGATTATAAAATGTCCAACTTGCAGCAGGCCACGCGCCTGCCGAACGGAAACACGCTCATTAATAATTGGTTCAATCAATGGGACGGCAAATTTGATCCCGCCAACCCTGAGGTTCAGGCCATTGAAGTGACGCCCGACAAAAAAGTGGTCTGGGCATTGCGTTCCTGGGACGATCCCGTGAACTTGGGACCGGCCACCACCATCCAAATCTTGCCGAAGATCTGAATGCAATTTGCGGTTTGCGGGAACTGCCATGAAACCCCACCACCCTGACGTCAAGCAAGCTGGGGTTAGGCCCGGTTGGCAGTTTCCCTTGGTGATCGCCGTCGCTTTGGGTTGCTGGCTGGCGGGCCTCACCCCCGTGGCGGCGCAGGAGACCTTGCGCCAATATCTCTCGGGACCGGATGCCGAACATCCGGAGTCCTGGGAGTTCTACTGTTCCGCCGGGCGCCAGAGCGGAATCTGGACGAACATCGCCGTGCCCGCCTGCTGGGAGTTGCAGGGTTTTGGAACCTTTCGCTACGGCCACGAAGACAAGGCCTACGCCCCCATCCGGGGCGATTACCGCCATCGTTTCAACGTGCCCGCCGCCTGGAACGGAAACCACGTTTTCATTGTGTTCGATGGCGTCATGACGGACGCGTCCGTGAAGGTCAACGGCGTCGCGGCGGGACCGGTGCATCAGGGCGCATTTTACCGGTTCAAATATGACATCACCAAACTGGTCCTGTTTGGCGGGGAAAATCTCTTGGAAGTTTCCGTCAGCGACAAATCCGCGGATGCTTCCGTCAATAACGCCGAACGCAATGCCGACTACTGGGTCTTCGGCGGGATTTTCCGGCCCGTCTGGCTGGAAGCGGAGCCGGCCCAGTTCGTGGACCGGGTGGCGATTGCTGCGCCGGCCGACGGCACGTTCACGTTGGATTATTTCCTGGGCGGTGCCGGCGCGGCCGATGTCGTCGCCGTGACGATATTGGATGCCCGGGGCAAAGCCGTGGGGGATCCGGTTTCCGTGCCGGTCGGGGCGGGACGGGTTACGGCCAAAGTTTCCGCGCCCAGCTTGTGGACCGCGGAAACGCCCACGCTGTACACCGCCGTCGTGCAACTCCGGCATGGCGAAACCGTGCTGCACGAACGCCGGCAACGCTTCGGATTTCGGACCGTGGAAGTTCGCCGGGACCAGGGTCTTTTTGTCAACGGCCGGCGCGTGCTGCTTCAGGGCATTTGTCACCACGTGGCCTGGCCGACACTGGGCCGGTCCTCATCCGCCCGGATCGCCGCGCTGGATATCGGCCTGATTCAGGACATGAATATGAACGCCGTGCGCATGTCGCACTATCCCCCGGAGGCGGAGTTTCTGGACATGTGCGATGAAAAGGGCCTTTACGTGCTCGATGAACTCGCCGGCTGGCAGCACGCCTACGATACGGACATCGGCCGGCAACACGTCCGGGAAATGATTTCCCGCGATGTAAATCATCCCAGCATCATCATATGGGATAATGGCAACGAGGGCGGCTGGAACACCAATCTTGACGCGGACTATGCGCAACTCGATCCGCAGCATCGTCCCGTGAATCATCCGTGGGCGAAATTCGGCGCCATTGATGACCCGCACTATCCGGATTACCCGGCGCTCTTGCGGGGGCTGGCAGGCCGTCTGGTTTATCTGCCCACAGAATTTCTCCACGGCCTGTACGACGGCGGCCTGGGCGCGGGTCTGGACGATTATTGGCGGGCGATGCGGCGCAGCCCCGTGGCGGCGGGGGGATTTCTCTGGGTGTTTGCCGACGAAGGCGTGCGGCGCGACGATTTGAACGGCGCCATGGATGTGAAAGGCAACTGGGCGCCCGATGGCATTGTGGGACCGTTTCGGGAAAAGGAAGGCAGCTATTATACGGTCAAACGGATCTGGTCCCCGGTACAGCTCCCGGACACGCTGCCGGAGGGGTTCCAAGGCACGTTGCCGGTGGAAAACCGTTACGACTTCACCAGCCTTTCGCAGTGCGCCTTTCAATGGCAGTTGCGGAAGTTCGGCGACGCGCCGGGCTTCCAGGTGCTGGCCCAGGGCGGCATTGCCAGTCCGGAAGTGGCGCCGGGCGCTTCCGGAAAATTGGAACTGGAACTGCCGGCGGATTGGAACAGGGCCGATGCGCTGGCGGTCACCGCGCGGAATGCCACCGGGCAGGAATTGTGGACCTGGGTTTATCCCTTGCTGCCGCGGAACCAGTTTACGCCCGCCGGTTCCCCTGTGGCGGCGCAGCTCGCGGGCGGTGCTGCCACCCTGAAAAATGGCGCCCTTGAGGTGCAGGTGGTGCCGGCGACGGGCCAGTTGCGGGATGTCAAGGTCGGCGGCAAAACCATTTCGCTGACCAGCGGACCGATTTCGAACGCCACTTGGACGCTGCTGGATTCGGGCTGGCTCCGGCTGGATTACTCCGCGGCGCCGGCAGGGCCAACGAATGTCGTCGGGGTGGCTTTCGATTATCCCGAAGCCCGGATGCTGGGGAAAACCTGGCTCGGCGCCGGCCCGTATCGCATCTGGCGCAACCGGCTGAAAGGCGGGACGTTTGGGGTCTGGGAAACGGCCTTTAATGCGACCGAGACCGGGAACAAAGCCTGGGTGTACCCGGAATTCGCCGGCTATTTCGCAGACGTGCGCTGGCTGAAGCTGGCCACAACCGAAGGCACCATCACGCTGGTGATTCCCGATGTGCATGACTTTGTGCGGGTCGGCACGCCCCGGTTTCCCGCGGAAAATCTGATGGCAAAGCTGGCGCTGACCTTTCCGCCGGGCAACCTGGCGGTGGTCCGCGACCTTCCGGCGATTGGAAACAAATTTCAGACCGCCGCCCAGACCGGCCCCCAAGCCACCACGCCGCTGGTAACCGCGCCCTATCAGGGCACCCTCTATCTGCGGTTTGAGGCGGCGCCGGTACCGGCGGGAGAATAAATTGCGGGCCTACTCCCCGGCTCAATTCCGGTTATCGGGGTTGACGCCTCCGCTTCCGCCTGCGACTTTGCCCGTGCTTGTCGCCGCGCCTCCCAGCGTCAGCGCCGAGTCCATGGTTCGCTGACATCACTGCCGCTCCCGCTGTGCAAACGCTCGCCCGGCGTGTGGAGCCGGGCGGAGCCTTGGCTTTTTCCGGCATCGCCCGGGCGGCCCAGCCCTTTGTGGTGGCCCTGCTCCGCGAGTTCTTTCCCGGCCGCCCGCTGATTGTTGTCACCGAAAATCTCAAGACCCAGGAACTGTTCCAGCAGGACCTGGAAACGTGGTGGCAGGTGGCCGGGGGCAGGTTGCCAGCGGATGCGGAGGTCATCGGCAACACAGCACCGGCAGCCTTAAGGCCATTGTTCTATCCGGCTTGGGAACATTTGCCCCACGAAGGCACGTTGCCCCATGCCGACACCATCAGCGAACGGCTGGAAACGTTGGTGGCGTTGAATGTCCGGCGGCAACAACCCGAAGCCCCGGCGCCCGTGGTGGTGACCAGCGTCACCGCCCTGCTGCAACGCACGTTTCCGCCGGAAGCCTTGCAGGCGCGCACCCGCACCTTGAGCCGGGGCGATACGTTGGTGCCGCTGGATTTGATCGAATGGCTGGAGGAACAGGGCTACGAACCGGAGGCGCAGGTCACGCAAAAGGGTGAGATCGCCCTGCGCGGCGGCATCGTGGATGTCTTCCCACTTTCGAGCCCGTGGCCGGTACGGCTGGAATTCTTTGGCAACGAACTGGAATCGCTCCGCTATTTCGACCCGCTCACACAGGTGTCACGCGAGGAGATTACCGCCATCACCCTGCCGCCCGCCGGCGAACTGGGCCTGCTCAAGTCCCAGACGCAAAACCCCGGGTTCCCGGCCTCCGGCCTGGCCACCCTGCCGGATTATCTGCCGCCGGAAACCATTTTTATTTTTTGCGAACCGGAAGCGCTGGCGGAGCATGCCGCGGAATACGCCGGCCAAATTCCGGAGGCGGATAAATTTTACCTCTCCTGGCCGGATTTCCTAAGTGATCTCGCCCGCCGTCAGGTCACCACGCTGGAACTTTACGAAGCGGCGGAAATCGAGCCACCCGCCATTCCGCCTTCCGAAATCCGCACTCCGCAATTTGACAGTCTCGACGCCTTCCGGCCCCTGCCCGAGCGCGCGCCCGAGCCGCAGGTGGCCGAGGCGCAGCGCCGCGAATTTTTCCAGCAGATGCACCGCTGGTTGCGGCAGGACTACGCCGTGCATGTGTTTTGCAACAACACCGGCGAGCGGCAACGCTTCGAGGAAATCTGGGCCGGCTTGGGATTGGAAAACGTAGGACCGGCGTCCCGCCTGCCCAATGAGCGCGGCGGCGCAAATGATCCAGAAGTCGAAATGGGCCGGCAAGATGCCTCCCCTACATTGCACTTGGGCACGCTCGCACGCGGGTTCATTTGTGATGCGGCAAAGCTGGTCGTCGTCACCGATGCGGAAATTTTCGGCCGCTATAAAATCCAACGGCCCCGGCGATTGAAGTCCTCTCACGCCCAGGCCACCCGTTCCGCGCTGGACATTGATTTTGCCAACCTGGAGGAAGGCGACCTGGTGGTGCATCTGCAGCACGGCATCGGCCGTTATCTCGGTTTGAAAAACCTGCCGGCAGGCCTGGGCCGGCATGGCGGCGAACTGTCCGGCGAAAAACCCGTGGCGCCGGCTACCGAGTGCCTGGTCATTGAGTACGCTCCCGCCGCACCGGGGGATGAGGCGCCCAAGCTTTACGTGCCCGTCAGCGAGGCGCACCTGGTCGGCAAATACGTGGGCGCGGGCAAGGCGCATCCGCCGCTGAACACCCTGGGCGGCTCGCGCTGGGCCAAGGCCAAGGAACAGACCGAGCGGGCCGTGCGGGATGTCGCCGCCGAACTGTTGCGCATCCAGGCCGTGCGCGATTCGCAGGACGGCCACGCCTTCCCCACGGACACGCCCTGGCAGCAGGAGTTCGAGCAGGCGTTCATCTTTGAGGAAACCCCCGACCAGCTCACCGCCATCGCCGCCACCAAGACCGACATGGAACGCCCCAAGCCGATGGACCGCCTCATCTGCGGCGACGTGGGCTTTGGCAAAACCGAGGTGGCCATCCGTGCCGCGTTCAAGGCCGTGATGAGCGGCAAACAGGTGGCCGTGTTGGTGCCCACCACCGTGCTGGCGCAACAACATTTCAACAATTTCCGCGAGCGCATGGCGGATTATCCCGTGCGGGTGGAACTGCTCTCGCGCTACCGCTCGCGCCGCGAGCAGGACGCCGTGGCGCGCGACCTCGCCGCCGGCGCCGTGGACATCATCATCGGCACGCACCGGCTCATCCAGAGCGACATCAATTTCAAGGACCTCGGCCTGGTGGTCATTGATGAGGAACAGCGGTTCGGCGTGCTGCACAAGGAGAAGTTCAAGCGGCTCCGCACGCTGGTGGATGTGCTCACCCTCAGCGCCACGCCCATTCCGCGCACGCTGTACCTCGCGCTCACCGGCGCGCGCGACATGAGCACCATCCAGACGCCGCCGCACGACCGCTTGCCCGTGGAAACCGTCGTCACCGAATACGACGAGCGCATCATCCGCGACGCCATCCAGCGCGAGCTGAACCGCGGCGGGCAGGTATTTTTCCTGCACAACCGCGTGCTGACCATCCACACCATGCAGCAAAAGTTGCAAACCCTCGTGCCGACGGCGCGGATTGTGGTGGGGCACGGCCAGATGCACGCCGATGAACTGGAAGACGTGATGACGCAATTCGTCAACGGCGAAGCCGACATTTTGCTTTCCACCACGATCATCGAGAGCGGCCTCGATATTCCCAACGCCAACACCATCATTATTGACCGCGCCGACCGGTTCGGCCTGAGCGACCTCTATCAACTGCGCGGGCGCGTGGGCCGGTACAAGCACCAGGCCTATGCCTACCTGCTCCTGCCCCGCCACGCGCGGTTGCTGACCGATGTGCGCAAGCGCATCAGCGCCATGAAACAATACGCCACCCTCGGCAGCGGCTTCAAAATCGCCATGCGCGACCTGGAAATCCGCGGCGCCGGCAACCTGTTGGGCGCGGAACAGAGCGGCCACATCACCGCCGTGGGTTTTGAACTCTACTGCCAGTTGCTCCAGCAAAGCGTCGGCGCGCTCAAGGGCGAGAAGGTGAAGCCGCGCGTGGACGTGAGCGTGAGCCTGGATTTCTTGGAAATGAATGCGGTGGCTGAAAACGTAGGGCCGGCGTCCCGCCTGCCCCCCGCTTCGAAACGTGCGGACCTTGAAGCCGGCGAACCCGCCGGATCCAATCGCGGCGCCTATCTGCCCCACCGTTATGTCCCCGAGGCCCAGCATCGCATTGAGATTTACCGCAAGCTCGCCCAGGCGCGCGACAAGGCCGCGCTGGAGGCCTTGCAACGCGAACTGCGCGACCGCTTCGGCCCGCCGCCCCGGCCCGTGGACCTGCTGTTCTCGGTGGGCGAACTGAAAATCCTTGCCGGCGAAAAAATGGTTACCGCCATCGAAGTGGAAAGCGACAAGTTGAAGCTGTTTCGCGCCGGCGATTTTGTCACCGTAGGCGGCAAGTTTCCGCGCCTGCAAAAAAAGGAGGCTGGCGCCCGGCTCAAGGAAATCAAGCGCGTGCTGCTGGCGTTATGAGCGCGGCCGGTAAGCGGCCCCTCAAGGCTTGGTAAAGTGGATGATGTACCGATTGCCCAGCGCATCATCGTAGGCCAGATTCACGGAGCTCACGGCGGACCAGATCACATTGGCAGTCAGGCCATGGCTGCTGACACCCGGCGCCAAAACGGGTGATTCATAGATGCGCCCCTGGGTGGCATTGTCGATTTCCACTTGCAGGCCCGTGACATATGCCGGCGCCCCGTTCAGGGTGGTGCCGGTGGCGGCATCTTTATAAACCCAGGACACGCTTTGCAAGGTATCCCCGCTCACGGTGACCGTAGGCACGGGAATGGTGAGATGCGCCGGGGCCTGCGGATCGGGCAGATTGAAGGTTTGGTTGGTGCCTTTATAACTCACCGTCCAGTTGCCTCCCGGAGCCGCCGCCGGGCTCGAGATGAACGGGGACTGATAGTTCGCGTCGAAAGGGTTGATGTTACTGTTCTGGGGATCCGCGGCGGTGGCGGTCAGCCCCGAACCGGCCGGGCCGGTGAAAAACACATTGGTCGCCGGCGCCGGTGCGGGATCGTTTTCCACGCCCATCACTGCGGAGTAACCGGCCAGGGAAACTGGATAGGAAATCGCCGGGGTGGTGGCGGCGGCAAAATTGCCCGCATTGACAAATTCATGGATGGCCAACCCGGTGGAGAACGGCAGGGTATTGCCCACCGCCAGCCGGTAAAAGAGGCGGGAATGGCCGGCAATCGGTTCCTGGTCTTGAATCGGGGTAAACCGGTTGGTGGCCTCCACCAGGCCCGCCGGGGTCCAGGTGACCAGGTTGGTGGACAATTCCACCGTGTAGGTCATGCCCGGCACGCCCGCCAGTTGCCCGCCAAAAAATCCCCCGCTGATCGTGGCATTGGTGAACATCGGCGTGGTTTGGCTGTTGGGCGCAAACCTCCCGTAAACCGTGCCGCTGGGAAAACCCGTCAGATTGCCACTGTTGTCGAACTGCAACGTGCCCATCGTGGCCACCAGGGCAAACTGTCCCCCGCCGTAACGAACGCCGTTGAAGCCAAACAGAAAGACGTTGGTGTCCTGGGGAGTGAACGCGGTGATTTCCGGTCCGATGGCGCTGCCGGCGGCACCGAGAAACCGGCCCCGAATGGTGGAATCCTTGAGAAAGTAAGAGCTGGAATAATCGCTCCAGGTCAGCAGAAAGTTGACGCCGTCAAACGCCAGCGCCGGCATCACCTGGTTGCCCTCGTCCGCCACCACCGCCTGCTCCGGGGCCGGCATCGTACCGTTGGCGGCCACCACCCGGGCATGGAGATCCCACACCGGCGCCCCGTTGGTATCCAGCGTGTCGGCGTGATTCCATACGACCAGGAAATTGGTGCCATCCGTGCCCACCGTCAGGGGGTTGCGGTCCGCGGAACTCTGCTGGCTGATTTGCAGCGGGCCCGTTACGGTTCCGGCGGGAGACACCAGCGCGGCGTAGGTGTGGTTGGTGCCGTTTTGATTGAGGTCGCTTTGCCACGCCACCAGATAACTGGTTTTTCCGAAGGCCACACTGGCATCATGGCCGTTGTGAGCCTGATTGCTCAGCAATAACGGGCCGCCCAGCAGCGTGCCAGCGGGGGTTAACCGTTGCCCGTAGTAAGCACGGGTGTTGCTGTCCTGCCAGACCGCCAGGAAATTCGTGCCGTCAAACGCCAGGCCGCGCACGTTTTGAACGCCGTAGCTGCCGGCGGCCGCCAGCAGCGGAAACGGGCCGCCCACCTTGACGCCGCCGGGCGTCAGCACCTGCCCGAAACAAGTCACGCCCGCTGTGAGTGACAAATCCGACCACGCCGCAAGGTAATTGGTGCGGCCAAAGGCAAAGGCCGCCGCGGCCGGGAAGCCCGGGTTGGCCCCCACGGTGACGGGTGCCCCCAACAGGGCGCCGGCGGGGGAAAACAACTGCCCGGTGACGTTGGTGCCGGTCACCAGTCCCGCCAGAAAGTTGGTGCCGTCATAAGCCAGGCCGCCACTGGCCGAAGCCGTGGCGGGATTGGTGGCGATGGGGAAAACCGCCGCGCGGGTGGTCTGGGGGAGCCAAAGGGAGACTCCGCCCCATGCCAGAAAAAGGACCGTCAGGAAGAATTGTTTTTTCATAAGCCGGCAACGCAACCGTGGTAGAAAACCGAACCACAACCCAGGCGGGTCAGCAGTCTGGTGAATTGATGGGGCCAGCTTAGCCCATTTTTCCCCGTCAGGCGGAGCCAATTCGCTTGTTCCAAGTCCAGGGTTGGACTTGGCCTAAATAAGGCAAATGAAAACGGTTGTAACGATTACGCCAGCCCCAGGTTTTGGATCACCCGGGTGCAGGAGGCCGCCTTGTTCAGCGTGTATAGATGAATGCCCGGCGCACCCGCGCGCAGCAATTCGGCGCATTGTTCCGTGGCGTATTCAATGCCAAATTCCGCGGCCGCCGCGTCGTCGGTGCCGATGGCATCCAGCCGCGTGGCCAGCTTGGCGGGAATCTTGGCGCCGCACATCGAGGTGAACTTCTTGATCTGCGTGGCGCTTAGGATGGGTACAATGCCCGGCACCAGCGGCACTTTCACGCCCAACCGCGTGAGGTGCTCGCGGAACTCATAGTAGTCGGCGTTGTCAAAAAACAACTGGGTGACCACGAAATCCGCGCCCGCCGCCACTTTTTCCGCCAGATATTTCCAGTCCTGGATTTTGCCGGCGCGGCAGGCAATGTGCCCTTCCGGAAAGCCGGCCACGCCCACGGAAAAGTCCCCCGTCTCGCGGATGAACTTCACCAGTTGGGCGGAAAATTCAAAACCCCCGGGCGTGGGCACAAATTCGCCGCCGCCGGGCGGGTCGCCGCGCAGCGCCAGGATGTTGCGGCAATCGAGCGCGCGGATTTTTTCCAGCAATGCGCGCACCTGTTCGCGGGTGTGGTTTACGCAGGTCAGATGCGCCAGCGCGGTCAGCCCCTGTTCCCGCTGGATGCGGTCCACGATCATCAGGGTCTTGTCGCGGGTGGTGCCGCCGGCGCCGTAGGTCACGGAACAAAAATCCGGATTTACCGCCTTGAGTGCCGGAATGGTCTTTTCCAGCAGATTGCGGTCGCCCTCGTCCGTCTTGGGCGGAAAAAACTCAAACGAAATGACCGGCTTGTGAGCCGCCATTTTGGCTGCGAAAATATCCCGGATGAATTGCATGGGCGCGCGGATTATGCCGGAACAAAAAATGAATCCAAGTTTTCTTAATGGCCTTCTTAATGCACCCATTTTCCCCAGGCCTTGCATTTGGGCCGGCGCCGCTTAAGTTCACCCCGTGAAAGTTAGGGCCTTGATTCTGGGAACCCTGCTGCTCGCCGTTGGCCCGGCGGGAGCAGAACGCATCAACCAGGAAGGCCGCATTCTGGGCGCGGTGCCCGCCGTCACCAACGCCATCCTGTTCAACACCACCAACGCCGATGCCGTGGCGTCCGCCCTGCAAATCTTCCCGGTCACCAATCCGTGGAATGAGGACATTTCCCGGCGACCGTTGCTGGCCAATTCGGACGCCATGATCGCGCAGATCAATGCGGATGTCGGCGCGTCGCACCGCAAGCTGTCCATCTTTCCAGAAATGAATTTTGTGTTCGTGCCCGACAACCAGGCGTTGCAATCCTTCGAGTTCCTGGACTACCCCGACCAATCGGATTTGAACGGCGGCACGGACCCGTTTGGACTCTACCCCGCCCCGGTCAACCTGCCCATCGAGGGCTGGCCCGCCGAGACCGGCGCCCAGACCCTCACCGAATGGCAGACCAATGACGACGGCAGCGACCGGCACGCCATCATGGTGGCGCCGGGCACCGGCAAGGTGTGGGAAACGTGGCGCACTATCCTGAACGCCGGCCAATGGCAGGCCGCCAACGGCGCCATGTTCAATCTGAACACCAACGGCCTGCGTCCGGACACCTGGACCTCGGGAGATGCCGCCGGTTTCCCCATGTTTCCCGCGCTGGTGCGTTACGATGAATGCCAGCGCGGCATGGTGGAGCACGCGTGCCGGCTGGTGGTGGTGCATTCGCGCGCGCAACATATCTACCCCGCCACGCACAACACCTCCGGTTATACGGGCACCAATTATCCCGCCATGGGCCAGCGGTTGCGGCTCAAGGCGGGCTTTGTCATTCCCGCCAACTGGACCAAAGAGGAAAAAGCACTGGTGCTGGGCCTGAAAAAATACGGCGGCATGGTGTCGGACAACAGCAGCTCGTTCTTTTCCCTGTCCATCACGCCCGATGACCGCTGGG
>DATJIU010000157.1:0-7566 GCA_035492855.1 Dongiaceae bacterium | reverse complement strand
GCGGAAGTGGAGCGGAGTAAACCGCGCAAGCGCGACAAGATGCTGGACGGCGCGCTGCCTTCAGACGACGAACGGCGGGCACAGGAGCGCATCTGGCTGGCAGAAATCAAAATGGCCATGTCGCGGGCGACTCGCTGAGTTCGACAAAGAAAACTCGCTGAGAATTCTCAGCGACCGCAGAAAATTGAGCCGTAAAATCACCCCGTCAAATCAATGGTTTACGCAGCTTTTTACGCCCGTTTTTTCGGGTCTTATTCTCACTTTTATTCTCACTTTGGCTTTTTGAAAATCCAGAAGAAGCACGAAACCATTGATTTTATTGGGTGAAATGGAGATTGGAGCGGGTGAAGGGAATCGAACCCTCGTCTCAGCCTTGGGAAGGCCACATTCTACCATTGAACCACACCCGCTGCCGCCTCTGTGTGTAGCAAATGCCGCCGCCGGTGGCAATCATTCACTTGCCGGCGCATGCACGTAGGGTTGCAACCGCTCGGCCAGTTCTGGCGGCAGGCGCCGGGGCTTTTCGCTTTGCGTGGTGCAGACGTGCCGGGTCTCGGCTTCCAAAATCAGCTTCCCGGCGGCATTGACAATGCGATGTCCAAAATGCACCCGCACCTTTTCCAGCCGGGTCAGCCAGACTTCGATGGTGAGCACGTCGTCATAGCGGGCCGGGGCCTTGTAGCGCACCTGGCATTCCACCACGGGAAAGATGGCATCCTGATCCTGCAGTTGTTGCAGCGACACTCCCACGTGCCGGCACAGCTCGCCCCGGGCCTCTTCCAACAGGTCCAGATAACGGCCATAGTAAATGTGGTTGCCGACGGTGCATTCGGCGTAAGTGACCCGGTGCGAATGAGAAAAAATGGACTGGCCCATGCGCCGGAAGTTTACGGGGCAACGGCCAAGCTTCAAGCGGCAATGTCCTGCCGCCCGGCCAGTATCCCGCCCGCCAACTCCGCGAAGGCCGGGGATCCCAAAAATCCCCAAGAATTAGTTGCAGCCCGGGAAATCAGGGTTATTGTGCTAACATGGATTGGCAGCAAACAACCGCGCTGGGAATTGTAGCGGTGACGGCAGGTTTGTTTTTGTGGAGCAAATTGCGCCGCCGCAAACTTTCGTTTGCGCAAGCTACGCACTGCGGCTGTTCCGCCGGAAGCGGTCAAGGGACAGGCAGTTCCATTGTTTTCCATGCCCGCAAAGGCGAACGCCCCCAAGTCATTGTAAAAATGAAGTGAGCCATGTCATACTTGCGAATTCCCTCAAGCTGCGGTACTGTCCCCACAAAAGCAACACCCCAGAATAAGTGTTCGTGAACTACGTCAAGCGATCATCGGCAGTTACCGGTGCGGATTCCTCCGGCAAGGCGCATTGGGTGCCCAATACCGACGTCTATGTGACTGAAGCCGGCATGGTGGTAAAAGTGGAGCTGGCCGGCATGCGCAGTGAACATCTTCAGATCACCGTGGATGGCAATCAACTGCGGATCAGCGGGGAACGCCCCGATGGTTGCCGTGCCGCCAAATGCAGCTTCCTGGTGATGGAAATCAATTACGGCGCCTTTGAGAGCGTGCTCGAACTGCCCGCCGGTTACGATTTGAGCCAGGCCAAGGCTTCCTATCAAAACGGTTTTCTGCGCGTGGATGTGCCGCTGGCCATCCAACCCGCGCCCAAGAAGACCATCATCAACATCGCGCCGTAAATAATTTTCGTTCCCGCGCGCGCCGGCTTCTGGTATCCCTCGTGGCACGATGACTCCGCCCGACACGGAATCCGAATTGATCACCATTATGGATGGTGGTGACGGCGCCGAGGCGACCCCGGCCACCCCCTCCTCCAAGTCGCTGCCGGAAGTCCTGCCCATTCTCGGGTTGTCGGACATTGTCATTTTTCCCGGCATGGTCGCCCCCCTGCTGGTGGAGACCACGGGCAGCATCCAGCTCATTGACGATGCCGTGGGCGGCGACCGCCTCATCGGCTTGGCCCTGCAACGGAATCCCGACGCGGAAAACCCCAAACCGGAGGAGATGTACGAGTACGGCTGCGCGGCGCGCGTGCTCAAGATGTTGAAATTTCCCGACCACACCGTGCGGGTGCTCGTGGAGGGATTGTGGCGCATCCGCATTACCCGGTACGAATCCCAGGAGCCGTATTTGCGGGCGCGGTTTGAAGTCTGGCGCGACGTCGCCGATGAGGGCGTGGAACTGACCGCCCTGGCCCGCAACGCGCACAAGCTGTTTGAGGAGGTCATCAAGCTCTCGCCCGCGCTGAGCGAGCAGGTGAAGGTGGCCGCGCTGAACGTGGAACGTCCGGCGGCGCTGGCGGACCTGATTGCCGCCAACCTGAATCTTAACCTGGAAGAACGGCAAAAGCTGCTGGAGCAAAACCACGTCAAGGACCGGTTGCAACGGCTGCTGCCATTGCTGAACCGGGAACTGGAACTGCTGAATCTCAGTTCCAAAATCCAGTCGGAGGTCACGGCTTCCATTTCCAAAACGCAACGGGATTTTTTTTTGCGCGAACAGTTGCGGGCCATCCAGCGGGAGCTGGGCGAGACGGAGTCCGGCAGCAACGAAATCAAGTCCCTGCGCGAGCAGATTGAGAAGGCCAAACTGCCGCCCGAGGTGCGCAAGGTCGCCGAGCAGGAACTGGAACGGCTGGCGCAAATGCCGCCGGCCATGGCCGAATACGGCGTCACCCGGCATTACCTGGACTGGATTCTCAATCTTCCGTGGCAACAGGAGACCGAGGACAAGATTGACCTGAAGGCCGCGCAGCGCATTTTGGACCGCCAGCATTTCGGACTCACCAAGGTCAAGGACCGGTTGCTGGAATTCCTGGCGGTCATCAAGCTGCGCCAGAAGCTCAAAGGCCCGATTCTCTGCCTCGTCGGCCCGCCCGGCGTGGGCAAGACTTCGCTCGGCAAGAGCGTGGCCGATGCCCTGGGCCGCAAGTTTGCGCGCATTTCGCTGGGGGGCATGCGGGACGAGGCGGAAATCCGCGGCCATCGCCGCACCTACGTGGGCGCGCTGCCCGGCCGCATCCTGCAAACATTGCGCCGCGTGGAAAGCCGCAATCCCGTGATCCTGCTGGACGAACTGGACAAGGTGGGCGCCGATTTTCATGGCGACCCCGCCTCCGCCCTGCTGGAAGTGCTCGATCCCGCCCAGAACAGCACGTTCACCGACCATTATCTCGACCTGCCCTTTGACCTGTCGCGGGTGTTGTTTCTCACCACCGCCAACTGGCTGGACCCCATTCATGTGGCCCTGCGCGACCGGTTGGAGGTGATCGAAATCCCGAGCTACACCGAATCGGAGAAACTGCAGATCGCGCGGCGGCATCTCGTGCCGCGGCAACTGGAGGAACATGGCCTCACCAAAAAACTGGTGAAGCTCCCGGACGCCACAGTGCGCCGGCTGGTCCGCGAATACACCCGCGAGGCCGGCGTGCGCCAGCTCGAACGCGATGTCGCCGGACTCATGCGCAAGGCCGCGCGCAAGATCGCCGGCGAAAGCGTCCCCCAGGTCATTACCGTCCGCCCGGACGAGCTGGAGGATTACCTGGGCAATCCGCGCTTCATCTCGGACGGCGCGGAAAAGATCACCGAACAGGGCATCGCCATCGGCCTGGCCTGGACGCCGGTGGGTGGCGAAATCCTGTTCATTGAAGCCACACGAATGCCCGGCAAGGGCAGCCTGATTCTCACCGGTTCGCTCGGCGATGTGATGAAGGAGAGCGCGCAGACCGCCCTGAGTTATCTGCGCAGCCAGGCGGAGCGACTCAAGCTGAATCTCTCCGACTACAACAAATTCGACGTGCACATCCATGTACCCGCGGGAGCCACGCCCAAGGACGGCCCGAGTGCGGGCGTCACCCTGGTGGTGGCGCTGGCCTCGCTGCTCTCACACCGGCTGGTACGCTCCGGCATTGCCATGACCGGTGAAATCAGCTTGCGCGGCCGGGTCCTGCGCGTGGGCGGCATCAAAGAAAAAGTGCTTGCCGCGGCGCGCTATGGTTTGAAAGAGGTCATTCTGCCCGAGGCCAACCGGGGCGACTGGATGGAGGTGCCGGCCGAGGTGCGCAAGAAAATGACGGTCCATTTTGTGCGCCACATTTCCGAGCCGATTGCGCTGGCCTTGAATTCCAAATGATTTTCCGCATCTGCAGTCTGCTGCTGCTTTCCGCCACGCTGGGGTTCGCCCAGGGCATGCCCATCATCATCACCAACGCCGCCACCGCCAGCGCCGAAGGGCACGAACTCGCACAAGAACTCCTGGCGCAATGGCCGCAATCGGACACCGCGCTCACGGGCACGCTAATCATTCGGGACGCTTCCGGGCAGCGCAATGAACTGCCGCTGCAGGTGCAGACAGTCACTACCCCCACCAACTGGCAGACCATTTACACCACCACCACGTCCACCAACCCCATCACACTCCGCATCTGCCACAGCTCTGACCAGCCGACGGAATACGAACTCGACGGCCACCCACTCACCGGGGCGGAACTGCTGACGCCCTTTGCCGGCTCGGAATTCTGGGCCATTGACCTGGGTTTGGAATTTTTCCACTGGCCGGAACAGCACCTGTTGCGGAAGGAAATCCACCGCACCCGTTCCTGCCGCGTGCTGGAAAGCATCAATCCGGCTCCCGGCACCAACGGCTATTCCCGCGTGCTTTCGTGGATTGATCGCGAATCGCTCGGCGTGGTGGATGCCGAGGCGTACGATGCGGCGGGTAAAAAACTAAAAAGTTTTTCCGCCCGCGATTTCCACAAGGTGGATGGCCAATGGCAACTGGGGCGGATTGATATGGACAGCGAGCAGACCGAGGCGCGGTCGCAGATCAAGTTTGACCCGGTAAAATCTCCGGAGGGCGCGAAGGATTAAATTTCAATCCGGCAATTGAAACCGCGAGCGCCGCGGAATACGCGAAAAATATCCGGCGGGGAAAAAGAGAAAGGCCGGACAACAGGTCCGGCCTTTTCACACACGCACACTTGAGAACTCAGTGCGCTAACACAGTGACAAGATAGCGGATCCTCCGTCCCCCGTCAGTCACCAGAACTGGGTACATGGTCCCCAACGGGAAAACGGCGGCAAAAACGCCGGAAACACCATTCGTTAGCCACTGACCCTTTGGCATTTGGCGCAAATCGAGAAACCTTGACTGCCGGCATTCATCCACTGGGAGGTTACATTTCCGACAGAAAAATGATTCCGGCGAAGTCCGGATGCGGGGCGACAGCTTGCAATCCGGTGGCTCTGGCGTATGGTGAGGCAGAGCATCAGCCATGAACCATACCCTTGAAATCATCCGGGGCATCTGTCTGATCGTATCCTTTTCCCTGCTGCTGGGGGTGGTGCTCCTCCGCTGGTATCAAAAGACAGATGAAAACAAGTCATGGCTCGTCTGCAAATGGCTCGTCACGGTGCTGGTGGGCTACATTTACGTGAAAGGTTTTGCGGCGGGTCCGTTCGTGGTCATCTTCGCCCTGGTCAGCGCCGGACTCATGATTCTGCTGTGGGCCGGGCCCATCGCCGGCTACTTTGGCAACCAACTGGGCAACTTGTACGACGGCGGCAACGAACCGCCGGAACCCAAGGCGTATTACTCCGTGGCACGCGGGCTGATGACCCATGGCCGTTATCTCCAGGCCGTGGAGGAAGTGAAGAAACAACTGGCAATGTTTCCGACCGATTATGAAGGCCAGTTGTTGCAGGCGGAAATTCAGGCGCGGCATTTGAGCGACCTGCCCGCGGCGGAGGCCACCATCCAGGCCCTGTGCGAACAACCAGGGCAGACCCCCAGCAATGTGGCCGCGGCGCTGACTGCCCTGGCTGACTGGCAGCTAAAACTGGCGCGCGACCGCGAAGCCGCCCGGCGCAGTTTGAGCCAGATTGTTTCGCTCTTTCCCAATTCGCAGTTTTCCACCCAGGCCGCCCAACGCATCGCGCATCTCGGTGACGCGGAGATGTACCGCCCGCCGGCGGAACGGCAGAAATATCCGGTGCCGGAGGGCATCAAAAATTTTGGGCTGGTCCAGGAAACCGGGCTGGTAAAACCCCGCGAAATTTCCCCCGAGGCGCGCGCCGCCGAATATGTGAAGCATCTGGAGGAGCACCCGCTGGATACGGAGGTGCGGGAAAAGCTGGCGCTGCTGTATGCCGAAAATTATCAGCGGCTGGACCTGGCGGTGGTGCAGTTGGAAGACTTGCTGGCCCAACCCAATCAGCCCGCCCGCCAAGTCATCCACTGGTTGAACCTGATGGCCGACTGGCAAATCAAGTTTGCATCCGATTACGACGCCGCCAAACTGGCGTTGCAACGCATCATGGACCGTTTTCCCGATACGGCCGCCGCCGAGATGGCGCGCAGCCGGATGGAACTATTGCGGCTGGAAGTGAAGGCCAAAGGAAAGAGCCAAGCGGTAAAGCTTGGCTCTTACGAACAAAATATCGGGTTGAAAATGGGCTTACCGCACTAGCTTGAGCGCGATTTCCTTGTCGAGTTCGTGCGCGAGATCGAGATCGGAGGTGCCGCCGCTGGTGCGGACCTGAACGGTGAGGCCGGTTACGCGGGGATCCACCGCTTCCACGCGGATCCAAACGGTGCGTTGCTTGACCTTGCCTTCCAAAACGCGGACTTCGTTGGTTTGGTTGAACAGCTGGCCCGTGCTGTCAATGGTGCCGTTATACGCCAGGACTTCCTTGGCGGCGGTGACCACCTGGTCCACGGGCCGTTCGTACCGGGCTTCCACGCGATCCTTCAGGAAGGGAAAGGCGGCGCGCTTGTTACCATCCACCGTGTTGACGCAACCCACGACCAACGCGGAAATTCCGACACAGGCCAAAAATGCAGCAATTTTCGTTTTCATCAGTGCTATGCAATCACAATCCGTTGAACCGTCAAGCCAGAATCATCCGGTTCCGGCCTAAACAAAAACGCCGAAACAAACTGTTTCGGCGTTTTGAAAGATCTGGCGACAACCTACTCTCGCGGAAGCTATACAACCACTACCATTGGCAAGACTGAGTTTGACGGCCGTGTTCGGGATGGGAACGGGTCGGGCCACAGCTTTATGGTCACCAAAATTGGGTGTTGATTTCACCGTCCGGCGAACCGGAACAGCGCGACCAACAAATTTTTTAAAGAACGCGTGTTCTCTGAAAACTACATATAGATACCGGGCAAATCCATTTCGCGAGTTAAAATTGCATTTTTCCATAAAGAAAAAGCAATCAAGCCGCACGACCGATTAGTATTAGTCCGCTGAAAGCCTTACGGCTCTTACACGCCTAACCTATCAACCAGCTAGTCTCGCTGGGGTCTTTAGGGACTTGCGTCCGGGAAACATTATCTTGGGATGAGCTTGGCACTTAGATGCTTTCAGCGCTTATCTCTTCCGCACATGGCTACGCAGCGCTGCCCCTGACGGAACAACTGCCACACCAGAAGTGCGTCTAACCCGGTCCTCTCGTACTAAGGTTAGAACCCCTCAAGTTTCCTGCGCCCACAGTGGATAAGGACCGAACTGTCTCACGACGTTCTGAACCCAGCTCGCGTA
>DATJIU010000156.1:0-4158 GCA_035492855.1 Dongiaceae bacterium | reverse complement strand
GGACGCGAATTTTTTTGCCCTCCTGGCGAACATCTACGTTCAGGAACGGCGCTGGCAACCCGCGTTGGAAGCCGCCGAAACCGGTCTACAGTTCAATCCCGAGCACGTTGGCTGTGTGAACCTGCGCGCCATCGCGCTGGTGAAGCTCGGGCGCGCCGCCGAGGCCGGCATCACCATGGACGCCGCGCTCGCGAAACATCCGGCCAGCTCACTCACGCATGCCAACCAGGGCTGGACGTTGCTGCATCAAGGCAACGCCAAGGCGGCGGCGGAGCATTTTCGGGAGGCGCTCCGCCTGGACCCGGAAAACGAATGGGCCCGCCAGGGCATCATCGAAGCCCTCAAGGCGCGGCATTTCATCTATGCCGTCATGCTGAAGTATTTTCTCTGGATGGGCCGGTTCAGCCGGCGCACCCAGTGGTTGATCATCCTGGGCGGCTATTTCGGCAGCCAGATTTTGGGCTCCGTGGGCCGGGCCAATCCCGCCCTGCTGCCATGGATTTTGCCCGTGCAACTGCTCTACGTGGCCTTTGTACTGATGACCTGGCTCGCCGGGCCGCTGTTCAACCTGCTGTTGCGGCTGAACCGGTTTGGCCGGCTGGTGCTCTCGCGCGAGCAAACCGTGGCCACCAACTGGTTCGGGCTCTGCCTGGGCCTGACGCTGGCGGGGTTCGGCGGATGCTGTTTCGCCGCCAACAAAGATCCGTGGATCGTCGTCACCATCGTATTCGCCGCGCTGCTGCTGCCAGTGGCGGCGGTCTTCCGTTGCACTCCCGGCTGGCCGCGCCGCATCATGGCCGGGCTCATCGGCGTGATGCTTCTGGCCGGCGCCGCGGCAATTTTCCTGGCCTTCCAAACCGGCAAGGCAACGGATGATGTTTTCACCCTGGGCGGCTTCACCCTGATCTGTGGCGTGGGCTCCACGTGGCTCGGCAATTTCCTGCAAATGCGCCGCAACCGGCGGTGAGTGCTGACCAACTGACCGCCGGGAGCCCCTTCCCTCGCCCGGCTCCAGTCTGTTTCTCCTTTTCTAACTTTTTTTGAAAGCAGGCAGCAACAACCAACGCACCGTCAAAAATGTGATGAGGCCAAAAGCAATAATCACAGCCAGGACTACCGGAGCCACATGCTTGCGGGCAAGGCGCACCCCCCATATCCGCACCCGTCCTTCCGTCCGGTCGCTATATTTCACAATTTTCCGGGTCATGTTTGTGACCACATCAATTGCAGTAGTCGCGCTATTTAGATATTCATCGTAACGCCATACATAGGGGGCAAACGGGGTCGGCGCCGTTTGTAACGACACCACTCTTATGCTACCGATTACCTTTCCGGCAGCGCTGACAAACCGATAAACGACCGGCAACCGGGGCAATCCCCGGGCGGGCGGCTTGGCGTCATATTGATACTGAATCTGAAACGTGTTCGAAAAATCATTTACCAGCCAAAATGAATATGAAGTCCCCGCCATCCGAACCACGGCAGATCCAAGACAGCCGTTGGTAATATCCAGCATCGTCGCTACGATGTTTAAGCTCGGAGGGCTGGTAGCATAGAGAGTATTGTTGCTCCAAACCACCGTGCGGCAGTCCCATATGGGCAATCCACAAAACAGCCCGCTCAGCGGGACCTGAGCCGACGTCTCCACGCCTTCGAGATATCTCCTAGCCGTATAGTGGTTGGTCACCCCCCGGCCGGTGGCAAAATCGGTGTCGATGATCAAAATGTTGCTCGGAGCAAGCATGTAATCCAAGCTGTTGGTATCGACAACATAGATTTTGCTTTCCCCGGACGGAGTCGGAGAAGCAGACCAATAAATCCGTTCATCGTGTCCGGCAATATATGTATTGGTGCTGAACTCGCGTTGCTCCAGCGCGGCCAAGGTCTTTTCCTTTCGAACCATTAGATTCCCCTGACCATAACAGAGCCGGGCATAGAATACATTGGGCCCAAATTCGAATTGGGCACAACATTCCAGGGCAGGCGGCGGATGACAGAAAAACTCCTTGAACGCGGGCGCGAGTTCCTCCTCCGCCCTCAAACGGTTCCCCAACGAAAGAACCGAAACTAGCGCCAGCACCAGGATGAACCGCCAGCAAAAGTTCATTGGGTTGAATTGGTTGCGTTCGTTTGCAAAACCCGGTGCAGGTGGCGTGGCATGGCCCAACGTTATCGCTCCCACCTCCGGTGTCAATGGCAGGAGCCGTCACAGCGGATGGGTCACCGGTCATGCGAACATTACACCACTCCTGGGCACAATAGCGTTTCTCAATGCGCAAACTTTCCGGTCTGTAGAAACGCCAGAGTTTGTCGGATGACGGTACGGTTACGCATGAGAAAGGGATGCGTGGCCGGTACCACCACGAAATCGGCCATGCCTTCCAGCCGGGCGCGCGCCACGGAGACCTTGCCATCGTCGGGTCCGGGAATCAGACAACTGTTAATCCAGTTGATGGAGCGGTTGCCGACAATCACGCCCACACAGAAATGCGCCGGCCCCAATCGCCGGGGCACTGAGTTGGCTTTCGTCCCCAGTTCATTACCCGCGGGGCCATTGATTTTTTTGAAGAACCAAACCGCACCCAAATGGTCCACCACTTCACTGCCCTGGTTGGGCGGGCCGAGCATCACCACGCGACCCAATTCTGGAATGGTGTGCCGCGCCAGATAACTGCGCACCAGGATGCCGCCCAGCGAATGCGTGACAAAGTGGATCGTCGTCGCGCCATCGCGCTGGCAGGCCGCCACCGCCGGGGCGATGGCCAGTTCGCCCAGACGCTCCACGGTCGCGGTGCGCGAGGGATAGTCCACGTTCACCACCTGATAGCCCGCCGCCGCCAGCGACCGCTCCATCACCCTCATCGAACGGCTGGTGCGACACAGCCCGTGCAGCAGGATGACACATTCCCGCGCGGCCACCACCGGGACGCTCAGGGATAACAGGGTCATGGCCAAAAGCAGTTGCCGTTTCATGGCGCCAAATGGGCAGGCAGGGCAGCGTCCCCAAACGGAGAACTTTAGCTCCCGCCCGCTCAGGCCACCGGCACGGCTGCCAGCGCCTGCGCCGTTTCCTTGACTTTCCGTAAATCCAGCTTGCCCGTGCCGAGCAACGGGAATTGTTCCACCCGGAAAAACGCATCCGCCTTGGGTTTCCAGAGGTTCGGCAAATCCGCCGCGCCAAGTTTTTCCAGGCATTCCGCCAGCGGACCGTCCGCCAGCTTGTGGAGCACCACGAGACGTTCGCCCTTCTTTTCGTCCGGCACACTGGTGACCACAAACGTCTGTTCCAGCGCCCCGGCAAGTTCGTGCAACTGTTCCTCCACTTTGATGTGCGGCACCATCTCCCCGCCGATTTTGCTGAAGCGCGTCAGGCGGTCAGTGATTTGCACGAAGCCGTCTTCATCCACCGCCGCCACGTCGCCGGTGATGTACCAGCGTTCGTTGGCCGCGCCGTCCGTGGCAAACACCGCCGCGGTTTTTTCCGGCTGGCCCAGGTAACCCAGCATCACGTTCGGCCCGCGCACCAACAATAATCCGGATGCGCCCACCGGCAGCGGCGCACCACTGGCCGGGTTTTCCACGGGCACCACGCGCACACAAACGCCCGGCAGCGGATGGCCAATCTTGCCGCGTTTGCCGCCCACCTGATGAAACCCCGCCGCGCGATAATCAAAAGTGTTCACGGTCACCGCCGGCGCGCACTCAGTGCAGCCGTAGGCTTCCAGCGGTCGGAGACCGAAGCGCTCTTCAAACGCGGTGGCCAGCCGGTCCGGCAATTTCTCCGCGCCTACGGCCACCAGCCGCACGCTGCCAAATTGTTCCGGCGTGCAGCCGCGCAGATACAGTTGCAGGAAAGTCGGCGTGGCCAGCACAAACGTGACGGCATGCTGCTGGGCCAACGTCCCAATGGTTTTGGTGTCGAGCGGATTGGCATGGAATACCACACCCACACCTAGCACTGCCGGCAGCGCGAACGTGCCGGTGAAGCCGAATGAATGAAAGAATGGCAGCACCCCCAGGATGCAATCCCGCTTGCCCAGTGCAAAGACCTGCTCCATCTGCGCAATGTTCGCGCCAATGTTGTAATGCGAGAGCATCACCCCCTTGGGCTCGCCCGTGCTGCCGCTGGAAAAAATGACCGTGGCCAAGGCGTCCAGC
>DATJIU010000155.1:0-2673 GCA_035492855.1 Dongiaceae bacterium | reverse complement strand
AAGAAACCGTATTCCATGGACCGCAACCTCCTGCATATCTCCTACGAGGCCGGCATCCTGGAAGACCCGTGGTTTGACGCCAGCGACATGAAGTATCGCGGCTATTTCAACACGCTCTCGGTCTTCCCCGAGGACGCGCCCAACAAGCCGGAGTTCGTGACGCTCGATTTCGTGAAGGGCGATTGCGTGGCGGTGAACGGCAAGAAACTCAGCCCGCTCGGCGTGATGAAGACCTTGAACAAGCTCGGCGGCAAGCACGGCGTGGGCCGCGTGGACATGGTGGAAAACCGCTTCGTGGGCATGAAGAGCCGCGGCGTGTACGAAACCCCCGGCGGCGCCATCCTGCACTTTGCGCATCGCCAGATGGAAAGTCTCACGATGGACCGCGAAGTCATGCACCAGCGCGACGCGCTCATTCCCAAGTACGCGGAGCTGGTCTATAGCGGATTCTGGTATGCGCCCGAACGGCTGGCGTTGCAGGCTTACGTGGAAGAGAGCCAGAAGCACGTCACCGGCACGGTGCGGGTGAAGCTCTACAAGGGCAACCTCATCGTGGCCGGCCGCAAGTCGTCCCTGAGCCTGTACAACCCGCACATCGCCACCATGGAAGCCGACCCCACCAAGGCCTACAACCAGGACGACGCCACCGGCTTCATCCGCCTGAACGGCCTGCGCCTGAAAGTCGCCGCCAAGGTGCACAAGAAGAAGAAGTGAATCCAGCGGCAGTGTCATGCCCCGCAGGCGTAGTCGGCACTGTGCTGATGGTGTAGCGTCGGCGCTGTGCGCCGATCGGGTGTAGCGTTCGGCCTGTGGCCGAACTCCGGCGCGGCAATGATATGAACCGTAAAATCAAAGACACCCCGCCACGTTTGCAGGTGGTCTTTGCAAGTTACGATCCGCCACTTTATTTCGTCACCTTCAACACATTGCTGCGCCGCCCCTTGCTGGCGGATCCTGTTATTCATGCCGCTTTCCGGAATTACGCCGAGCGGGGCTATTTCTTTCGCGTGGGCATCGGACGTTACGTGCTGATGCCGGATCATGTTCACGTCTTCGTCCAGATCGGTCGCGATATGACTTTGCGCCGCTGGGAGCGCGGCTTGAAACAATGTTTGGGCAAGGCACTGACGCAGCTCGGGCATAAACCGGCAAACATTCCCGGGGCAAAATTGGAAAGTTTCTGGCAGCCCGGTTTTTTCGACCATCTGTTACGCCATGATGAAAGTTATGCGCAGAAATGGGATTATGTCTGGCGGAATCCGGTGCGGGCTGGCCTGGTCGCCAAACCGGAAGACTGGCCTTACCAAGGCGAAATCCATCGCATTGACCGGGTGTAGCGTCGGCGCTGTGCGCCGATTCCTCGGGAACAAACACCCACGTCAGGCGAGCCAGAAACAGCGGAGCGCGCCTACGGCTCGCCGGATTCGGCCACAGGCCGAACGCTACACCGCAACGGGATTCGCCCAGCCCGAGGTCTGAGCTCCGCCTTCTGGGAAATATCACGAATTCCGACCCCGCCAAAGCCGCACCCACATTCTCAAGCTCCGTCAGGAGCGACATCTTTGTAGCGCCGACCACGACCACTATGTCGCCCCTGACGGGGCTTGGGGATTTTGCGGAGCGTAATCTACAAATATGCCGCGCCTCTGGCGCTAAACCAGGCCGGACCAGACTTGCCTGCGCCACTCAATCGGCCTGATCCAGGGCCGCTTCGCTGGCGGCGGCGCGCCTGGTATAGGCGCCCCAGGCAATCCAGATGACGATGAACAACACGACCGCGCTGGTCAGGTAAAAAACCGTTAGCTTCAGGTCCTCTTTGCGCAGGCCGGAACCGATCAAAACCATGGGGACGGCTTCCGGCAGGAGGCCAATGGCGGTGCCCAGGAAAAATTCCCGCCGGCGAATCGGGGACAGGCCGAGCACAATGTTCCCGACCATTCCCGGAAGCGGCAATTGCCGGAAGAGGATCACGGCGGGCACGGTGTTGTGCCGGAGCCGGGCGGCCAGCTTCGCCCAGCTGGGATGTTTGCGCAGGATGCCTTCCCGGAGTCCCAGTTGGCGCACGGCAATGAAAACCGCGCTGTAGCCGAGCATGGCCCCGAGGGAGCTCCACAGCAGGCCGCCCCAAAAGGCAAAAAACGCCCCGCCCAAAAAATGAAACGCCAGCCGCGGCAGGCCGCAGCCCACCAGCACCGCCACCCCCACCGTAAACACCACCGGCGCCAATGGGCCAAAATCCTGGATGAAGTGTTTGAGGCGCGGCTGGTTGTCCAGGATGAAATGGCGGACGGGCGGCAGCGCGGCGAGCACCCCGAGCAACAGCAACCCGCCCAGCAACAACGCCGCTTTCTTGAGGGTCCGGCGGTTTAGAAATCCGGCCGCATCCGCCGTTGGGTTGGTCAGGTCCTTATCAGTAGATTTTGCCATCTGGGTCGCAAAAGGGCCATTACGTTAGGTCAACGCCGGGGCGCAAGCAATGGCAATACTGTCCCGCCCCATCCCACGGGGGAAAGGCCGGGACACCCCGCATCGTTCCCCTTGCAAATAAATTGAATCTGCCGTTTCATAAATCTCCAGGAGCCATCCATGAATTCTTCCACCGCAAAACCGGAGCTTTACGATGTGCTCGTACTGGGCAGTGGTGAAGCCGGCAAATACCTGGCCTGGACGCTG
>DATJIU010000154.1:0-5145 GCA_035492855.1 Dongiaceae bacterium | reverse complement strand
TTCTTCAGTTCGGCATCGGCCTTGGGCATGCCCATCTGTTCGCAGACGTTCAGGCGCGCCAGCGGGCCCACCCGGTAGATGCCGGCGGGGAAACCCAGCGGCTTGTAATAGGGCGACTTGAGATACGAGGTTTCCTGCACCGATTCGCCGATGTATTCCTGGTAGTCCTTGGGATCAATCTGGTCGGCAATGACGCTGCCACTGCTGTCGGTGAACCGCAGCTTGCCGCCGTGGTGTTCCCAGGTGCCATCCTCCGTTACCAGGCCCATGAACAGGGAAGGGAAGTTACCGAAGATCTGGATTTCGCGCTGGTGCGACTCCATGGTCTTTTTCCACAGGTCGAATGCGACCTGAGTGGTGGCAAAGGCCTCGGGCAGCCACGCACGGATTTTGGCGCGGGCGGCATCGGTGAGGGCGCTCCGCACCCCACCCGGCACGGCCCAGGCGGGATGCACTTTTTTGCCGCCGAGCAATTCGATAATCTCCTGGCCAAACTGGCGGAGGCGGATGCCGGCGCGGGCGAGGTCGGCGTTGGCGGCGATGAGGCCGAAGACATTGCGTTGCGGCTGGGGGGTTTCCCAGCCCAGCAGGAAGTCCGGCGCGCTCAGGTGAAAGAAGCTCAGCGCATGGCTCTGCACGATCTGGCCGAGATTCATCAGCCGGCGCAGCTTGTCGGCGGCGGGCGGGATGTGGACGGCCATGATGGCGTCGCCCGCCTTGGCGGAAGCGAGGAGATGGCTGACGGGGCAGATGCCGCAGATGCGCGGGGTAATGCCCGGCATTTCGGCGTACGGCCGGCCTTCGCAAAACTTCTCAAAGCCGCGGAATTCCACGACGTGAAATTCGGCGTCGGACACGTGGCCGTCGTCGTCCATGAAAATGCTGATCTTGGCGTGGCCCTCAATGCGGGTCACGGGGTCAATGACGATGCGTTTAGACATAGCGAAAATTTCGGGTGGCGGGCGGACTTGCCCGCCGGGCTCATCCAAATTTGATCTGTTTCCCTTCCAGTTTCGGCGTCGCGCCGCTGAGCATCTGGGTGACCAGCGCCTTGATGTGCGCCGCCGCCGGGGGGCAGCCCGGCAGGAAGTATTCCACATGTACCAGCTCATGCACCGGCCGCACCCGTTCGAGCAACTGCGGGACGATGCCGTCCGCCTTGGGCACGCCGGGGTTGTTCTGGGCGTGATCCACATAGGCGCGTTGGAGCACGCTGTCGGCATTGCCCAGCCCGAGCTGGTTGCGGATGGCGGGCACGTTGGCCGTGACCGCGCAATCACCGAACGACACGAGCACCTTGGTGCGCTTGCGGATTTTGTGGAGCAGTTCCACGTTGTCCTCGTTGCAGATGGCGCCCTCAATGAGGCAGACATCCACGTTTTCAGGATACTCCTTTATGTCCACCACGGGGCTGTAAACGATGTCCACCAAACCGGCGAGATCCACGAGGAACTCGTCGAGGTCGAGGAAGGACATGTGGCAGCCGGCGCAGCCGCCGAACCAGACTGTGGCCAATTTCACGCGTTCCATTGTTTCTTCTCCCTTGCGTTGACGATGAATTCAAGTTTGGTGCGGTCGCGTTCCATC
Source organism: Dongiaceae bacterium (assembly GCA_035492855.1). Taxonomy (GTDB): domain Bacteria; phylum Verrucomicrobiota; class Verrucomicrobiia; order Limisphaerales; family JAFMIX01; genus JAFMIX01. Next base: position 3,558 of record DATJIU010000154.1, on the reverse strand, counting down.
TCGGCCACCGTCGAGCCTTTGTGGAACAGCGCCCCGGTGGGGCAGGCCTGCACGCACTTGCCGCAGGAAGTGCAGGAATCCGCCGCGCCCCACGGCTCGTTGAGATCGCTGATGATTTGCGACCGCGCGCCGCGTCCGGAAACGTTCTTGGTGCCCGCGCCCTCGATGTGCCAGCAGACCCGCACGCAGCGGCCGCACATCACGCAACGGTTGTGGTCCATGCCAAACAGCTTGTGCGTGGTGTCCACCGCCCAGCGCGGGGTGGTGTAGTCGTAGCGCACGTGATCCACCCCCAGGCTGTAGGCGAGGGTCTGGAGTTCGCAGTTGCCGTTGGAAACGCAGACCGCACAGGTGTGGTTGCGTTCGGCCAGCAGCAGCTCCACGATCATTTTGCGGTATTTCTGGATCCGCTCGCTGTCGGTCTTTACCACCATGCCTTCGGCCACCTTGGTGGTGCAGGCGGGCAAGAGTTTGGGTACTCCGGCCACTTCAATCAGACACAGCCGGCAGGCGCCGACGTCGTAAACTCCGTCCAGATGACAGAGCGTGGGAATCAGAATTCCGGCCTCCTCGGCGGCCTGGAGGACCGTGGTGCCTCCCGCGGCGCTGAGTTGTTTGCCGTCAATGGTAAGGGTTATCGCAGACATATAAAATTACTTCGCTCCGTTGGTGGCAACCGGCCCAAAAACATCGGGCTGCAGCAATTCCTCGTATTCGTTGCGGAAGAAACGCAGCGTGCTCAGTGTGGGGTTCGGCGCCGTCTGGCCGAGACCGCAGAGGCTGCTGTGCCGCACCATGTCGCAGAGTTCCTCGAGTTTGGCGAGGTCGCGTTGGGTGGCCTGGCGCTGGAGGATTTTTTCCAGGAGATTGTGCATCTGCACTGTGCCGGCACGGCAGGGAATGCACTTGCCGCAGGATTCATCCATGCAGAATTCCATGAAGAACCGGGCCACGTCCACCATGCGGGTGGTTTCATCCATCACAATCATGCCGCCCGAACCCATGATGGAACCGAGCTTGCCGAGCGATTCATAATCCACCGGCGTATCCAGGTGGTTGGCGGGGATGCAGCCGCCGGAAGGGCCGCCGGTCTGCACGGCCTTGATTTTGCCACCGTCCGGCGCGCCGCCACCCATGTCTTCCACAATGTTGCGGAGCGGGGTGCCCATGGGTACTTCGATGAGGCCGGTGTTCTTGATTTTGCCCGCCAGGGCGAAAACCTTAGTGCCCTTGCTTTTTTCCGTGCCGATGCCGGCGAACCAGGTGGCGCCATTGCGGTAGATGGCCGGGACGTTGGCAAAGGTCTCCACGTTGTTGATGAGGGTGGGGCAGCTCCACAGGCCGCTCTCCGCCGGGAACGGCGGCCGCGGCCGCGGGGTGCCGCGTTTGCCCTCCACGGACATCATGAGCGCGGTTTCCTCGCCGCAGACAAACGCGCCGGCACCGATGCGGATGTCCACGTTGAAATTGAACGGCGATTCAAAGATGCCGCTGCCGAGGAGGCCCAGCTGCTTGGCCTGTTTGATGGCGATTTGCAGCCGGCTGATGGCCAGCGGATATTCGGCCCGCACGTACAGGAAGCCCTGATCGGCGCCGACCGCATAGGCTGCAATGGCCATGCCTTCCAGTACGGCGTGCGGGTCGCTTTCCAGCACGCTGCGATCCATGAACGCGCCGGGATCGCCTTCGTCGGCGTTGCAGATGACGTATTTTTTGATGCTGGCGGACTTGGCCACGGTGCCCCATTTGAGACCCGTGGGGAAACCGGCGCCGCCGCGCCCGCGCAATCCGCTCTGGACCATGGTTTCCACCACGTCCTTGGGCGTCATTTCATTCAAGGCCTCGTGCAGCGCCTGATAACCATCGACGGCGATATAGCTTTCGATGCGCTCGGGATCAATCTGGCCGCTGTTGGCCAGGACGATGGAAAGCTGCTTGCTGAAGAAGGCGGCGTTCGGATCGGTCTGGGCCGCTTCGGCCTTGCCGCCTTTGAGGGCGGCGATGATGGACGGGGCGTTTTCAGAGGTGACCTTGACGTATAATTCGTTGCTCTGGTCGTTTTGCACCAGGGGGCCCTCGCAGCACAGCTTCATGCAGCCCACGCCGCGGACCTCGACTTCATCCTGCAAGCCCGCATCGGTCACGGCCTTTTCAAGCTGTTGTTTGACATCCTTGGCGCCGGAGGACATGCACCCGGCTGCCATGCAGCAGCGCAGCACGATTTTTTTGCGCGCGGCCAGTTCCTTTTCCTTAATTTGGAGAAGATCGTTGAGAACCATAGGTTGTTACATCCACTTCTTGATTTGTTCGACGGCGGATTCCGGGGTGGCCCGCGGGGTGACGGTGCCGTCATACACCACCGCCGGCGCGATGCCACAAGCGCCGATGCACCGCGCGGTGAGGAGGGACACCTTGTTGTTGGCCGTGGTTTCGCCCGGCTTGATCTTGGCCTGTTGCTCGATGGCGGCGATGACCTTGTCCGCGCCCTTCACATAGCAGGCCGTGCCCATGCAAACGACGCAGGTATGTTCGCCCTGGGGTTTGAGGGTGAAGAAATGATAGAACGTCGCCACGCCATACACGCGGCTGGGCGGCAGCTTCAACTTGTGCGAAATGAACAGCAACAGGTCGTCTTCCAAAAAGCCGAACAGCTCCTGCGCCTTGTGCAGAATCTCGATGAGCGCATCGTGCTTGAACAGATGCTTCTTCATGTGCACTTCAAGGATCTTGAAGCGCTTGTCGCCGCTGGCATGTTGCAGCACGGCGTCAATCTTCTTTTGTTTCCCCGGGGAAATGGTGGCTGACATATGGCTCTGATATCCTGACGTTTCGCCCATTTTTCCCTTAATTTAGTTCATTCTGTGGGCTAATTTCGTCTGCTAATAAAATAAACATAACTTCATTTGCGATGCTGCCCGTGAGTTGTGTTTATGTGCACATTTTTTGCGCGGGGACAAAAGGAGGGTGAGGTGGCGCCAGAATTTGTCGGGCCCGGGTGGCGCCGCCGCAAAATTGGCGCAACTCTGCCCAAAAAACGGGCCGGAGAAATGTGAGTGACACCGTCAAATCCCGCGGGCGGGACTTCAATAAATGGGAAACCTCCGCTCCCGGAGGGCAGCGGAGGTTTTTCGGGAATGAGAAATAGTGGCCCCGTTAACCGGCCAGATCCTTGCCCGTGGTGGTAACGGTGAGTTTGCCGTGTTTCACGCCTTTGGCGGCGATGAGGGCGTCGGAAATCTTCTTAATCTGCCCCGCTGGCCCGCGCACCACGAGCACTTCCAGGCAGTTGTGATGGTCCAGATGCACATGCAGCGCGGAAATGATGACTTCATGATGATCGTGCTGGATGTCGGTGAGGGTTTCCTGCACGTGGGATTTGTGGTGGTCATATACCAGGGTAATGGTGCCGGCGATCTCTTCCGCGCCGAATTTCTGCCGGTGTTCCACCAGGTGGTCGCGCATCATGTCGGCGATGGCGAGCGAGCGGTTGTCGTAGCCCTTTTCGCCCGCCATGGTGTCGAACTGTTTTAATAGCTTTGGCGGGAGCGAAACGCTGAA
>DATJIU010000153.1:0-2593 GCA_035492855.1 Dongiaceae bacterium | reverse complement strand
CGCTCACCGGCGCCCTGCTGGCATTTGGCCCGCAGTTGACCGCCTGGGCCGAGCGTGATTTCCGGCAGGCAACTCCACCGGCGCCGGCAGCCGCCTTGAGTGTGGATGCCTTGCTGGCTGCCGCCCAGACCGCCAATCCCGCCGGCCGGCCCACGGCGGTGACATTTCGTCCCGAGCCAGCCGCGACCGTGGTCGTGAATTTCGGTCGCGAGAACGGTTCGGTTTATCTGAATCCATTTACCGGTGCGGTGGTGGGGCATACGACCTCCTTGCAAAAGACCCTGCAACAGGTGGAGCAGTGGCATCGCTGGCTGGGGTCGCGCACCATGGGCAAGCCGGTGGCTGACGCGGCCAATTTGTTGTTTTGTTTTCTGGCCATCAGCGGTCTTTACCTGTGGTGGCCGCGTCGGTGGAACTGGGCCGCGCTGCGTCCGATAGTGTGGTTCGCGGGCGGCTTGCGGGGCCGGGCACGGGATTGGAACTGGCATAACGTCATCGGTCTGTGGAGCGCGCCGGTGCTGGTGGTGCTGACCCTCTCTGGGGTGATAATGTCGTATTCCTGGGCGAACCATCTGCTGTTCAAACTGGCCGGCAGCCCGCCGCCGCCCGTTCGGACGGAAGGCGAAGGTCCCGCAAATTCGCCGCGCGAAACCACCCCGGTTCAGGGCGAACGGAAATCGCGGGAACCCCGGGATTCTGTTGGCAATGTTGCGGAGTCCCATCGGGTTTCTTTGGATTTGGTGCGCGCTACCGTCGCGGCGGAATTTCCCCACTGGCAGTCCCTCACGCTGCGGTTGCCCACCCGGCCGGGCGGCCCGGTAATCTGCAGCGTGGTGGAACCGGCGGGTTGGAATCCCACGCCGCGCGCCAGCATCACCCTGGATTCCGCTACCGGCAACATTTTGAAATGCGAACGGTATGCCGATCAAAGCCTGGGCCGCCGCTGGCGAACCTGGGTCCGCATTTTGCATACCGGCGAGGCCGGTCGCTGGCCCGGGCAACTGGTGGCGGCGCTGGCGTCCCTGGGTGGTTGCGTGCTGGTATGGACCGGATTGGCCCTGGCCTGGCGCCGGTTCGGGCAATGGAAGGCCAAACTCAATTCCTAAATTATGATCCACATATTCCTCAAAGGCGGTCCGATCATGTGGCCGTTGTTGGTTACCTCGCTGGTGGTACTCACCGTGGTGTTTGAACGGCTCTGGTTCGTGCTGCGCGAACGCCGCCGCCGCCGGCCCGGGGAGGTGGCCGAAATTCTCGGCGCCGTGGAGCGGGGCGAAACCGCCACCGCCGTGCGCCGCGGCGAGGCCTCCGCCGATTTCGTGGCGCGGACCCTGGTGTACGCCCTGCAAAACCGCGAGCAGTCGCTCTCCAGCGCGCTGCTGCGCGCGGCGGCGAACGAACTGAAACGGTTCAACCGCGGCCTCGCGGTGCTGGACACCATCATCACCCTGGCACCGCTGCTGGGGCTGCTGGGCACCGTCACCGGCATGATTCACGCCTTTGGTTTGCTCGGCGCGAGCGAACTCGGCGCGCCCACGGCCATCACGGGCGGCATCGCCGAGGCGCTTATTGCCACGGCGTTCGGCCTGAGCATTGCCATCACGGCACTGATTCCCTTCAACTACCTGAACGCGCGGTTGGAGGAGGCCCGCCATGAGATTGAAGATGCCGCCACGCATTTGGAATTGCTGCTCATCAAAACCACCAAGCCCGAGTGCGCGTATCGCGCCCCGCAGCCATGAACATTCCGTCGCCCCGCACCAACCGCAAGGCGCGGATCGAAATCATCCCGCTGATCGACATCATCTTTTTTCTGCTCGCCACGTTTGTGATGGTGTCGCTCTCCATGGTCAACAACAAGGCCATCCCCGTGCACCTGCCGGTGGCCGCGGCCGGGGCCCCGCAGGAACGCGAAAGTTTCGTGTCCATCAGCGTCACCGCCACCGGGGATATTTTCTGGGACAAGGAACGCACCACGCTGGCCGAACTGCCCGCGCGATTGCAGCGGCTCCAGGCCGCGCAGCCCGATCCCAAGGTGTTTCTCAATGGCGACACCAAGGCCGAACTCGGCAACGCCATTGCCGTGCTGGATGCCCTGCGCCAGGCCGGCATTGCCAAGGTCGCCATTGAAACCAAGCCGAAGCCGTGACCCGGGAATTGAAAATCTGCCTGGGTGGAGCGGTGCTGTGTCACGTGCTCGTGCTGTATGGCATTCACGTGACGCCCACCCGGCCGGCGCGCCTGCTGCATGATGCCGCGGTGGATGTCACTTTGGTCGCAGCCCCCGCCGCTCCCGCTCCCGCCGCGCCGGAGTCGCCCGCTCCGCCTGCGCCAACGCCCCCCAAACCCAGCCCGCCACCACCGCCCGAACCTAAGCCGGAAATCAAGCCGCCGGAGCCGTTGCCCTTGGAAACACCGGAACCAACACCTCAACCCAAACCGCCGCCGGCTCCGGTCGCTCCCGCGAAAGTGGTTTCCGCCGCCCCGCCCGTGGTGGCGGTTCCCGCTGCCCCGGCAGCGCCAAACTCCGGTGACAACAGCGCCGTGCAACCCGGAGCGGATGAAACTTCCGCCACCGGCCAGCCGGAGGTGC
>DATJIU010000152.1:0-3782 GCA_035492855.1 Dongiaceae bacterium | reverse complement strand
CGGCTCGGTCTGGCTGAGCGTGGTCACATCCCAACTGCCCGAGCCTTCAAAAATCAGCATCAGCCGGGTCAATTCATCCGCGGTGGGATCGGCGCCGCCATTCAGGTCTTTCGGCCGCAACCTGGCCTTGCCCTTGGTATGAGTGGTGTAGGTCACGCCATCGCCGGACGACATGATCTCAGACTCCACGGACATTTCGAAGACGAGGCATTTGCGGGCACAGGTCCAGAAGGCCTGGTCGTTATCGAGGCCCAGCAGGGCCGATTCGCGCGCCAGTTCCAAGACGCGATAAATGCGCCAGACATCGTGTTGCAGGCACCGGTCGCAATTCTGCTTGATGCCGTTGCGCAGGGCCTGGGCCGCGAGGCTGCCGGCGCGGCGGACCCGCGTGGCGAGGCCGGAGGTGTCGCTGTTGCCGAGCATGTCGTCATCATAAATTCCCAGCAGTGCCATTTCGCGAAGCCACTGGAGCCAAGTGTACAGGGCGTCATCCAGCATGGCATCATCCGCAACGGCGGTCTTGAGTTTGGGCAGCACCACCTGGTCCGCCATCTGGGTGTAGATGGTGATCAGTTCGCTCATCTTCTCCTGGGAATTAAGCTCGCAGTTGGGGTCGGCCCGGCAAGCCTGAATGGCGGCGGCGGCCTGCTGGGTGAGCGACTCCATCTGGCTGTCGGGCGCGTTCTGTGTCTGGTTCGCGGCATCGCCCGCGGAGCCGCTGCCCGTGCCGGCCATGGAGAAATGCCAGAGATACAGCGACGTGGTGCGGTTGGTCTGGAAGGACGGGCGCAATGCAAACTGACTGCCGTCCGGCCGCGCGCCAAAGCCAATCACGGTTGCCGGATTCACATCAGCCGGGGCGATGATGTCCAATCGCGCCGGAGTTTCAAACATCAACCCGTCGGGCTGCAAATCCACCGCAGCGCGCAAGCCGCCACTGAACGGCAACCCGCCCAACGCGGCGACGTCGGTCATGGTGATGGTTTCGGGCCAGGCCAGCGCGCCGGGCGGCACGTTCAGTGCAAAGACATAGCCCGCCGCGTTAGTGAGGCGCAGGGTGCCGCCAAACTCGTCCAAGGCCGCGGTGGCGGTGACGTTCGAATGCAGCGTGGGATTGACCGTCAGGGGATTGGGCGCGGGCGGTCCGGGGGCCCGCACCCGGAAAAAGCCGGACTTCGTGGTGGCGGGCAAAGTCAGGGTCAACCGGGTGCCGCCGCTGTTGGTGGTGAACAGCGGCGTCCAGGTGCTCAAGTTGGTGGATTGCTCCACAATATGGTCTCCCGACGCCGCCGGCACCAGATCAAATTCCACCGACTGGGCGGTTTTGCGGTGAAAATTTTCGAGCCGCGGAGCGCCACCCTCCGGCGGCAACGGCCCGGTCACCACTCGCAATGCCTGTGTGACGCTCCGGCCCAGCAGATCGGTGAGTTGAATTTGCGCGTCGTAGGTGCCCGTGCCGGTAGGCAGACCGGACACGTTGCCCTCCGGTTCCAAAATCAATCCGGGCGGCAGGCTGCCAGACTTGAGGCTGAACCGCAGGGGCCGGACGCCATTGGTCACCCGCAGCGGATTGAGAAAGGGCTCGCCTACGCCGACGCCACCAAGTTGGGTCGCCATCAGAGCCGGCGGGGGCACCGTGCCATCCACTATGAGCAATTCCACCGTGGTGGTGCGTTGCCGCGCGCCGCGCAGAGTGACATTCGGAATGGAATTGGTGTCCAGCGAAGTGAAGGTGAAGGCGCTGAGGGTTACGGTGGCGTGGCCGGTATTGGTGAAAACATTGGCGGGCACGACGATGGCATTCGAGTTGCCGGTCAATGCCCCGGATTCACCGGGCAACGGCGTGGCGAAAATGATGGCGCCGTCCTGTTCCACCGTCACCCGGAGGTAATTCACCGGGCTGCCGCCGACGGCATAGGTCCATTGGACCGGCCAATTCTGCCCGAGCACCACGTGCGAGGTGACTTGCCAGGGCGTGATTTGAAGGACAGCCGGCAACGGCCCGGCGGCCACGCCGACGGAGGTCAGGGTGGTGCCGGTGTCATTGCGCAATTCCAGCCCGTAATTGCCGGCAGGATAATTGGTGGCAAACGCGGCGGCATCCGGGTCGGCGTCCGTAAACTCCAGCACTCCATCCGTGCCGGCATTGCCCAGCGTCAGAGTAGAGCTTGCGCCCGGAGGCGTGACGAGATAACCCCAGCCGGGATTTGCCGTGGCGAGCGCCACAAATTCGGGTTGGGCAAATTCAAAAAGGTTCGTATCGGTTTGCGTGACGCTTTCGCCGCAGGCCACCAACACGACGCCGGGAGGGTTGGTCAGGGTGGCGCCGGAATTGGTGATCCAGTACATCCCGGTAGTTGCGGCCAGGGCCGTGCCGGCGAGATTTTGCCCCGTCAGACTCCACAGAATCATGGCGCCATCGGGAAATGGGCCGACCGGGGTGTTGGTGAGGCGGGTGCGGTCGGCGCTCCAGGAAATCGTGACCGGCAGGGAAACCATGGGGCTGGCGCTATCCTTAAATTGGGCGGCAGTGCTGTTCGTGTTCATTGCCTCGCTGAAGGCAAACACCACCGGCGCCGTCGGCGCCACATTGCTGGCCAGGTCGGGCGGGGTGACCGAAACCAGTGTGGGGGCCGGCCCGGTGCCGCCGGCACTGGTCATGAGCACCCCGGAAAGCGTTCCTTCCAAATCCAAACCCTCGGGATCCTGGCCACTGACAATCCAGGCAATGAAAGTGTTTCCGGGAAATGCCGGCTCGGGGGTATTGGTCAACCACAGGTGATCGGCGCTCCAGGTGGCCGTGGTGGCGAGAAATTGGGGCGGGAAGTGGCCTTGATCCAAAAACTGCGCCGTGGTGGCATCCGGGTCCAGGGGGGCGCTGAAATTAAAAATCACCGGCGCGGTTGCGGAGATGTTGGTGGTGCCATTGGGCGGGAACATGGCGGCGATGTGCGGGCCGCCGTTGCCGGTCATGAAGTAACCGGTGGTCAGGCCCGTCAAGAGGTTGCCCACCGAATCCTTGCCCGCGGCGGTCCAGATGATGAGCGCGCCCGCGGGGAAGCCGGCGCCGGCGGTATTGGTCAGCCACTGATGATCCGGACTCCACGCGGAGGTTACCGGCACTTCCTGGGGCGGCTCGACGTCGTTGTTGGTATAGGTAACCGCAGTGAGCACCAGATTCATGGCCGTGTTGAAATGAAAGATCACCGGCGCGGTCGGCGAAACGCCTTGGGACATGGTGGGGGGAAATGTTTCCACAATGAATGATTGTGCGCCCGCCAGGGACGTCCCCAATAACAGTCCCGCTGCGGCAAGGCAACCCGTCAATCGGTAAATGAAAACACCAGGAAAGATTTTGGACGAGGCGGGCGCATTCATGATGGGGAAGTTGGTTCGCTGTTATTTCCGCCGCCGGCCGGAGCAGAAAGGCCACCGGGCCGCCGGCGATTCCTACTGCCGGGATGTGGTCGCGATAAAACAACTCTGCCAACTCATCACGCCCGGAATGACTTCATTATGCAAAACGTGGAAGCAATTGGCTGGCTGTAATTTGGCAAAGAGATTGCCAATTTTGCAGCCAGCCAGGAAACGGGTGGCTGCCCCTGTACCAGAGGAGCCTTCGTCAGGGGGCCTTGCTCGGGGAAATCTCGGCTGCCAACGGCGCCGCCAGATCCAGCGGTTGGGGCAGCCACACGCGCAAGGCCGAAGCTTCGGACCAGGAGGCGCCGGCGGAAGCATAATCGCAAAAGCGCAGAGTCGCCTGCTTGTCGGCGCCGGTGGTA
>DATJIU010000151.1:0-28908 GCA_035492855.1 Dongiaceae bacterium | reverse complement strand
TCTGTTGCCGTTCCCGGGTGGCGCGCCAGCGTTCTTCCTCCACCTGCACCGCCGCGGCCACGGCGGTGAGCACCTGATCATTGAGAATGGCGCGGTCGATCTCGTGCGGAAAGAGCAGAATCAGGCAGCCCATCAGCTCCTCGCCGGTGCGCATGGGGACGGCTACGGCGCATTGAAATCCTCCCAGCCCGTATTCCGCCAGTTGGGCGCCGCGCGGACTGCCCTCCAGCCGGGAAATAAGTTGCAGCCGCTCCCGGGATTTGCCGGCGAGTTCCTGCAGCAAGGAAAGCGGCGCCGGATGGGCGGTGAGCGTGGCGGCAGCATTGACGCCATGCGAGGTGAGGGCGACCAAATGCGAGCCTTCCACATGCCAGTAAACCGCGCTGCGGGCATTCAATAAGCCGCACGCCAGGCGGGTGAGCCGGTGAATGTTTTCCCGGATGTCCGTGCCAAAGGAAAGGATGCATTCATTGGTCCGGGCCAGCCGTTCCTCGGCCAGCCGGCGCGGAGTGAAATCACGGGAGATGCCGATCAGTCCGCCGACCTGGCCGTCGCGGCGGCGCAACGGGACTTTGGTGGTGGACACCCAGTTGGTCTTGCCGTTGGGCGCGCGCCATTCTTCGATCCGATCCACAATGGGTTCGCCCGTGGCCATGATGCGTTGCTCATCCACGAACGACTGGCGCTCGAACCGCAGGGTGAAGAAATCCATGTCGCCCCGGCCGGCGGCTGCTTCCGGGGAAGGCAGGCCAAAGTAACGGGCCAGCGCGGCGTTGATGCGGGTGTAGCGCGACTGCAGGTCTTTGAAGTAAACGTAGTCCGGCACGTTGTCGAGCAACGCCTGCAACAGGTCGCGTTCCCGTGCGAGCAATTCCTCCGCCTTTTTGCGTTCGGTGATCTCGCGGAAGGTCCAGATGCGGCCGTAGTGGTTGCCTTGTGGATTCTGAACCGGGGCCGAGTAGCGATCCAGCACGGTGCCATCGCACAGCTCCACGTCATCACGTCCGATGGCCTCGGGATGCGCGTAAAGCTGGTGCACCCGGGCGAGGAAAGCTTCGGGATCTTTGACCTGGGCCGTGGCCAGCGGGAGCAATTTGGCATCGTCGTTTTCCCCGGTCAGGTCGTTGGGAATATGGAAGATTTGGAAAAACGCCTGGTTGGTGAGAATGATTTTGCCTTGCGGATCCACCAGCAAGACCCCGTCGATGGTGGAATTCAACTGGGCCTCCAGCAGGGCGGTTTTCCAGTGGAGCTCGGCAGTGCGTTGCTGCACGGTCTGTTCCAGGAGTTGCAAGGTGTCCCGGGTCTCCCGGCTCAACCGCCATTTTTCCGCGAAGGCATTGGCCAGTTGCCGCACCTCCACCACATCGAACGGCTTCTTGAGAATGACAAAGCGGTCCGATTGGGGCAGATGCCGGCCGATTTCTTCGAGGTTGTAGTCTGCATAGGCGCTGCAGAGCACCACCTGGATGTCGGGGTCCAGTGTGAAGATTTGGGCTGCGGTCTGAATGCCGTCCGGGGCGGTGGGCATCCGCACATCCATGAAAATTACACAGTACGGATCGCCTTGGTCCCGGGCGGTGTGAACCATTTCCCGGGCGGTAGCCCCATCGGATGCGAAATCCAGACGAAACGCGGGCAGCGCTCGGGTGGACGGCGTGCTGCCAAAGAGGCGGACTTCGGCATCCTTCAGCGGTGATTCATATTCGGCCGTTGGGGCCAGAATTTTCCGGAAATCCTCGTGGATTGCCAAATTGTCATCCACCACCAGGATGCGCCGCATGGAAAGGTTCATGGTCCGGCGCCTTGTCCCGCGGTTTCAAGGTCCGGCGCCGGGTGTGCGATTGGGAAAACGGAAGGCAAATTCAGGGCGGGCTCCAATTCAACAAAAGGCGCGGCGCCGGGCGGCGGATACGACCCGGGGCGGAGCGGTTGCTGCAATCGCAGGTCAAATTGGGTGGGTTCGCCAAATTGGACCGGTATTTTCATGATATCACCTCAAGCCGGCTTCCCCGGCGCGTTGCACTGGGTAGCCTGCATATATTTATCGGTGCAGGGACGGGAGGCTGAAGAAAAAAGGTCCGGTCGGATTTTCCTTCTTTGCCCCGGTCCAAGTGGTTTGGGTTCAAGAATTGCCGCGTCCAGAGCGGGCAGGCTTCCTGATGAACCCACAAATTTTGCTCAAGAATCACCCTTTATTGCCGATGACACCAACCGTCGGCTCAGCGTGAATCGCCCCTGCCGCGAAGTTCGATTTAATCGGATTTTGCCACACTGGTGGGGTGCCCGTTGAAACGCAATGGCAACCTATGGCAACCGAACTGGCAAAACGTGATGGCAAATCCGCCTCGCAACTCGCGGGGAAGTATCTGACGTTTGGCATTCAAGGCGAATCCTACGGCATTGATGTGTTGCAGGTGCGGGAGATCATCCGGCTTATTGGAATTACCGTGGTGCCGCAGATGCCGGCCTATGTCCGGGGCGTCATCAACCTGCGGGGCAAGATCATTCCGGTCATGGACCTGCGGTTGCGCTTTGGATTTTCCGAAATTACCGACACGGAATTGACCTGCATCGTCGTGGTGCAGGTGCAACTGCCCGACGGCAAAGTTACGCCGATGGGCCTGGTGGTGGATGGAGTGGAAGAAGTCATCAACATCGCGGCGGGGGATATCGAGGAAACGCCGGATTTTGGGGTCACCATCGCCACCGAATACATTCTCGGCATGGCCAAGATCAAGGATACGGTAAAAACCTTGCTGGCCGTGGACCGGATCATTGCAGCGGAATCCCTGCTGCAATCCATCCAGCGGGCGGCGCTGGCTGCACCAGCACCAGCCGCCACCTCACCCCAGCAACTCCAAAAATGAAAGTAATGCATCCGTCCCATAAAATTGCCCTGGCTCTCACCGCGACCATCCTGGCCGCCGGCGGCGCGCAGGCTTATGAAGTGAACCTCGGCAAAAATTTGCCGCCCGTGGATTTTCACGGTTTTGTCAGCCAGGGTTTCCTGGCCTCCACCGACTACGATTACCTCGGCAACACGACGCAGGGCTCGTTCAATTTTACCGAAGTGGGCCTGAACCTCTCGGTCAACCCGCTGCCGCGCACTCGCATTGCCGTGCAGGGTTTCGACTTCACCGTGGGCCGGGTGAATGAATACGAGCCATTCCTCGACTACGCTCTCGTGGAATACACCTTCAACGATTACATCGGCGTGCGCGCCGGACGCATCCGCCGGCCGGGCGGTTTCTACAACCACATCCAGGACGTGGACCTCGCCCGCACCTCGGTGCTGCTGCCGCAGGGCATTTATGACGCCCGCTGGCGCGACTTCTCCTGCTCCATTGATGGCGGCGAGTTCTTCGGCAACCTCCCGCTCGGCAAGGCTGGCAGCCTTTCGTACGAGGTTTATGCCGGGTTGATTAACATGTCCGACAAGGGCGGCGTGGCCCGGGGCATTCAGAACGGTCTGCCGCCCGCGCCAATTGGCAGCTTCGGCGGCATTGATCAGTGCCCCATTTACGGCGGCCAGCTCTGGTACAACACCCCGGTGGACGGCCTCCGGCTCGGGCTCTCCGGCGGGTATATCAGCGATTTCGGCTATACCGTGACCGTCAATCCGCCATTTGGGCCTGGCGAGATCAAGACGGTCTCCGACATTCCTTACGGCCAGGTTTCCCTGGAATACCTGTGGAAGTCCTGGACCTTCCAGGCCGAATATTTCACCTACAATGTTGTCGGTCATAAAATCATCGGCGGCGTGGACACCGGAGCCTCGCCCGGAGTGCAGACCGAATCCTGGTACGTGAGCGCCGCCTACCGCTTCAACAAGTGGCTGGAAGTGGGCAGCTATTACAACGAGTACTACGGCGACACGGACCAGACCTCCAATTCCACCCAGTACCAGAAGGATGTGGCGTTGTCGGTTCGCGTGGATCCCAAGGATTGGTGGGTCTTCAAGATTGAAGGCCATTATATCACCGGCACCGGCCTGTTGAACGACAATCAGCAGAGCACCCCGATTGACGACCGCGGCTGGTTCATGCTGGCCGTCAAGTCCACGTTCAGCTTCTAACCGCCCATCTCCCGAAATAACGGCTATGAAAACAGGACTGATTAAAATCATGTTGATGGCGGCGGTGCTGGGCACGGGCGCGTTGCGCGCGCTGGCCCTCGACGGCGCCGTGGTCATTGCCAACGCCGAGGTGGCCACCGACAGCCTTTCGGCGGCTGCCGCCAAGGACATCTACACCGGCAAGACCAAGTATTGGGATGGCGGCCAGGCCATTATCATCGCTGTGCTGCCCGACAAAACCGATGCCGCGCTCAAGGAAATCAGTGGCATGGATTTCAGCGCGTTCAAGACCTTCTGGCAACGGCTGGCATTTTCCGGCCGGGGCCAGGAGCCGAAACGCGCGGATGATGCCGCCGCCGTGGTCGCGCTGGTCGCCGCCACCAAGGGGGCCATCGCGATTGTCCCCGCCGATGCCGATCTGAAGGGCGTCAAGAAAATCGAAATCAAATAACCGGAACCGCCCATGCCTGCCAGCCCCACTATCAATACCACCCGTTCGACCTCCATTCAGCGCCGCTTTGGTGTCATCCAGGTGGTGGTGGGGTTGCTGCTGGCCTTCCTGGTCCTTCAAGGCTGGGTTTTGTGGCGGGTCTGCACGGCGGGGGCTGTGGCCACCCACAATTTGCGCGATGAAGGGCTGCCCAGCCTCCAGCATCTGGCGCGGCTGCAGGAAAACCTGGCCATCTACCGGCTCCACTCCTACGAACTCATGTTCGCCCAGGAACAGGACCGGCCGGCAAAATTGAAGGAAACCGAGGCCATCCACCAGAAAAACCTGGAGACCATTGCTGCGCTGAACCAGCTCTATCCCGATGGCGAAGGCCACCGGTATGTTGCCACGTTGCAGGCCAGCTTCGACGACTACGCCAAAACCATGGATGCCATCCGCACCCAGTTGGACAAGGATTTTGGGGCGGCCATGAAGATGCTGGATCAGGATGTGCCCCCCAAGGTCAACCAGTTGAACGCGGCCGCCGAACAGGTGAAAACCTACTGCTCCAAGGTGGCAGCCGACAGCACCCGCATGACGGTGGATGGCTTTGCCAAAATTCGCGGCTCGGTGCTGTGGCTGGGCTCGATCAGCGTCCTCTTTGCCGCGCTGGCGGCGCTGTTGGTGGCGCTCAACTCCCGGCAGATCCGCCGGCAGTTGGAGGCGCTCGCCGGCCGCTTGCGGCAAACCTCCGCGGCACTGACCAATTCCGCCGCCATGGTATCCACGAACAGCCAGACCCTGGCCGACGGGGCCGGCGCTCAGGCCGCTTCGTTGCAGGAAACCAGTTCCTCGTTGGAACAGATGTCCTCCGTGACCCGGCGGAACGCGGAAAATGCGCAGAACGCCAATGACCTCGCGCGGCAGGCGCGCACCGCCGCCGATCATGGCGTCACCGATATGCAGGCCATGTCCGCCGCCATGGAAACCATCAAGGTCTCCAGCGGGGACATTGTCAAAATCATCAAGACCATTGATGAGATTGCTTTCCAAACCAACATCCTCGCCTTGAACGCCGCGGTGGAAGCGGCCCGCGCCGGCGAGGCTGGCATGGGTTTCGCCGTGGTGGCCGATGAAGTCCGCAACCTCGCCCAACGCAGCGCCCACGCGGCCAAGGAAACGGCTACGGAAATTGCCGGGGCGCTCGCCAAGACCAACCAGGGGGTGGAAATCAGCGCCAAGGTGGCCACCGCCCTCAATGACATCGCGGCCAAGGTGCGCCAGGTGGACGGGCTCGCCGCCGAAGTTGCCGGAGCCTCCCGGGAGCAAACCCACGGCATCCAGCAAATCAACACGGCGGTCGGCCAGATGGACCGGGTCACCCAAAGCAACGCTGCCAGCGCCCAGGAAAGCGCTGCCGCCGCGCAGGAACTCAACGCCCAGGCGCTGGTCATGCAACAGGCGGTCAATGAATTGCTCCAACTGGTAGGTGGGGTGGAGCGCCAGGTTGCTGCCGGGAGTGCGGCAGTTCCGGGTGTTCCGGCAGCCAAACCGGCAGCGGCACCGAAAGCCAACGGCGCCAGCAACGGTCGCGGGCATGTCGGAGGCATGCCGGCCAAATTGGGCGGCGCCAAGACGCGCCGGGCCCAGCCCACCGCGAGTGATTTCAAGGATTTCTGATCCGGAAATTCCCGAAGGCCTGGCGATTGCGTTGGCTGCGTTTACTGCGCAAATCTGAATTTTTTGCGTCAAGTCATACTGGTTTCCTCTACGGTCAACCGGTAGCACATCTTGTTCATTAGCTGAGCCCATCCGGGGAATCGGATGGGAGGGCATATTTTTTTCATTTTTGAGCTTATCGCTCTGACCTCTCCCGCCGATATGAGGTTGACGCCATTTCTGGGTCACCATCGATTTTATGTCTGAATTGCGCACGGAATCTGTGTCTGCCGGCCAAAATCTGGCCGGCAAGTACCTCACCTTTACCCTCCAACAGGAATCCTATGGGATTGATGTCCTGCAGGTCCGGGAAATCATCCGGCTGGCCAACATCACGGCGGTGCCGCAGATGCCCGCCTACATCCGCGGGGTGATCAATTTACGGGGCAAGATTATTCCCGTCATGGACTTGCGCCAGCGTTTTGGCTTTGCCGAAACCGCCGGCACCGACCTGACCTGCATCGTGGTGGTCCAGGTGCAATTGCCCGATGGCAAACGGACGCAGATGGGATTGATCGTGGATGGGGTGGAGGAGGTCATTAACCTCGCCGGGGCGGACATTGAGGAAACTCCTGATTTTGGCGGACAGATCGCCACCGATTACATTTTGGGCATGGCCAAAGTCAAGGGCGTGGTCAAGACGCTCCTGGATGTCAACCGCATCATCACCGCCGATGCCGCCCAACTGCTCCGGGACGCCCCGGCACTTTCCCCGACAACCAAGTCCTAAATTTCTCAAAAACAAAAACGGAAAATTATGAAACGACTCCTCGCCCTCCTGGTGGTATCTTCGTTCTGCAGTTTTAACCTCAGCGCCCAAGGTTTGGATGCCGCCGTGCAAGCCAAGCTCGACGCCAAAATTAAGGCGCTCCAAGGTTGGGCCGCCGATCCCGCCATCGTGGATGCCGTCAAGGCGCACAATGCCAGTCCCGCGCCCGAAGCGGCCGGCATGACCCAGGAGAAATGGAAATCCGCCTCGGTGTTGGATCCCGTTGTGCGTTCCTTCTCCAAGAACGCCGCGGCAAATTTTCTCAAGTCCAAAAAAACCGAGGACGTCAGCGAAGCTTTTCTGTCCGGGGCCGACGGCACCAAGGTGGCCTTTCTGTCCAAACCTTCCAACTGGTCACATCAGGGCAAGGCCAAGCATGACAATCCCATGGCCGGCAAAACCTGGCAGGGCGCGGTGGAAGTGGATGAATCCTCCGGCCAACAGCAGATTCAACTGGCGGTGCCTGTGCTCGATGGGACCAAGCCCATCGGTTCGCTCGTGGTAGGTTTTAACATTTCCAAGCTGACCGCTGAATAATCGTCGCGCGCGGTTACCCGGCCCGCCGCACCCTGCATTCCATGAAAAAGTTCAATGTTTCCCGCCGGCTGGCCTTCCTGTTGGGCGCCTTTGGGCTGGTGAGCACCCTGGCGGTGGTAGCTTTCGTGCTCCTGTTGCGCCAGTCCCTGGCCAGTTCGGCCCGGGTGGCCACGGATTCCCTGGGCCAGTTAAGCCGCAGTTACATTTTGCTGGAGACGCTCGCGGCCACGCACGGTTCCCTCCAGCATTTCATGCGGCTCAAGGACCCGGACGAAATGGAGAAGGTGCTGGGCGACCTGGAGAAATCCCAGAAGCACGCTGGCGAACTGGTGGCGGCCTGCGGGGGCAATGCATCCGAATTGCAGAAAAAATACGCCGACCTCTTGCAGGCGCAGAAGGTGGTGGTGGATGACGTCCTGCGCGGCGGAGTGGCCGACGCCTACGACCAGTTTTTCAGCCAGGTATCGCCGCAGTACGACGCCCTTCTCGCAGTGCTCAGCCGGCAAAATACCAGCGTGCAAAAAATGGCCTCCGATGAACTGGCGGCTGAGCAATCCCACGCCCACCGGGCCATGAACTGGCAAAGCGGCATTACGGCCGGGGTGCTGGCTGGTTTGATTTTCTTCGGCTGGCGGCTCAAAAATTTGATCGTCCGCGAACTGCAACGCGTCAGCGCCATTCTGGCGGAATCCAGCGTGCAATTGGCCAATGCCGTAGGCCAGGTGTCCGCTTCCAGCCAATCCCTGGCGGAAGGGGCCAGTGAACAGGCCGCGTCCATCGAGGAAACCAGTGCGTCGCTGGAAGAACTTTCCTCCATGACCCAGCGCAATGCCGAGAATTCCCAGAAAGCCACCGCGTTGGCCAAGGAAACCCGCACCGCCGCCGACCGGGGGGCCGCCGACATGCAGGCCATGACCGCGGCCATGGATGCCATCAAGGCCTCGGGCGATGAAACCGCCAAGATCATCAAGACGATTGACGAGATTGCTTTTCAGACCAACATCCTCGCGTTGAATGCCGCGGTGGAAGCCGCCCGCGCTGGCGAGGCGGGCATGGGCTTTGCCGTGGTGGCCGACGAAGTCCGCAATTTGGCGCAACGCAGCGCCCAGGCTGCCCGCGAAACCACCGCAAAAATTGAGAATTCCCTGACGCGGACGGCGCAGGGCGTGGAGATCAGCGGCAAGGTGGCCGCCGCGTTGAACGAGATTACCGGCAAGGTCCGGCACATGGATGAGTTGGTCACCGAAGTGGCCGGGGCTTCCCGCGAACAAACCCAGGGCATCACCCAGATCAACACGGCGGTGGGCCAGATGGACAAGGTGACCCAAGGCAATGCCGCCAGTGCCGAACAAAGCGCCGCTGCCGCCCAGGAACTCAATGGTCAGGCGGCCTCGTTGCAAACTATCGCCGGAGAATTGCAAAAAATGGTCGGGGGCGCCGTCCGGCACAACGCCCCGGCCCGCCCCACCGCGCCGGCGGAATCGTCCGGCGCCAGTCGGACGCCAAAGTCCTCGCTGTTGCCTGCCCTGTCGGGAAGAACCGGCAAATCGAACATCCCCTTGGAAGCCGCGTTTAAAGATTTCTGAGTCCTGTCTCCGGGCCGATCTCCGGGCGGTTATCGGAGCGGCTTCGCTGCCTAACGGCAGGACAAAATAAATCAAATCTCGGACAATTTCTGCGTACTCTTCTGCTTACGGACACGGGCCGCGATTACCGATATCCCAACAGATAGGAATTTATTTGGGGTTTGTTGCAGCCGATCAACGACAACTATGTCTGAATTAACCAATGCGCCAGCGGCCGCCACCGAACGGTTGGCCGGCAAATACCTCACGTTCACCCTGCAAGAGGAGTCGTATGGCATTGATGTGTTGCGGGTGCGGGAAATCATCCGCATGACCAGCATCACCGCCGTGCCCCGGATGCCGGCCTACGTGCGCGGCGTCATTAACTTGCGCGGCAAGATCATTCCCGTCACCGACCTGCGGTTGCGCTTTGGCTTTGCCGCGGCGGCAGCCACCGACCTCACGTGCATCGTGGTGGTGCAGGTGAAGCTGCCGGATGGCAAGGTGACGCAGATGGGATTGATCGTGGACGGGGTGGAGGAAGTATTGAGCATCGCCCCGGAAGACATCGAGGAAACTCCGGATTTCGGGACGGCCATTGCCACCAGTTACATCCTCGGCATGGCCAAGATCAAGGGCGTGGTCAAAGCCCTGTTGGACATTGACCAAATCGTGGCCGGCGAAACCGGTGTAGGCGGTAGCGCAAACGAATAACCAGGGGACCAAATCGACAGCTTCACGGAAAAAAGGGATATGAAACTGAGCGCAAAGATAATTCTGGCGGCAGCGGTGGCGGTAATCATCACGTTTATCGGGGCTTGCGGCACGGTGTACTGGCTTTCGGAAAAAAACCGGGTCGATGCCTTGCATGACCAAATGAGCGTGGTGCTCAAGCAGGCCGAGACCGTGGCGGAGCGCATGGATAACATGTATGGGCATAAGGCTTTTGATGTGACCGGACTCATGGCGGCGGCCAAGCAGGAGAGCGGCGGTAAACCTTTGCGCGAAACCTACCGCACGTCGGCCTTCTACAGTGCCATTCCCATCGTGGCTTCCTGGCAGGCGGCGGAAAAATCCGCCAAAGACCAGGGGTTTGAATTTTTCACTCCATCCACCCCGGGCATTGCGGCGCGCAATTCCAAGAATGACAACGGGGCCGAGTTCAGCGCGGCGTTCCAGGCCTTTGCCGCCGGCAAGGAGGAATACTTCATCCAAGATCACAAAAATCATGAGTTGCTGCTGGCCCGGCCCGTGCGGCTGACGGATAGCTGCCTGAGTTGCCACGGCGATCCCGCCCGCAGCATCACCGGCGACGGCCGGGATCCCCTGGGTTTCCCCATGGAAAACATGAAGGCGGGCGACATCAAGGGGGCCTTCGTGCTCAAGGCGCCTATGACCCATGACACCGTGGTGGCCCGGACCATGCGCAGCATGACCCTGGTGTGCGGGATTTTGCTCATCGTTACCATCGTCGGATTTTATTATTTCAGTGCCAAGTATATCAATCGGCCGCTGGTAACGGCCATCAATCACATTGACACGGCCAGCCATCAGACCGTGGCCGCCGCCGGAGAAATCTCCGGGGCCAGCCAGTCCTTGGCAGAAGGCGCCAGCGAACAGGCGGCGTCACTGGAGGAAACCAGCGCTTCGTTGGAAGAAATGGCTTCCGTAACCAAGCGGAACGCCGAGAACGCCCAGAAAGCCACCGAACTCGCCCGCGGTGCCCGCACCGCCGCCGACACCGGGGCTGCCGGCATGCGCGACATGACCACCGCCATGAACGCGATCAAGCAGTCCAGCGATGAAACCGCCAAGATTATCAAGACCATTGATGAGATCGCCTTCCAGACCAACATTCTCGCGCTGAACGCCGCGGTCGAAGCCGCCCGCGCCGGCGAAGCCGGCATGGGCTTTGCCGTGGTGGCCGATGAAGTCCGCAACCTCGCCCAACGTAGCGCGCAGGCGGCCAAGGAGACCTCGGTAAAGATCGAAGGCGCCCTCGCGCGCACGGCCCAGGGCGTGGAGATCAGCGGCAAGGTGGCGGCGGCTCTGGAAGAAATCACCGTCAAGGTCCGGCAGGTGGATGAGCTGGTCGCCGAGGTGTCCGGCTCCTCGCAGGAGCAGACGCAGGGCATCCAGCAGATCAACCTCGCCGTGGGCCAGATGGACAAGGTGACGCAGGGCAACGCCGCCAATGCCGAAGAGACGGCTTCCGCCGCCGAGGAATTAAATTCCCAGGCCGGCGCCATGAAGGATGCTGTCTCCGAGCTGACGCACCTGGTGCAAGGCCGCCGGGCCGAGGCCTGGACGGACGAGGTGCCGGTGCGCCGCTCCCAGGGAACCCAACCAGTGAAGCCTGCAGCCTCCAACGGCCATGGCAAGAAAGCGTCCAACGGCTCCGCCCGCAAGCCGGAGAGCAGTTTCAGTTTGCCCGCTGTGACTGGCAGCAGCGGCCGTAAGTCCATTCCCATGGACGACGATTTCAAAGATTTCTAAACCCTCCGATAACTCAATCAGAAAAGGACAAGATGAAAGTCAGTGCAAAAATAACACTTCTGGCCGTGTGTCCGGTGGCCTTCGCCGTCACGGTTTCGCTGACGACCTTGTTTGTCCAGCAACGGCGCTTGCACACGGAGGTCAACACCTCCATCCGGCAGCAGGCTTATGACCAGGGGGCCAAGGTGGCCCAGAGTGTTTATTGGCTGTGCGCCAGTTCCGAAGCGCGCAACCAACGGGTGCTGGCGCACAACCTGGGCGTGGCCCGGGACCTGTTGACGCAGTCGGGCGGAGTGACCGTGGGTGCAGATACAGTTTCCTGGCAGGCGGTCAATCAATTCACCAGGCAAGCCACGGCTATCACGCTGCCGAAGCTGCTGGTGGGTTCCAACTGGCTGGGGCAGGTGACGGCCGCCAAGGCGCCGGCCGGATTTGTGGATGAGGTCACACACCAGACCGGGGATTTCTGCACCATCTTCCAGCGGATGAATGACGCCGGCGACATGTTGCGCGTCAGCACCACGGTGTTAAATACGAATGACACCCGCGCCATTGGCACGTACATCCCCGCGCAAAATCCTGATGGGGTGCCGAATGCGGTGGTGCAAACGGTGTTGAAAGGCGAAACCTATTGCGGCCGCGCTTTTGTGGTGAACCAATGGCAGGCCACCGCGTACGAACCGATTTGGGATGCCGCCCACAAACAGGTCATCGGCATGCTGTACACCGGCATTGGCATGACGGCGATCAACAAGGAACTGCATGATGCCATCACCGAGATGGTGGTGGGCAAGACCGGCTACGTGTATGTGCTGGGCGGCACCGGCGACCAAAAGGGCAAATACATTGTTTCCTTCCAGGGCAAGCGGGACGGGGAAAATATTTGGGAAGCCAAGGATGCCTCCGGGCGGCTGTTCATCCAGTCCGTCATTGAAAAAGGACTGAAGACGGACAGCAAAACAGTGGCGTTTGAAACTTACGATTGGAAAAACACCGGGGAGGCCACGGCCCGGACCAAGTTTGCCGCCATCACCTATTTCAAACCGTGGGATTGGGTCATTGGCGCCGGCGCTTACGAAGACGATTTCACGGAAATCAGCGGCCGGTTAACCCAGGCGCAGCGCAGCATGTTGATTTGGGTTTCCGTCACTGCGGGCGCGGTGGCCCTGCTGGCAGCCGTCATCGGCATCCTGGTTTCCCGCGCCATTGCCGGGCCGATCATGCGGACCATCGCCACCCTCGACGACAGCTCCACGCAAATCAATTCCGCCGCCGGTCAGGTTTCCTCCGCCAGCCAGGCGTTGGCCGAAGGCGCCAGCGAACAGGCGGCTTCGATTGAAGAAACGAGCGCCTCACTCGAAGAGCTCTCCTCCATGACCAAGCGCAATTCGGATAATGCTCATCAGGCCAACGAACTGGCCAAACAGGCCCGGATCGCCGCTGACAAGGGCGTGGCCGACATGCAAGCCATGTCCACCGCCATGGAAGCCATCAAAGCCTCCAGTGATGACATAGCCAAGATCATCAAGACCATTGATGAGATTGCTTTCCAGACCAACATCCTCGCATTGAATGCCGCGGTGGAAGCCGCCCGCGCCGGTGAGGCCGGCATGGGCTTCGCCGTCGTTGCCGATGAAGTCCGCAATCTGGCGCAACGCAGCGCCCAGGCCGCCCGGGAAACCGCCACCAAAATTGAAGGCGCCATTACGCGCACGACCCAGGGGGTGGAAATCAATGCCAAGGTGGCCGAGGCCCTGAACGAGATCGTCACCAAGGCCCGCCAGGTGGATGAACTCGCGGCGGAAGTGGCCAGCGCTTCCCGCGAACAAACCCAGGGCATTGCCCAAATCAACATGGCCGTGGGCCAGATGGACAAGGTGACCCAGGGCAACGCCGCCAATGCCGAGGAAACCGCCGCCGCCGCCGAGCAACTCAATGCCCAGGCCGAGGTGATGAAGCAATCCGTCGTGGAATTGGAAGTGCTCATCCAAGGGGGCTGCCGCACGGGGAGAACCACCTCCCATGAGGCTCCGGCGGGACATTATGCCGCCACCGATTTTGGCGCCGCCGCTGTGACGCCGGCGCCAGTTTCCAGGGGCAACCGGCCCCCGCAAGCCATCCCCTCTGCGGAGGTGACCCATCGCATCAGTTGGAATCCCACCACCATGGCCACGGGCGTGGAATCCATCGACGAACAGCACCAGGAACTGATTGAAATGGTGAACAACCTGGACCAGGCCTGCCGTCAGGGAGAAGCCCAGCAGCACTTGCAGGAGATGGTGGAATTTCTCGTGGATTACACCCAGCGCCATTTCCGTCATGAGGAGGGGCTGATGGAGCACTCCCGCTGTCCCAACGCGGGCAAGAACAAGCAAGCCCACCAAAAACTGCTCGCCGGGGTGGGCAAATTCCAGGAGCGGCTGCAACGCGAAGGCGCCAGCATTTCCCTGGTGCTCGAACTCAAAAAATTTGTCGGTTCCTGGCTCACCAGCCACATTTGCAAAATTGACACCGGCCTGCGCCAGTGCAACCAGGCCTGTCAGCGTCCGGCAGCCTCGAAGAATTAACAAATATTCTTCTGTATTTTTGTTAGTGTGAGTAATTCTGATAGCTGTTGCGGGGCAACGGCTTCCTGTTGAAAGTCGGTTGTAGCCCCGTTTTTATTGGCTGTTTTGCCGCTCGGCACGTCATTTTCCAATCAAGAACGTTCCGGCTCCAGCCGATACATATTCTGACGTGAAGTTTAACTTCGCGGGAACCAATCAACTGTTTTTATGGCCGAAATTCAGACCGCGACCGCTGCTGCCGGAACGACGCTTGCCGGCAAGTATCTGACCTTCACCCTGCAGGACGAGTCCTATGGGATTGAAGTGTTGAAGGTGCGGGAAATCATCCGGCTGAGCAATATCACCGCCGTGCCCCAGATGCCCGACTACGTGCGCGGGGTCATCAACCTGCGCGGACGGATTATCCCGGTCATGGATTTGCGCCGGCGGTTTGGTTTCGCTGAAGCGGCAGCCACCGATCTGACGTGCATTGTGGTGGTTCAGGTCAAGACGCCGGAAGGCAAGCTGACGCCGATGGGATTGATCGTGGACGGGGTGGAGGAAGTGGTGAACATCGGCGCGGGGGATATCGAGCCCACCCCGGAATTCGGCGGTCAGATCGCCACGGATTATCTGGTAGGCATGGCCAAAATCAAAAACGAGGTCAAGGCTCTCCTGGATATCGACAAAATTGTCTCTGGAACCGAGTTGTCCCGCCTGGCGGGTGTCAGCAGTGCTCAAAACTGATTTTCCCCAATTCAATCACAAGCTCAACTTTTTCTAACCAAATTGTATGAAATCGACGACAAATAACGTCAGCCTCCGAACCAAGCTGCTGTTACTACCCCTGGTATTCCTGGGCGGGTTAATCGCCCTGCAAACCTCCAACTGGTACGTCAACCGTCAGATCCGGGAGCAGGTCATGTTCACTGGATTTGAGAACCAGATCATGCTCGGCAGTTCCAACGTGCTGAAGTCCACGGTGGATATTGAGGCCCAGACCCTGGCGGCGCGATTGAAACCGCTGCACACCCGGGACGAACAGATTGCCGCCATTATCGCCGAGACGGATCCCGTCCGGTTTTTTGGCGACAACTCCGGCTACTTCTTTACCTACGACACCAAGGGTGTGCGGATCAATGTGCCTATCAACAAATCGGGCAATGGTAAAAACATGATGGACCTCAAGGACCAGAAAGGTTTTGCGTTTATTCAGGCCTTGATCCAAACGGCGCAATCCGGCGGCGGCTTTGTCCGTTATTATTTTGAAAAGGAAGGCAAGGGAGTCCAGCCCAAGCTGAGCTACGCCACCTTGATTCCCGGCACCGATATTGTGATTGGAACCGGGATGTACATTGACAACGTGCAGCAGGAACTGGCCACGTTGCAGGCCAGCGCCGTGGCGCAGGGCCGGAAATACCTGGCGCTGACAGTGGGTTTGTTTTTGGTCATCCTGCTGATTTCGGGCGGGCTCTCCGCCTGGCTCGCGGAATCCACCAGCCGGGCGGTGCGCCTCGTGGCGAAGCAACTGGCCTTGGGCGCGGACCAGACCACGGCTTCCGCCGGACAGGTGTCCAGTTCCAGCCAGTCGCTGGCGGAAGGCGCCAGTGAGCAGGCGGCCTCGATCGAAGAAACCAGTGCGTCGTTGGAAGAACTCTCTTCCATGACCCAGCGCAATGCCGATAACGCCCGGCAGGTGAATGACCTGGCCAAGCAGGCCCGCGTTGCTGCGGATAAGGGCGTGGCCGACATGCAGGGCATGTCCGCCGCCATGGATGCCATCAAGGCCTCCAGCGATGACATTGCCAAGATCGTCAAGACCATTGATGAGATTGCGTTCCAGACCAACATCCTCGCGCTGAACGCCGCGGTGGAAGCCGCGCGTGCCGGAGAGGCCGGCATGGGCTTTGCCGTGGTGGCGGATGAAGTGCGCAACCTGGCCCAGCGCAGTGCGCATGCGGCCAAGGAGACGGCCGCCAAGATTGAAGGCGCCATCACGCGGGCCACCCAAGGTGTGGAACTCAATGCCAAGGTGGCGGCCGGGCTCAATGAAATTGTAACCAAATCCCGGCAGGTGGACGACCTGGCTGCGGAGGTGGCCAATGCTTCCCGGGAGCAGACCCAGGGCATCACCCAGATCAACACCGCGGTGAGCCAGATGGACAAGGTGACCCAGAGCAACGCTGCCAGCGCCGAGGAAAGTGCCGCGGCGGCGGAAGAACTCAACGCCCAGGCCGAAATCATGAAGCAATCGGTAAACGAGCTGCTCCGGATGGTAAATGGGGCCAAAGCGGAGCCCTCCGCCGGCCCCGCAGGTGGCGGTACCCGCCCGAAGACCCCGGCGCCACTGCCGGCTGCGCCCCGACCCGTGATTTCCGCTGCGGCCAATGGCCATGGGCATGCGGTGGCAGCCCCGGCGGCCATCCCGTCTGCGAAACGGCAGGCCAATCTCATCCCCATGGATGGCGATTTCACAGATTTTTGACGGACGGGACAAATATCAGAAACCAACTCTATGACTCCAAACAATACCTCCGGCCAGCTTCCGTTTGTTCTCTTTCAGATCAAAGAGGCGCTCTATGCCGTCGGTTCGGGCAACGTACGGGAGATCGTTATTTTGCCCAAAGTGGTGAGTGTGCCCGAACTTCCAAAGGAATTTCGGGGGGTGATCAACCTGCGGGGCAAGGTTATGCAGTTGCTGGATCTGCGGGTGAAGTTGGGGTTGCCTTCGGCCCAAACGGAACTCGATGCCCTGATCCAGTTGCTCTGCGACCGGGAACAGGACCACATCAACTGGCTGACGGAACTGGAAGCCTGCGTGCGCGAAAAGCGGGTGTTCCAACTGGCGCGCGATCCGCATGCCTGCGCCTTCGGGAAGTGGTATGACCGCTACCAGACCGAAAACAGCCTGTTGAAAATGGTGCTCAAGAAAATGAGCGAACCCCATGAACGCATTCATGCCGCGGCTGCCGAAGTCCTCCAAAAGATGGAGGCGGGCGATCTGGAGGGCGCCTTGAATTTGCTGGCGGCGCGGCGGCATCGGGAGCTCGCCGAGCTGTCGCGGCTGTTTGCCGAAGCCCGGCTCATTTTGCGGGAGAACCATCGGGAACTGGCGGTCGTGCTGAACCGGGGCGACCAGCGGGTGGCCTTCAGCATTGACCTGGTGGAATCCGTGGAACGGATTCCCGAAACCGGGATCGAGCCGATGACCGCCACCATGGGCGGGCTGGGGGCCAATTTGAACTGGCGCATCGGCAAGCGCAACAAAACCAGCCAGACCATTGTTTTGCTGGACGATGATTTTTTGATGTCGGCGGGTCCTGGAAAACCTCCCGGGGGGCGAACGTCACCGCCCAACCGGATGGTGGGCGCGGTTTAGATTTTTGGAGTCGTGACGGCACAAGGGCGGGAGCTGCCCGGGGACAACTCCCGCCTCTGAAATTACAAATGCATCCCCTTCAAGGAGACGTATGAAAGTGAAAAGAACGTTGCGCTTGCAGACCAAGTTGTCGCTGGTGCTGCTGGCGGGCACATTGACCGTCTACCTGGCTTCCTGCCTGTTCCAGACCTACCATAGCCGGAAGGCCCTGGAAAAATTCTCCCGGGAACTGTCAGCCGCCGAAGTGCAGTCGCGGCTGAAATCCGTACAGGAACTCGAGGAGGCCACATACGCGCCGCTCATTGATGCCATGGCCTCGGGCGAGATGGAGAAGTTTGAGAAAATTCTGGCCAGTCAGCGCAATGTGGCCGGATTGCAGGAGGTGTCTTTGCATGATCCCGATGGCGAGGTGGCCTATTCCTCCGAGGCTTCCCGGCTCAAGAAATTTCTGCCCGATGACCTGAAGCAAAAACTTTATTCCGCCAACGCCCAGGCGGTGCAGCGCCGGACCGAACATTCCTTTGAAACCTACAAGCCCATCGTGGCGGACAAGAAATGCATCGAGTGTCATGTGGGCTGGACCGAGGGCACGGTCAACGGGGTGATGGCCATGAAGTTTTCCACGGCTGACGTGGAGGCGGCGGAGCATTCCTGGGTGACGTTTGAGGACCGGATTAACCGGACCAATGCCGTCTCGGCGGGCATCACTGCCGTGGTGCTGGTCATCGCCGTCGGGCTGCTGATCGGGTTCACCATCCATTTCCAGCTCACGCGGCCATTGAAGAAGATCGCCGGCATGCTGAACCAGGAAGCCGAACAGGTGAGCCTGAACGCTGAACAGTTCGCCGGGCAAAGTCACGCCCTCGCCGAAGGCGCCAGCGAGCAGGCCGCTTCCCTGGAGGAAACCAGCGCCTCGCTGGAGGAGATGGCCGCCACCACCCGCAACAACGCGGGGCATGCGCGGGAGGTGAAAGACATCGCCGGGGCTACGCGCGCGGCCGCCGAGGCCGGCGTCACCAGCATGCAGCGCATGGACGTCGCCATGGCCGGAATTCAAAAAGCCGGCGATGACATCAGCAAAATCGTCAACACCATCAACGAAATCGCCTTTCAGACCAACATCCTGGCGTTGAATGCCGCGGTGGAAGCCGCCCGGGCCGGCAGCGCCGGGGCGGGCTTTGCCGTGGTGGCGGATGAAGTGCGGGCCCTCGCCCAGCGCAGCGCCGCCGCCGCCCGGGAATCCAGCGAAAAAATTGCCGCCTCGCTGGCCAAAACCAAGGAAGGGGCGGAACTGAATGCCGCCGTGGCCAACGCCCTGGTCAGCATCGCCGATCGCGCCCGCCAGTTGGATGATTTGGCCGCTTCCGTGGCCAGTGCCTCCCAGGAACAGGGGCAGGGGGTGACCCAATTGAATTCGGCCGTAAACCAGATGGACAAGGTGACCCAGAGCAATGCGGCCAGTGCGGAGGAAAGCGCCTCCGCCGCCCAGATGCTCACTGCCCAGGCCGGGGAGATGCGGCAGGCGGTATTGCATTTGTTGGAACTGGTGGGCGGCAACCATCAGGAGCCGCCGGCGCAAAAAGTGGCGGCGTCACCAAAGGTTCGCAAATCCCCGCCATCCGCTTCGGGCGGCTCAGTTCCGATGCCCCGGAATAATGGAAAAAACCGGACGGTAACCGTGGAGGTTGCCGCATAGGGGGACGGGATCCGTGTCGCCACAAAAACTGTCCTGCAAAGGACAATTTTGGGTGAGCTTATAACAAGAAATGATTTGTTGTAATTAGTTAAAACAGAATCTCTTAATTAAGTTCTAAAGTGACATTTTGGTTACACCGATATGCAGGGCATGAAGATTAATTTCACCAAATTAGCAGCGTTGTGTATTGCCACGTTTGGCGTCTGGACCACCCATTTGGAGGCCCAGACGGTGCGCATCCATGGCGGCGTCACGCTGTGCAAGTTTGTCACGGAACAGAAGGCGGCCCTGGAATCCCAAACCGGCCTCAAGTTGGAAGTGGTGGGGAACGGTTCCGGCCGCGGCCTGGCGGACCTGGTGGGCGGACAGGCGGATATTGCGGTGATCGCCGGTTCGGTCAAGGGTGTGGCGGCGGTGCTGAATGAGGAGAAAGCCGGGAGCGTGGATGCCGCCACCTTGAACGGCACCCTCATCAACCGCGTCAAGCTCGAGATCGTAGTGAACTCCGGGGTGGGTGTGAAGTCGCTCACCGAGGCCCAGGCCCGGGATATTTTCACCGGCAAGGTCGCGAACTGGAAGGAAGTGGGCGGCGCGGATGTGCCGGTCAAGGTGGTGTTGCCGTTTGCCGGCGACGGCGCGCGCGTGCTGATCCAGGAAGACCTGCTGCAGGGGGCGGAATTCGCCAAAAATCCCATCGTCCGCAACAGCAGCAAAGATATTCCCGCGGTCATCAGCCAGTTGCCGGGCGCGGTTTCGTTCCTGTCCACCAAGAATGTGGAAAACCTGACCACCGTGGCGTGCGACAAAGATTTGCAGATGCCCAATCTGCTGGTCACCAAGGGCGAACCCGCGGGCGACGCCAAGAAGGTCATTGAGGCCATCAAGGCGGTGATCAAGTAACCCGGGACCAGATTCGCGAACGGATTCCAACTCACCCCCTCATGAAACAGCAAACCATAACGGTCCTGATCTACCGGGTCCTGGCCCTGGCTTTGTTGGGCGTGGTGCTGCTGGCCGGGGCCAACTACTTTTACGGCCTCCGGCTGAACCGGGCGACTGCGACCATGCGCGAGGTCAGTCTCGCGGCCTCCCGCGAGCTGTACCAGGTTTCCAATCTGTTGCACGAACAGAACGCCCTGGTGAGCGCGGC
Source organism: Dongiaceae bacterium (assembly GCA_035492855.1). Taxonomy (GTDB): domain Bacteria; phylum Verrucomicrobiota; class Verrucomicrobiia; order Limisphaerales; family JAFMIX01; genus JAFMIX01. The sequence goes on along the minus strand of DATJIU010000151.1, from coordinate 8,543 downwards.
GCCGGGCATCCCGGATATCGCCGCGATTCAGAAAAGCCAGGAGCAGTTTGGTGCGCTGGCGGTCCAGCTCGACAAATCGTATGAGAAGCTGGGGCCGTTGGCGCCGGACCCGGAACTGGCCGGCTTGATCAAGACTCTTAAAGAAAATTCGGCAGCACAGCGGGCGGCGGCCGGCAATGTGTTCACGCTCGCCGCCGGCTTTCAGCAGACCGAGGCCCTGGCCGCCCTACAGCAATCGTTTCTGCCGGCCGACACCCGGCTGAACCAGACGGCCATCGCGGCCACCACCCGGGCGCTGAACCTGGTGGATGAAAAGCCCGCCGAGATACTTCAACTGGTGGGCCGCAGCATCCGGGCCGGCCTCGGACTCAGTGTGGTGACACTGGTGGTGGTGATCGGTTTTTCCGTCTGGACCGTGCAGCGCCGCATTTTGCGGCCGCTCCGCCGCATGACCGTTCTGTTGCAGGAAGTCAGCGGCACCAATTTGCAAACCGCCGGGCAAATTTCACGCGCCAGCCAGTCCCTCGCGGAGGGCGCGAGCGAACAGGCGGCGTCCATTGAGGAAACCAGCGCTTCGCTGGAAGAACTGGCATCGATGACCCAACGCAACGCCGACAATGCGCACCAGGCCACCGAGTTGACCAAGCAGACCCGAACCGCGGCGGACAAGGGGACCACCGACATGGCCACCATGACCGCGGCGATGGCTGCCATAAAAGTCTCCAGCGACGAGACGGCAAAAATTATCAAGACCATCGACGAGATTGCCTTTCAGACCAACATCCTCGCCTTGAACGCGGCGGTGGAAGCCGCCCGCGCCGGCGAGGCCGGCATGGGCTTTGCCGTGGTGGCCGATGAGGTGCGCAACCTCGCCCAACGCAGCGCCCAGGCCGCGCGTGAGACCTCGGAGAAGATTGAGAACGCACTGACCCGGACCGCCCAGGGCGTGGAGGTCAGCGGCAAGGTGGCGGCAACGTTGAGCGAGATCACCGGCAAGGTCCGGCAGGTGGACGAATTGATAGTGGCAGTTGCGGGGGCGTCGCGCGAGCAGACGCAGGGGATTGGCCAGATCAACACCGCCGTCAGCCAGATGGACAAGGTGACGCAGAGCAATGCGGCCAATTCCGAGGAAACTGCCGCGGCCGCCCAGGAACTTAATTCCCAGGCCGACAATCTTCAGCACTCGGTGGGTGAGCTGCTGGCGTTGGTCGGCGGCGGAAGCAAATCCGTCCCACCGGCCATTCGCCCCAACGCGTCGCCGACGTCTGGCAAAAGTCAAAGTCCAAAATCCGGCGGTAACCGGCTGCCCGTCGCGCCCTTGCCTGAGCGTCCGGCCCCGGAGCTGGCCGCCGCCGGCGGCAGCCGCTTTGAAGACTTTTAAACCAATTCCGGGAAATCTGAAAAATACTTTGCAACCAACCAACCTCAACCAAATGAAGAAATATAACCGCACTACCCTGCAATTCCTAACCGCCGGCACCACGTTGTGCGCCCTGGCGGTCGCCGCCCATGGCGCCGACAAGCCAGCCGCCGGCCTGTTCACCAAGCCCGCCTGGCTGACCGATTTGTCCCTGGGCGTCAAGGAAGGCTACGACGACAATCTGCTGCTGGTTTCCGGCGACGGTCATATGAGCGAGGCCAGTTCCTGGTTTACGACCATCTCCCCCAAAATCGGCGTCAATTTTGCCCCGCTGCTGGGCGACCAGAAGCTGATCCAGAACCTGTCTTTGGGTTATGCGCCGGATTTTGTCATTTACCACAGCGATAATGCCGACCCCGCCGGGTCCAAGGAAAGTTACAATGCCCACCGGTTCTCCGCGGCCCTCAAGGCCAAGACCGGGGCTCTTTCGCTCGCCATGGAAAATGCCCTGACCTATGTGGATGGCGACGAAGATGGCCCGGTGTATAACGCGGCGGATGACGCCAACCGCAGCGCGTATGCCACCGCCGTGGCGCGCGAACGGCGCAAGCAGATTCAGGACCGCGCCAAAATCACCATCAATTACGATCTGGGCAAATGGTTCCTCCGCCCCACGGCCACATTCCTGGATTATGATTTCCTGACGAACCAGAAGAATGTGGCTGGCTATCAGAATTATGCCGACCGCTATGATGTGAATGGCGGAATGGATTTGGGGTACAAGGTGAAGCCGGAACTGGCGGTTACCGTGGGTTATCGGTATGGCCATCAGTCGCAAGAGCAGTATTCGTTCGACGCCACGGGCACGAGCTCGCCCAGCGATTATCAGCGCGTGCTGCTGGGCGTGGAAGGCAAGCCGTGGAAATGGCTGACCGTAAACCTCCAGGCCGGCCCGGATTTTCGGACTTATCCGGACAACACGCCCGGACATACCTCGCCCATCAATGACAAGAGCCCCACCACGTATTATGGCGAAGCCAGCGTGACCGCCGATGTCACCGCCAAGGATCAGGTGGCGTTCAAATACAAGCAATGGCAGTGGGTCTCCAGCACCGGCAAGATTCCTTACTTCGACAGCACCTACGACCTCACCTACAAACGTACGGTGACCAAAAAGCTGTCAGTCGAACTCGGCGGCCGGTTGCTGGCCTCGGACTATACCTCGGGGAATGTGGCCGCCAGCCAACGCCAGGACTGGCAATATACTTTCGCCGTCAGTGCTTCATACAAGGTGAACGCCAACCTGGGCCTCACCGCCGGATACTCTTACGACCTCGGACGCAATGAACAGGATGGAGTCGTCAATCCCCAATGGCGGGAATTTGACCGAAGCATCTTTGCTCTGGGGGCGACCTATAAGTTCTAGGTCAACCGCTCCTCCCGCACCCGCGGGAGCCTGCCAAAACTCAGCCATGCGCCACCCGCATGGCTTTTTTGTTGGGCCACCGCCGGGAGCGCGAGTTTAGGGCTCCACCGCCGGGCTCAGCGCCCAAACGCCGGTGCGCGCGCAGAAAAGACTGCTCTGCGGCATCGGAGTGAGGCTGCTGGTTTGCGGGTTGCAGGTGGTGCAGCTGGATTGCCGGGAGGCGCAGCCGGAAACGACCAGCGTCGCCGCCAGTACGAAGAGGAGCAGGATTGAGGTTTTCATGATGATGGGCCGTCTGAGGTTTGTTGGTTTTAGTGATGGTCGCGGAAATACGGATTCCCTTACCCCCGATGGTTTCGAGGATTCCAGCAAAGAGCATTGGTTTTGCATAAATGACTCCAGCGGTATTGGGTTTGAATAAAGTATAAACTAGGTTCATTTACTGAATTAGCAAGCGGTTATTTGGCTGGGGTTTAAATGTTGCAACTCGTTTGCATTCAATTAAATACGACTATGCAGAAAAAACTTACCTGTTCCCGGTCGCAGTGATATGCAGCCAATTTACGACAAAAAAGGTTGCGTTGCCGGGGCGCCATATTTTGCGCGGCCGATTGCGGTTAAAGCCGCGCTTATCGCGGCCGATAACCGGAGAAAGTTCAATTAATTCATGGCGGCGCGGCTCCGCTACTGGGGGGCAATGCGTTACGGCCCGGCTGGTCGCACCCCGGGAATTGAACTGGGGCGTTGATTTGCCGCCCGGTCGCAAATCCAATTAAACCAAGTCGAACTGCATATGAAAATCCGGACTGCTTCTTGTTTGATCAAATCCCTTGTCGGTGGCTTGCTGCTGAGCTTCGCGGCGCAGGCGTGGGCGGGGGGCAAGGTTCTCGTGGTACACAGCTACCATGCGGGCTATGCCTGGGTGGATGCCGTGGATGCCGGCATCAAGAAAGGTTTGGCCGGCGCCGACGCCCAGGTGGAGACCTTCTACATGGACTGCAAACGGCATCCGCAGAAGGCGGACAAGGAAAAGGCCGGGGCTGCGGCCAAGGCCAAACTGGAGGAGTTCAAGCCGGACGTGGTCATCACTGCGGATGACGACGCGCAGATGTACTTTGCCAAGGAATACTCCACCAAGCCCGCGCCGCAATTCGTGTTTTGCGGGGTGAATGCCGAGCCGGATTATTACGGTTATCCCACGCCCAATACCACCGGGGTGCTGGAGCGGCCGCATTTCGTGGAGACCATGAAACTGGTCAAGAGCATCCTGCCCAAAACGGGAACGGTGGCGCTCATCAGCGATGACAGCATGATGTCCGGCTGGGTCATCAATCAGATGAAAGCCGCCGCGGATTCGCCCGTGAAGATTGTGTACACGGCGCAGCCGTCCACGTTTGCCGACTGGCAGGCGGAAATCAAAAAGGCCGAGGCGGCGGCGGATGTGGTGGCATTTTATACCTACCACACGGTTAAAAAAGAAGCCGGGGGCGACAGCATGGATCCCAAGGAGGTGATCGCCTGGACCCGCGACAATTTGAAGAAGCCCGCGGTGGGCTTTCTGGAATTTACCATCCGCGACGGGTTGCTGTGTGGCATTGCCGAGTCGCCGGAAGAGCACGGGCACGAAGCCGGGCTCATGGCCAAAGGCATTCTGGCGGGAAAAACCGCCAAGGATTTCCCGCTCATCCAGGCCAAAAAGGGCACGGTGATTTTGAACCTCGTCGCCGCCCAAAAATCCGGCATTGAGATTCCCTTCGATATCATACAGTCCGCCGACTTGGTGATTGATAAGTAACCCAATCCAACCGGTGTCATGAAACTGAGCCTGCGCCAACGCCTGTTGCTGCCCACGCTGGCGGTGATTACCTTGAGTTTGGGAGTACTGGGCGGCATCGCTTACCTGAACAGCCGGCAGACCGTTACCCGGCTGTTGTCGGGCCAGACCGATGAAATCTGCCGGTCCCTGGCCCTGAGCCTGGATGACTGGATTCAGGTACAAATGAATGACGCGGAAACGTGGTCGCGGCAGAAGGTGTTCCAGACCGCCACCCAAGATTCTTTTGTAGGCAAAGCCGCGCGGAAGGCGGCAGGTGCGGAATTTGGCCAATTGGTGCAGTGCCGGGATTATTGCGAAGCCATTCACCTTGTGGACACGAATGGTTTGGTGGTGGCCTCCTCACTGCCGGATCAGGTGGACCATTTGAACGTTAGTGACCAGGCCTACTTTGGTGAAGCATTGCGGGGTCGGCTGGTCATTTCCGAGGTGTTGCTCAGCAAGGTCACCGGCAAGCCTATTGTGGTCATTGCCGCCCCGGTGCGGGTGGATGATGTCAGCACGGGCGTATTGCTAAACGTGGTCAAACTGGAGGCCTTCGCCGCCAAATTTGTCACCCCGGTAAAATTGATGGATACCGGGTATGCCTTTGTCTATGCGCGCAGCGGCCGGCTGCTGGCGCATCCCGACCCGGGCCAGGTGCTGAAAGTTGATCTGGCCCGGCAGCCGTGGGGCGGGGCGTTGTTAGGCCGGGAATCCGGCCGGGTTGACGCCGATTTCAACGGAGTTGCCGCCGCCATTACCTACCGCACCTGTACCAAACTGCCCTGGGGGGTGGCCGTGGCCGTGCCTGCAAAGGAACTGGGAGCCCCCGCCCGGCGGCTGGGCTGGGTAAACCTGGGCTGTGGCGCGCTGTTCCTGACCCTGAGTGTGGTGGTTTTGTTGCTGGTGTTGCGGTCCATCACCCGGCCGCTGATCAAAATCACAGAAGGCGTCTCGGATAGTTCCAGCTTGGTGGCTGCCAGCGCCAGCCATATATCCGCCGCCAGCCAGTCGCTTGCCGAGGGCGCCAGCGAGCAGGCGGCCTCCCTGGAAGAGAGCAGTGCCTCCTTGGAGGAAATGTCCGGCATGACCCGGCGCAATGCGGAAAACGCCCAGAAAGCCAATGACCTGGCCCGGGAAGCCCGGATGGCTGCCGACAAAGGGGCCGAGGACATGCAGGATATGAGTCTTTCCATGGAGGCGATCAAGGCGTCCAGCGATGACATCGCCAAAATCATCAAGACGATTGATGAGATAGCTTTTCAAACCAACATCCTCGCCTTGAATGCGGCGGTGGAGGCCGCCCGGGCGGGCGCGGCCGGCATGGGTTTTGCCGTGGTGGCGGACGAAGTACGCAACCTCGCCCAACGCAGCGCCACGGCGGCCAAGGAGACCGCCGCCAAAATTGAAACGGCGATTGCCAAAACCGGCCAAGGGGTGGAACTGTCTGGAAAAGTCGCCCGGGCCCTGCAAGACATCGTAACCAAGTCCCGCCAGGTAGATGAGCTTGCGGCCGAAGTCGCCGGCGCTTCCCGGGAACAAACCCAGGGGATTTCGCAAATCAATGCCGCCGTGGGACAAATGGACAAGGTCACCCAAAGCAATGCCGCCAATGCCGAGGAAAGTGCCGCTGCAGCAACAGAACTCAACACCCAGGCGGACACCTTGAAGGTGCTCGTGGCCGATCTGCTTCAATTAGTTGAAGGCAGCGGCGCGCGGCCCCCGGGAGATGCTGGCGGTATCCCGTTGAATTCGGCGGCGCGGAATGGGATGGGACCCCGGGCCAGGCTCCCCGGCCATCCCGACCAGTCCCACTTCGCCGAGGTGGTTAGTTTGGAAAGTTGAGAACTGCTCCAGGGCGGCTCGGAGGTAAGCTCCCGGACCGGGTGACCGGCCAATGGGTACCACTCGCGGCGCTTTACACTGTTGCGCGCCTTTCCTATACATCTGGCAAATGTTAAAGCTGGACCACGGAAGTTCGGTGCCGCTCCGCGCTCAGGTGGAGCAGTTGTTGCGCGATCTCATTCGCAAACCGGAGTTCCAAAACGGCGGACTGCTGCCCGATGAATGCAAGCTCGCGCTGCAACTGGGAGTCAGCCGGGGCACCGTCCGCTCCGGCATCAGCAAGCTGGTTTACGAGGGCCTGCTCCAGCGCAAGGCCGGCGTGGGCACCCGGGTGGCGCCTGTCCGGTCGGAGTCCGGCATTACCGCCTGGCGGAGCTTTACCCGGGAGATGGCGGCCAAGCACATCACCGTCCAGAATTACCGGCTGAATTATGAATTCACCGCTCCCGGCAAAGCGGTGGTGCAAGGCCTGCAACTCAAGCCGGGGGTGAAAGTGTGGCGGTTGGAGCGCGTGCGGGGATGGGACGATCAGCCGGTGTTGTATTCTGTTTCCTGGTTTCATCCCCGGCTCAGCCTGAAGGGGAGCGAGGATTTCGGCCGCCCGCTGTACGAAACGCTGGAAGCCGCCACCGGCGTGCGGCCGCATCATGCCCGCGAGGAGTTTCTGGCCGTCACGGCCGATGCCCGGTTGGCGCAACTGCTGCAGACCGAACGCAGCGCCCCGTTGCTGCTGCGCCGGCACCAGGTGTTTGATGTGGGCAGTCAGCCCATGGAATTTTCCGAGGTGTATTACGTCAGTTCCCGCTTCACGCTCACGCTCGAACTCCGGCAGGATTAGCCCCGCCGGAGTTTCCGGCTTTTTTTACAGGACGGTGCTGCGGCAAATCGCCGGTGGGCATGCTGCCCCCGTCCCTTCCCCTGATAACTGTTAATTTGCACCATCTGTTGGTGGCCCGGATTGAAATTCTTCCCTGAAGACCCCCGCCCGAGTTCCGGTTTTCAAGAAAATTGCTTGACCCGGAGCCGTCTTAGTATAGATGTATATACAAATAGCCATTTGTTCCCGCCCCAACCCGGTTTGGTCCGGAGGAATTCATGGATTCCCCCAGGCCGGGGAGATTGGGGCGAAATGAGGTTGCGGGATACGGTGCCCGGCTGGCGGGGCGGAGGGGCCGGCCGGGAAGGTTCCCGCAGATGCGGACCAAGCCAACAACTACAATCGAACGAAGAAAACTATGAGAATGGGAAATTTCAATTGGACTCGGTACGGTGCCGGCGTGCTGGCCGGCGTGGCCACGCTGCTGGCGATCCAGGTCCGGGCGCTGGATGTCATTGATCCCACCGGATTCAACTACTCCGGGGCCACGGACAACAGTCACTACGATGACTCCTACGTTTCGGCCAACTTATTTGACCATGATGTCACCGGGCTGGCGTTGGGCAGCACGGTTTCGGGCAATGAATATGCCCGCAGCGGCACGGGCGATTGTTACGTCTCCTTCCAACTGGATAACATTTACACCAACATCGCCTCCGTTTTCTACGCCCAGCGCAACGGCTTTTCCGCCAACCTGGACAAGATCGGCATTATCAGTGTCTGGACCAGTCCCGACACCGCCTTTGCCGCTGCCGATCCGGGTACGGCGCCGGCTTCGGTGGTGCTGGTCACCAATTCCAATGGTGCCCAATGGACGGAATATCCGCTGACGAATGTCATTTCCGGCCAGTATTTTCTCGTCAAACTGGAACAGACTGCGGTAGGCGGCAATCCGGGCGGGAGCGAATTGCGCTTCGGCGCCGCTCTGGGTTTGGCGCCGACCATTTTGGCGGCGCCGGTGGACAAAACGGTTTACACCAACGGCGCCGTTCATTTCACCGTGACCGCCGATGGCACCAAGCCGCTGATTTATACCTGGAAGCATGGCAGCACGGTGCTGGCCAATGATGCCCGGATTTCCGGCGCCGACACCGCTCAGCTCGTCATCAGCGGCGTGCTGGCCGCAGACGCCGGCGGTTATTCGGTGACGGTTTCCAACAACTACGGCTCGACCAATCTCACCGCCACGCTCGCCATCGCCGCCACCCCGACCAACGCG
>DATJIU010000150.1:0-3539 GCA_035492855.1 Dongiaceae bacterium | reverse complement strand
TCAAACGACTTATCCGGCTGTTCGTCCTGGAGCACCAGGCCGTAATTCCACGGAGTGGTGGGATGAATTTCAAACGCGGGCCACACGGAAGGATCGGCGTCTTTCTGCCAATGCGAGTCGCCCATGGCCGTCTTGGCGCTGTCCACGCGCTCATAGCGCTCGCCGATTTTCAACGAGAAGGTCAGCGGCCCGTAATTGACGCTCACGCAATCATGATTGGCCGTCCAGCGTTGCACGTTGAGACTCATGGGCAGTTGCAGCGCAATGCGGTCGCCCGGCTGCCATTGGCGTTCGATGCGCACGAAGTGCCCGGCGGCGGCGGCGTTCGCTGCCACGGATTTTCCGTTAATCGAAATGTTCGGGGCGGCGCACCAGGCCGGAATGCGAAGATACAGCGGGAAGGTCACCGCCCGGTCTGCAGCCACGGCGAACTGAATTTGCTCCGCAAAGGGATAGTGCGTCGTCTCCGTGAGCCGTACGGAAGTGCCGTCGCCCACCTGTACGGTCACTTCGCTGGCGCTGTACAGCGCGGCGCACACGCCATTGTCGGGCGTGGCCATCCACAGGCTCTTCGCGAAGTACGGCCAACCGTGGGAATGATTGTGCTGGCAACAACGCGAGCTGAACGGATTCATCATCAGGAACGGCCCCGAGTTATCAATGCCGGGCGCGTGATTCTTGGGATCGTTGACCACCATGTTGGGCGCGGTGAGATAACGCAGCGCGCGGAAATCCGGCGTCACGGCGGCGGGGTAAGTGTTGAACGCCACGTTTTCGCAGTGGTCGCCCCAGAACGGATCGCCGCTGATCTCCATCATGATTTCGTCGGACAACATCTGTTCCACGATGCCGCAGGTTTCGATGGCCTGCCGCGGGTCGGAATAACCCGCGCGGCAATTTTCATCGCCGCCAAACATGCCGCCCGGCACCTGGCCGTAGCGTTTGCGGACCTCGCGGAAGTCAGCATAGGAAGCCTGCAAGTCCGTGCTCTTGCCGGTAAGCAGGTAATACGTGGCCGGCTCCCGGAAACATTGGGCGATGTTTACATTGTGCCAGTTGGGCAGGTCGTTGGGCATTTCCCAATTGGCGGTGCAGCGGTGGATTTTGTCCACCAGCGGCAGCAGGCCGGCGTCGCCAGTGCGGTTGTAGAGCCAGAGCACGCTGTAGAGGTTGTCGCCGCCGCGCATCTTCTGCCAGTAATGCGTGAGAAAAGCCTGGTCGGGCACCGTGAGCTGGTATTTGAAATAGCGGGTCATCAGCGTGAGCACCCGCTCGTCGTGGGTGTGCTCGTAATACGATTGCAGACAGAACAGCATGATCATGTTCGCCCAGTAATCGCGGCTGTGGTCGTCGCTAAATTTCTGGAGCGGACCAAAATCGCCGTCCGGCCGCTGGCTGGCCAGCACGCCTTCAATCCACGTCTGGCTCTCGGTCATCATCTTCGGGTCCTCCAAAATGTAACCCAGTTCAATGTAGCCCTTGAGCCAATAGGGCAGTTCCTCCCAGCCGTACTTGCCCTTGCCGGTCTGGCTCAGCCAGGCATTGTCATCCTTTTCCAGCCACTCACTGATTTCGCCGAGGTGCCCGGTCAGGCCGTCGCGCTGGCGTTCCAGATACACCCGCAGCCAGCCTTCCGGCCGCACCGCCCCGGCGGGCAGGCCAATGAACTGGCTGGGCATGAGCGGCAGCCGGTTGCTCACATAAAAACTGTTGGTGCGGGCGGTGTCGGGCCGGTCCACGACGGAGATTTTGTCTGCCCCCCAGGCGGTGAAGGCCAGCAGGTTGAGCGCGCAGCCGAGAAGCTGAATTCGTTTTATCGTCATACAGTTATGTCAGTGGGGCCGCCGCGCGTTGCGGATCCGGTTTGCCGGTCAACGCAGCGGAGGTTGCATTCCCAAAGTTAGCGGAAGGCTGGGAGAGAGGCACGCATCTTTTCGACTTTATGATTTCAGCCGGGGCGGCAATCCACTGTTGCTCTATCCCAGAAAGGGAGAGCCGTTGAAAGGCAAGAAGCCAGCGTGTGGAGATGCGAGCTGCTGCTGTTTCCCCCTTCAGTCCACATGAGCGGGATAAGTCCACACCCAATCCCCTTGATCGGGATCTGCGGAGGGGGTTTCGCCTTTGCCCAGCACCACCCTGCCGCCGTCGTCCCGCTGGTTCCAGCCCACCGAGTAGAGCGTGAATCGGTCGCCGGCTTCGCGCCGGTAATGGAGCGGTTCGCCATTGATCAGGTCGTGAGGGACGGTGACCAGGAATTGGGGCGTCAGGTCAGCAAGTGAATCGGGATACTGGCCGTGCGCCAGCCGGTAGCGTTCCAGCGCGCAGGCAATGCGGGCTTCATTCACCATGGTTTGGCATTGGGCGGTTTTCAACGAAGCCCGGCCCAGCGCCGGAAAAAGCAGGCGCGTGGCCGCATTCGCCACCGATTTGGTTTGCAACCGGATGCCGGCTTCGGTGGCCAGTTGCCGGTTCAGGGTCGGGGAAATGATCCGGTTGGTCTGGTCGACCAGCGGCAAACTGTAGCGCTCGTACATTTGGGCCAGGTTCCGTTCCATCTGGTAAAACCAGCCGTCAGGCATTAAATGAAATGCCATGGCGTAGAGGAGTTCCATGGGGTCGGGCATGTCATTCTGCCTCGAGCTGCTGGTCCAGCTGACGAGTTCCCCAAAGTTGCGGGAGCGCCGCAGATATTCCACCGAGCCAATGCCGCAGGCCAGTTCGCCGAGCATGCCGGTGCGGAAATTAGCGGGATAATCCTGCCCGGCCAGAGTGGCCTCGATGTCGGCCAGTTGGACGTCACTCCATTGATGCCGCGCCAGCCCTTCCCAGAGCGGTTGGGTGAGAATGTTTTGTCCGGCGATCTCGACAAGTTGGGAAATGAGGAATGGCTCCTGCCGGAGAGCTTCGTTACACCGCAGCCCGAGTTTCCAGTCCGCCAGGGCTTGGTCCGGCTGCCCGGCATCCAGTTCGGCGATGCTGCGCAATTGCAAAAAGACAACGGTCTTTTTGATGTTTGCAAGGTGCGGCAGCAGGATGGTGGGCGGCTCGGCGCTGTCGTACTCCAGCGGAAACCGGGCATAAGGCAGCTTGGCGGCGGCGCGCAATGCGTCCAGGGTGGCATCGTATTTACTCAAGGCCAATAGGACATCAACGGCGGGAGTTTGCGGCTGGGGTGACACCGGGAAAGGAGCCTCCGCCACAGATTGTGCCGGGGCAGTGGTGGTGGGTTGGGCGCGGTAATAATTTTGCCAGGGTCGTAGATCGGTAAAGGTTCCTTTTTGCCACGACCCAATTTTCAGGTCCTTTTGCGCGATTGCGGAATCCGGGAAGTAGAGATTGAAATTGAGCTGATTCACCACATTGGTGTTGTAGGGATGGCGCTGTCCGTGCTCATTCAGCATTTGGAGATAACAACTGGCCACCACGGGGGTGAGCGCAAAATTCTCGTCGTCCGGCACCGGCGGCGGCGCGACTTCTTTGAGATCAAAGTGGATGCCAGCGGCTTCTCGGGCCTGGCGATATTCATTCCAAGCCCGTCG
>DATJIU010000149.1:0-2978 GCA_035492855.1 Dongiaceae bacterium | reverse complement strand
TACGGTTCCGCCGCGCTCCGGGCGCCGGCGCCGCAGGCCGTGGTCATTCCGCCGGGGCAAGAGCGGTTGGAAATTGAATTTACCAGCCTTAACCTGGCCGACCGCGAGCGCACGCGGTTCCGCTACCGTATGGCGAACCATGAAACGACCTGGACGGAAGTGGGCGGCGATGGGCATGTGGCCCGGTATCCCAAACTGCCGGCGGGGCATTACCAATTTCAGGTGACTGCGTGCAATGAGGACGGGCTGTGGAATCCCATGGGCAGCACTCTGGTCATCACCGTGCTGCCGCCGTTCTGGCAGACGTGGTGGTTTGTCACCCTCATGGCCGGGGTGCTGCTGGCGCTGATCGTGGTGGTGGTGCATTACTTTTCCACCCAGAAACTGCAGCGGCAACTGGCGGAACTGCGCCAGCAGGAGGCCCTGGAAAAGGAACGGTCCCGCATCGCGCGCGATATCCATGACCAGTTGGGCGCCAGCCTGACCCAGGTGGCCTTGCTCGGTGAATTTGTGGAGGCCGACAAGGATGTGCCCGCGGAAGTGGAGGCGCACGCCCGGCAGATTTCCCAGACCGCCCGCGACACCTCCCACGCGCTGGATGAGATTGTGTGGACGGTCAACCCCGCCAACGACACGTTGGAGGGGCTCATCAATTACATCTGCAAGAACGCGCAGGATTACTTCGGCGTGGCCGGCCTGCATTACCGGCTGGAGGCGCCGGCCCAGCTGCCGGCGGTGACCATTTCGCCCGAGCTGCGGCACAACGTCTTTCTGGCGGCGAAGGAGGCGGTTACCAACGTGGTCCGGCACGCGCGGGCCAAATCGGTCTGGGTGCGGCTGCGGTTGACGCTGGAGGAATTTGTGCTGGAAATCGCCGACGATGGTTGCGGTCCCGCCGGCAAGGGGGCAAGATCAGGCCGCAATGGATTGTTGAACATGCGCAAGCGCATGGAAGACGTGGGCGGCAGTTTCCACATCGGACCGGCGCCGGAAGGTGGCACGGTGGTGCGGCTGACCGCGCCGTTGAAACCCCGCACTTGATTTATGGCCATCACCGTTTCCCTGGTGGAAGACAACGAACAGTTGCGCGGCACCCTCGCCCGCCTGGTGGGGCGCGCGGCGGGCTTTCAGTGCCTGCAACAGTACGCCACGGCCGAGGCTGCCGTGGAGGACATACCCAAAAATCCGCCCAACGTGGTGCTCATGGACATTAACCTGCCTGGCATCAACGGCGTGGAATGCGTGCGCCGCCTCAAGCCGCTGGTGCCGCAGACCCAGTTCATCATGCTCACCGCGTACGAGGACACGGACAACATTTTCAATTCGCTGGAGGTGGGCGCCTCCGGCTATCTGCTCAAGCGCACCAAGAGCGCCGAGTTGCTGGATTCCATCCGCGAAGTGGTCAACGGCGGTTCGCCGATGACCGCCCACATCGCGCGCAAAGTGGTGCAGTCGTTCCAGCGGTCCGCCCCGGCGGCGGCCGCCACGGAGAATCTCTCCCAGCGCGAACAGGAGGTGCTCGACTGCCTCGCGCAGGGGCTCATCTACAAGGAGATTGCCGAGAAACTGGGCATCAGTTACGAAACCGTGCATACCTACATCCGCCGCATTTACGAGAAGCTGCAAGTACGCACCCGCACCGAAGCCGTGGCCATGTTCCTCCGCCGATAGCGGTGCCGGCACCCGACCTTTCTCCTATGAAGCTGCATGAGATTATTCTGATGGTAGCAATGTCGGGATGCCTCTTGAGCGCCCGCCTGGCGGTTGCGGCTGCTCCTGAGGCCGGAAACTCACTCGGAATTTTTGACGGCCAGCAGGACGTCGGGGATTGCGCCCGGGCAGGCGGGGCAGCGTACGATTCGGCCGCGGCGAGCTATAAGGTAACTGGCGGCGGAGCGAACATGTGGGGCACCAACGACGCCTTTCATTTCGTCTGGAAAAAAATGTCCGGCGATGTGACGTTGACCGCCCGGGTGGATTTTACCGGCGCCAGTCCGATGGCGCATCGCAAGGCGTGTCTTCTGATCCGTCAGGACCTGACCCCGGATGCCGCCTATGTGGACGCCGCGTTGCACGGGGATGGACTTACGGCGATGCAGTATCGCGAGACCTCAGGAGCGAATACCTGTGAATTGCGGGCGGACGTTGTCGCGCCCAACTATCTGCGCCTGGAAAAACAAGGTGACTACTTTTGCCTGGAAACCTCCCCGGACGGAAGTAACTGGCAGCCTGCCTGCGGCTCGTTTCGCCTCCACCTGGCCGAACCTTTTTACGTGGGGCTGGGAGTGTGTTCCCACGACAAACAGGTCACGGAACAGGCCGTATTTTCCGCAGTGCAATTAACCGTGCCCGCCGCCACGGTGGCTCGGACCCAGTTGTTTAGCATCCTGGAAACCGTGGATGTGGTCTCCCATGCCCGGCAGACTTTGTATGTCACGACCAACCACATTGAAGCTCCCAATTGGGCCCGGGACGGTTCGCTCATTTTCAATGCCGGGGGCCAGCTGTTCCGGCTTGGCCCGGGCGGTGCCCTGCCGCAGTTGATTGCCACCGGAGATGCCGGTTATTGCAACAACGATCACGGGCTGTCTCCCGATGGCCGCCAATTGGCATTCAGTGCCTCGCCGCCCAACCAGCCTTCCCGGGTTTATACCCTGTCCTTCGCGGGCGGCCCGCCCACGCTGATCACGACCAACGGACCTTCCTATTGGCATGGCTGGGCGCCGGATGGGCGCACGGTGGTCTTTTGCGGCAGCCGCAACGGAGAGTTTGATGTCTATGCCATCCCGGCTGCGGGAGGTGGAGAGACCCGGTTGACCACCGCGCCCGGCTTGGACGATGGCCCGGAATACTCGCCCGATGGCCGGTATATCTATTTCAATTCCGAACGTACCGGCACAATGCAGATCTGGCGCATGCGGCCCGATGGAACGGAGCAAGAGCCGGTAACGCACGACCAGTACAACAACTGGTTTGCC
>DATJIU010000148.1:0-35938 GCA_035492855.1 Dongiaceae bacterium | reverse complement strand
AGGGTTGCCGGTGATGGCCGCAATTTCGCGGGCGATTCCAATGACGCTGTTCAGGTCCGGCCGGTTGGGCGTGACTTCGAGATCATAAACGACATCGCCGCCGCTACGGCCGAGGTATTCGGCAAACGGCTGGCCCACCGGGGCATCAGGCCGGAGAATCAGCAAGCCGTCCACGTCGTCCGGCAATCCGAGTTCCTGCGGCGAGCACATCATACCCTGGCTGGTAATGCCAAACACCTTGCGCTCCTTGATGACAAACGGCGTGGTTTCGCCGGGCTTCAGCGGCAGCGCGAAGTTCGGGAGGATGAGCGGCACCTTGTCGCCGGCCTTGTGGTTGGGCGCGCCGCAGATGATGGTGCGTTCGCCTTTGCCGTCATTGACCTTGCAGACGGAGAGCTTGTCCGAGCCGGGCACGGGGTCGCGCGTGAGCACCTGGGCTACTACGATGCCCTCGAACGCGCCAGTAATCTTCTGCACGCCCTCAACTTCCAGGCCGAGCATGGTGAGCCGCTCGGTGAGTTCCTCAGGCGACCAGGCGAAATCAACGTATTGTTTGAGCCAGTTAAGCGTGACTTTCATGGGAAATGGAATGGGAACAGATCATTGAAACGCGCTGGTGACCGGCCGGCCCCAGAAATATTCCGGCAGCGGCACGCCGAGCAGCCAGAGCGCGGTGGCGGCGGTGTCGTACTGCACCACGGGGGCAGTGACGGTGTAATCCGCCTTCACACCGTGACCCCACGCCACCCAGGGAATGGTCACATCCGCCGTGTCAGCCGAGCCGTGAGTGCCGCGGGTGACCCCGTCCTTGTCCTTGATGTCGTGGCTGCCGTGGTCGGCAGTCAGGATGATGACGCTGCTGTCGGTCAGGCCGGCGGCGGCGATGGCATCCTTGATGGTCTTGAGCGCGGCGTCGCAGTCGGCCAGGGCCTGGATTTTCTCTGGCGACGCGGCGCCGTATTTGTGGCCCTGCGTGTCCGGGTCGCGAAAATGGATGAAGCACAGATTGGGCTTCAAAGTGCCCACTTGGGCGGCAAACGCCGCGGCCACGGCCTGGGCATTATCCTCCGGTTGCGGCCACACAAAGGTGTCCACGCTGCCCGGCAGGAGGAGGTGTTTGAACTTTTCCTTGCCCACAAACATGGCCGTCACCAGGCCGCGCTGTTTGGCGAGGCTGAAAATGGTGGGCACCCGGACCACTCCCTTGTCCGGCTCGTAATCGTTCCACAAAATCTGATGCACCTGCGGCCCCACTCCGGTGAGCATGGAGGTGTGCGAGGGCAGCGTGAGGCTGGGGACAATGGTGTACGCCTGCCAGGTGTGGGCGCCGGTGGCGACCATCTCGTGAAACGTGGGCATGGGGCTGGTGCGGATCAGTTCCGGATTGCCCTGGTCAAAGCTGATGATGAACACATGGTCTGCCCGGCGGGTGGCAGTTTTGGCAGCGACATCACCCGGCACGGCACAGCCGGATTGCGGGTGGCAACAGGTACAACCGCTGACCGCCAGGGCCAGCAGCAACGTTCCGAAGAAGTGCTTCAGTAAATTCATGATGTTGTTATCTTCCAAGGAAAAACCTGATTAAATCCCGGCCGAAAGCTTTAAAACTGCTTCAAAAACCGCACGTCATTTTCATAGAACAGGCGGATGTCATTGATGCCGTAGCGGAGCATGGCAATCCGCTCGATGCCAAAGCCGAAGGCCCAACCAGTCCACACTTCCGGGTCATAGCCCACGGTCTCGAACACCTGGGGATGCACCATGCCGCACCCGGCGATTTCCAGCCAGTCCTTGCCCATTTTCTTCACCAGCGCATTGGTGAAATCAATTTCGTAACTGGGCTCAGTGTAGCTGAAGTAATGCGGGCGGAAGCGGATCTTCACGTCGGCGCCCATGAGTTCGCGGAAGACAAATTCCACCGTGCCTTTGAGGTCACCCACGGTGACGTTTTTATCGACGTACAATCCTTCGATCTGGTGAAAGGTGGGGTTGTGCGTGGCATCGGCATTGTCCCGCCGATACACCCGGCCGGGCACGATGATGCGTACCGGCGGCGGTTGCTGCTCCATGACCCGGATTTGCACGGAGGAGGTATGGGTGCGGAGCAACCGGGCTTTGGCGGCGGCGGCCGGAGCGGTTGGCGGCTGCGCCAGATAAAAGGTATCCTGCGAATCCCGGGCGGGGTGATCCGCCGGGGTGTTCAGGGCATCGAAACAATGATACTCATCCTCAATCTCCGGACCATCGGCCACGGCAAAGCCAATCTTGCGAAAGGCCCGGACAATGTCGTCGGTGACCTGGGTCAGGGGATGGAGCTTGCCGAGGGCACGGCGACGTCCGGGCAAGGTGAAATCGGTAGGTTCCTGCGGCAGAGCGGCCTGGAGTTCCAATTCTTCCCGGCGGGAAACCAGCGCGGCTTCGAGTTCGGTCTTAGCAGCATTGATGAGTTTGCCGGCGGCGGGACGCTCTTCCTTGGTCAGCGTGCCGAGTTGCTTCATCAGCGCGGTAAACTTGCCCTGCGGTCCCACCCAGGCCCCCTTGGTCTGGTCCAATGCCGCCAGATCGGCGGCCGCCTTCAGTTCCGCCAAGGCCGCCTGCTTGAGTGGCTCAATTTCGTTCAGGAGTGACATAGTTACAGAGAGTTCAAGCTAAAAAATTTAGGCGGAAATGAACAGCGAAAACGACAACGGTTACGGGAATTGGCGGCAACCGGCCCGGTTGCAAGCGGTTTACTTGTAGCTTATGGACTGATTTTTTACGCCAGCCACACGATGCCGAAATGCGACGTCAAAGTGGTTTCAAACTTGCTATGTCAACAGGGAGAGGTGATTAGCGGTTATCGTAATGCGGACACGGGAAATGAACGCGCCCCGGGTTTTGCCGGTCTGGATGAAGGAAGTTCGGATGGATATCGGCGGCCCGTGCCGCGGCCGACTCCCGGTCAGCCCTTGTGGCCGGGGTGTTTATGGAATATAATTTACTCGTATCAACAGCGTCACTAATGCCCGCGGCTATAAAAACGCACATAGGATGATTGCGACCGCCTTCAAGCGACTGTTGAAACTGGCCTCCGGCTGCCTGCCGCTGCTCGCCGCGGGCTGGGGGCATGCGACGACTCTGACGGCGCCGGACTATAGCCGGCCCTGGCAGGTCAAAGCGTATGCCAATGTCGCCGGGCTGGAACATCGCCGGGTGTTCGACATTGCCTTCACCCCGGATAACACCGCCTGGCTGGCGGTGGACGACGGCCTGCGCAAGTTTGACGGTTTTGATTGGGCCCGTTTCGGCACCAATGCCGGGTTGCCCAGCACGTTTGTCCGGGCGGTTTGCGTGGATACCGACAACCGGCTGTGGGTGGGCTCCGATGCCGGGGCGGGTATTTTTGATGTCCGGCAAAACCGCTATGAATCCCCCGCTCCGCCCGCCGGGCTCGCCAACCTCAATGTACGGGAAATTGATTGCGACCCGGAGGGCACGCTGTGGTTCTCCTGCGACCAGTGGCCGGAGTCGAACATCCAACCCGGCGGGTTGAGCCGCCTCAAGGCCGGGCAGTGGAAAACATTTACGACCACCAACGGCCTGCCGATGAATTATGTGATCGGTTACTTCCGCGACACCACGGGCCGGCAGTTTGCCCTGACCCCGCATGGTTGGGCGCAACGTCAGGAAGGCCAGTGGGGGCCTCCTCTTAATCCGGGCTATCAGGCGGAGGATTGCATCCTGCACCTGGCCGAAGCCGGCGATGGCACCCTGTTCGCGCAGGGCGAACATCTGCTGTTGCTTCTGCAAAACGGGCAATGGCGGCCCGCCGCCGGCAACCGCACCCGGCTCGTGTGTTCCCTGCGCGATGGCGGGGTGGCGGCGGTGGAATACGACCCGGCCACCAGCCGGTTGTGGTTCAGCCTGTGGGATGGCACCCGCTTCGTGGCCCAATCCGCACCGGTATCCTGTCCCTTGAATGCGCGGCTGTATCACCTGCGGGAGGCGCCGGATGGCGCTTTGTGGTGTGTGGGCTACGGCACCGTGGTGCGCTGGAATTATCGGGCTGCCAGCCGCTGGACGGCGTTCTCCCAACTGCCGCCGCCCGTGGATGCGGATGCCCGCGGGCGCGTGTGGTTTGCCGGAAACTCCAATATACTCGTCCGAGCCGGAGAGCAATTCCTCACCTTGCCCCCGGGGGAATTCAAGGCCCTCAACAAGAATGGCAGCGCCCTGTTCGTCAACGCGCGCACCGGCCAATGGGAGATGACCTCGCCTGACAACCCGCTCATCGCCACGGTCATGGATCCGGGCTGCGCCCAGGTGAATTCCGTGTATCCGGACTACGATGACGGTTTCTGGATTTCCGGACAGGATACCAATGGCGCCAGCATTCTGACGCATTATGAACATGGCAAAACCTCGGTGGTGGCTCCGGACGCGTTTCGGGACCGGAAATTTGTATCGGCCACTCCGGAGGCCCCGGACAGGTTATGGGTGGTGGCCAACCGCCGGGATACCATCCAGTATGACATTGCGCTGGTGGAAGGCAACCGGGTGACGTGGCAAAATCTTACGCCCGCCCCGCCCCCCTTGACCTATCCGGCCATGCTGATTGGCGCCGACCACCATTGGCTTGTGGGTTATCCGGCCATTTACGAACAGACGGGAGCGCCCACCGGCAACTGGCAGAAGGTGACGGCGTTTGCCGGCGTGGGTTTCAGCACCACCTGCCGCAGTGCCACGGAAGCGTTGTTCCTGTTCAACGGCGGCATTGCCGGCCAACCGGGCTGTGCGTTGTTCTCACAGGGCACCTGGAAGACGGCTTATGGCGACTTTTCCCACGCCGTCCTGGCGCCGGATGAACATACCCTGTACCTGTCCGGCTACAACGCGGTTTATCTGCGGCGGCAACCGGGCACATTGGACCTGGAGAGCCTGCCCACGCCGGAGGACGAATTTGTGCATGTGGTGGTGCCAGATCATTTGGGCAACCTCTGGCTGGGCACGTCGGAAGGGGTGCTGCGCTATCAACCCACGTCGCTGTCCCCCCGGGCGATGCTGGCCGCATCAGTCACCGAAATTCCCGCCGGCCAGCCTTTGCCTGTGACTTTTGGCGCCACCCGGCGCTACGAAAACAGCCACGACAACACCGGCTACCGGTATTCCTGGCGGGTGGACCAGCGGGAATGGTCGGATTTCATCCCCGGCCCGCGCCACGCCTTGTCCCTGACAAAACTGAAACCCGGCCTGCATGAGTTACAGGTGCGCGCGCGCGATGCGGATGGCAACATCTCCCCCGAGGCCGCCACCCTGCCCTTTACCGTGCAACCGGCCCCGGTGCAGCAACAGCCCTGGTTCTGGCTGCTGGTGGCGGTAGTGCTGGCCCTCCTGGGCTGGCTGGTGGGCGGGCGTATTTCCAGCCTCCGCAAAATTGCCGAGGCCAACACCGAGCTCCGCGCCGAAGTCGCCATCCGGCGGCAGGCCGAGGCCGCCTTGCAGAAATCGAGCGAAGACCTGGAACGGCGGGTGGTGGAACGCACCGCCGAACTCACCCGGGCCAACACCCGGTTGGGCCAGGAAATGGCCGAACGGCTGGTTGCCGAAGCTTCGCAACGCAAACTGGAAGAGCAGCTTCACCAGGCGCAGAAAATGGAAGCCATCGGCACGCTGGCGGGCGGCATTGCGCACGACTTCAACAACATCCTGGCCATCGTCATCCCCTATACGGAAATGGCCATTTCCGACACCGCCGGCCAGCCGGAATTGCAGGACAACCTGCACCAGATTCTGGGCGCGGCCGAACGGGCCAAGAAACTTGTCCAGCAAATCCTGACCTTCAGCCGGCAGCAAAACCAGGAACAGCTTGTGGTGGATTTGCAGCCCGTCGTGGCCGAGGCGCTCCAGTTGCTGCGCTCCGCGGTGCCCAGCACCATCGAGATGGTCTCGCAGCTCAAGCCGGTGCATCCCGTGCTTGCCAGCCCCACCCAGATGCACCAGGTGGTCATGAATCTTTGCGTCAACGCCACGCAAGCCATGGCCGACCGCCAGGGCCGGCTCACGGTCAGCCTGGATGAAGTGACGGTGGACCGCACCACTCCCGGCTATGCCGAGTTGCTCCCCGGTTTGTATGTGCGCCTGGCTGTGACCGACACCGGTTGCGGCATGACGGCGGAAGTGCAACAGCGCATCTTCGATCCGTTCTTCACCACCAAGGAGACCGGCCAGGGTACCGGCCTGGGGCTGGCCGTGGTCCACGGCATTGTAAAAAACCACAACGGCTTCATCCTGGTGGAAAGCCGGCCGGGAGAGGGCGCCAAATTTGAAGTCCTGTTGCCCGCCCAGACGGCGCCCCTCACCACTCGCGGCGCCCTGCCCCCCGTCGCGATCCGCGCCCACGGAGAACACCTGTTGATCGTGGACGACGAGCGAGGCATCATCAGCGTGCTCAAACAACTGCTGACCCGGCGCGGCTATCACGTGACAGCCCACACCGATCCCCTGGCCGCGCGGGAAGATTTTCTTGCCCGGCCCGACACGTTTCACCTGGTGCTCACCGACCTCACCATGCCGGGTCTGGACGGGGTGGACCTGGCCCGCGAAATCTACAAGGTGCGCCCCGATCTGCCGGTCATTGTCGCCACAGGTTTTGGGAGCAATCTGTTGAACAACACGGAAATTGCCGGGCAGACCAATATCCGCAAACTGGTGGAAAAACCCCTGGATGGCAACGCCATCATCCGCGCCATTGTCGAAGTCCTGGCCGCCACCCCGCCTGCCAATCTCATTGGGACATAAAAAAACCGGCAGCCGCAAGGGCTGCCGGTATGGGGCAAATTATCTATCAGGCTTTGGCGGCCTTGGTCTTCAACGCGCCCTGCGCCAGCTTCACCAATTCCACAAACGCGGCGTTGTCCGTCGCGGCAATGTCAGCAATGATCTTGCGGTCAAGTTCGCACTTGGCAGCTTTCAAGCCTTCAATCAGGCGGCTGTAGGTAATGCCGGCCGCGCGGGCGGCGGCATTGATGCGGACCTGCCAGAGCGCGCGGTAATTGCGCTTCTTGGTCTTGCGGTCGCGGAAGGCATATTGCCGGCCGTGGTCCAAGGCATCGGCGGCGTAACGGTACAGTTTGGAACGGCGCATCCGGAAGCCTTTGGCGGCTCTTACGGTTCGTTTGCGGCGTTCGCGGGAAGCGGGGGCGTTGGTAACTCGCATGATTCGTTAAATGGTTGAGGTTGGGAGCCACCGATCAGCGGCTGAACGGAAGGCTTTGCTTGATACGGTATTCGTCGGTTTTGTCAGTCACTGCAGCAGAACCGAGTCTGCGGCGGCGTTTCGGGCTTTTGCCAGCCAACAAGTGCCGCCGACCGGCATGACTGCGCATCACTTTGCCCGTGGCGGTAATCTTGAACCGCTTGGCCACCGACTTCTTGGTTTTGATACCTTTGGGGCGTCTCATAAATTCAATTTCTTCTCAAAAGAGCGCGCACTATAGGTGGCAGGTGGACGCGAAGCAAGCGGTTTCTTTGGTAATCTGGCCTGTCCGGACAAACTTCCGGAGTGGTGGGCGGCGGCAAAACCCGCCCGGCAAGCCGTTTCCGCGGCGCCCCTCCCCGTTTCCCGGGCGGTTGGGCGGCATTGAAGGTTGACGCCAGCCGCGCAAACCGTTTTTACTTAACCCCGTTCGTCCAAACCATTCGTGTGAAACTGCTGGTTTTTGCCCATACCCCGCCGCCGCATCATGGCCAGAGCTACATGGTGCAACTGATGCTCGAAGGTTTTGGCGGAGACCACCGGCGCCAACAACCGGCCGCAACCGGAACGCCACACGATATCCAGTGCTACCATGTCAACGCCCAACTGTCCCAAAGTCTGGCCGAGATTGGCGGCTTCCAGCCCAGCAAAATTTTCCGGCTGCTCGGCTATTGCGGGCAAGCCATCTGGTGCCGGTTCCGGTATGGAGTCAAAAATTTCTATTATGTCCCCGCCCCTGGCAAACGCTCCGCGCTCTATCGCGACTGGCTGGTGATGCTGCTGTGCCGCCCGTTTTTCCCGCGGCGCATTTTTCACTGGCACGCCGCCGGCCTGGGGGAATGGCTGGCAGCGGGGGACCAGAAGAAATTGCGGCCCCTCACCCATGCACTGCTGAATCGCGCCGCCCTGCATCTGGTGCTCTCGGAATACAACCGCCACGATGCGGATAAATTTGCGCCGCGTGCCACCGAAGTTGTCAGCAACGGCATCCCGGATCCCTGCCCGCAATTTGAACGCGAGCTCCTGCCCCGGCGCCAGGCCCGGCAGCGGGTCCGCACCCAATTAGCCTCCGGCCAAACGCCCGGCGCCGCGGATATCCGGGCGGCTGGAAAGGAACCGGAAGTTATCAACGTGCTGTTTCTCGCGCTGTGCAGCCGGGACAAAGGGGTGTTCGATGCCGCTGCGGGAGTGCTGCGCGCCAACCAGACGCTCCAGGCGCAAAACCAACCGCTCCGCTTCCGGCTGTGGGTGGCCGGCACTTTTCCCACAGCGGAAGCCAAAGCGGAATTTGACAAAATCCTCGCCCAACCCGAGGCCGCTGACGCCATTCAACTGCTCGGGTTTGTCTCCGGCGCCGCCAAAACCCGGGCGTGGCAGGAAGCCGACCTGCTTTGCTTTCCCACCTATTACGCTAACGAAAACCAGCCGGTGACGCTACTTGAGGCGATGGCATTCGGATTGCCGCTGGTCACCACGCGGTGGCGGTCGCTGCCGGAAATCGTCCCCCCCGGCTATCCCCATCTGGCGGACATCCAGTCGCCGGAACAGGTGGCCACTGCCCTGCTGGCGGCGGCGCAGGAGGATTGCTTCACCCCGCTGCGCGCCCATTTTCTGGCGCACTACCGGCTGGACCGGCACCTGGAAAACCTCGCGCGCGCGTTGCATTGCGTGGAAACTCCAATTGCAGCAACGACGCCCCGGTAAATCTGCCGGCGCTTATAGGTGCTTGGCCAGTTCAGCCTGGCTCGCAGCGAAGACTTCTTTGTGCAGTGAATTGCCGTGCGCATCAATGGTCACCACCGCCGGGAAATCCACCACTTCGAGTTCCCAAATGGCCTCGGGCGAGCCGAACTCTTCCTTGAAATAAACGTTGCGCACTTTCTTTACACATTCCGCCAGCACCTGGGCCGCGCCGCCGATGCCGTGCAGGTACACGCAGCCATATTCCTTGCAGGCCGCGAGCGTGCGGTCACCCATGCCGCCCTTGCCGATGACCCCGCGCACCCCGTGGTCGCGGATGATCTGCCATTGGTAAGGCTCTTCGCGGATGGAGGTGGTGGGCCCGGCGGCGGTGCATTTGTAGCTGCCGTCCGGCTGCAACATCATCACCGGCCCGCAATGATAAATGATGCCGTCCTGGAAACTCACGCCGGCCGGCAACTTGCCGCCCTCGTGCAAATATTTGTGAACCGCATCGCGCCCGGTGAACACCACGCCGGAAATGAGCACCTCGTCGCCGACCTTCAAGGCGCGCATTTTGGTTTCAGTAAAGGGAAAGGATAATTTGATCATGGTAGTATGAATTATAGGTTAGACGCGGTTCAATACAGCCACTTCCCGATTTTGCCGCCCGCCTCCAGCGTCACGCCCTGCCGGCGAAACGCCCAGCACATGTAGCTCACGCTGACGAAGTACGACGCCGGCACGCGGTTGGCCGCGCAAATCTTCACGCCCAGCAACGTGGTCTTGCCGCCGAAACCCATCGGGCCGATGCCCAGTTCGTTGGCGGTTTTCAAAATGTCCTGCTCCAACGCGTCGAGCTTGGGCTCGGGGTTGCGGTCGTCCAACTTACGGAGCAGCTGGGTCTTGGAAAGTTCGTAGCCGGTGGCGCGGTCGCCGCCGATGCACACGCCCAGCACGCCCGGACCGCAGCCTTTGCCCTGCGCCTGCAGCACGGCATCAAGGATGGCCTTGCGGCAGCCGTCGAGGTCGCGGTTGGCCTTGAGTTTCTCGGCCGGCAGCGAGTATTGCGCGCCCACGTTTTCGCAGCCACCGCCCTTGAGCACGAGCTTGACCGTGATTTCCGGGGAACGGTGCTGGTGAAAATGAAATGCCGGCGCGCCCGGCCCCACATTGGTGCCGTCGTTCTTGCCCGTGAGGGAATCCACCGAGTTCTGCCGCAGGTAACCTTTCTTGGTGGCGGTCACCACGGCTTCGCGGGCCACATCGGCAAACTCGATCTGGTCGTAACCCACGGGGCAGTCCACGTAGAACAGGATGCTGCCGGTGTCCTGGCAGATAGGCTGGGACTTGGTTTTGGCCAGGGCGATGTTCTGGTCAATGATCTTGAAAGCATTTGCGGCCAGGGATTCCTTCTTTTCGTTTTCCAGCGACGCCAGGATGACCTTGTGGACGTCTTCGGGAATCTCAGCCGAGGTGCGGCGAATCAGTTCCACCAAGGAATTCAACAAATCACTCATGCCTCCAGCGTATGCCCGGCGCGGGGACACGTCAATTGGGTGTGCGTACCAGGGGGCAGGCAACATCCCGGTTTATGAACCGGTTAAGGACGGCTGGCCCGAAAGAACTTCGGGTTTACGGCGCGTCCAGCAGCTCAATCCGACGTTGATGCCGGCCGCCGGCAAACGGGGTGTCCAGCCAGACCCGGACGATTTCCAGCGCGGTTTCCAGCGGCATCATGCGCTGGCCGAGGGAGATGACATTGGCGTTGTTGTGTTCGCGACCGAGCCGGGCGGTTTCCACATTCCAGCATAGGGCGCAGCGCACGCCGCGCACGCGGTTGGCCGCCATGGCCTCGCCGTTGCCCGAACCGCCCAAGACAATGCCACGTTCGGATTCACCGCGGGCCACAGCCTCGGCCACCGGACGGATGAACAGCGGGTAATCACAGGCGGCCTCGGAATACGTGCCGAAGTCGCGCACCTCGTGCCCCAGTTCCTGCAATAAGGCGCGGATCTTTTCCTTGTAGGCAAACCCGGCGTGGTCCGAACCAATGGCAATTTTCATGGGAGGACATTTTGGCAGGTGGCGCCGGGATTATCCAGACAAGAAGAAGCCTTGATGAATTCGGCGAATTGCGTAAGCTGCGCGCCATGAAATTTGTTTTGAGCATTGCGACCTATCTGGTGATGGCCCTGATTCTCGCGGCGGGGATTCTGATGGCCATCAAGGGCAGCCTGTGGCTGCTGGTGGCCGGCGTGCTGGGCTATCTCGTTCTGCTGACGAAATTTGGCTGCCAGACCCACTGACCCCGGCCTGCGGCGGAATTTCTTGGAAAACCGGCTTGACCTTCAGCATGAGCCACATTACTTTCCCTCCAACATGTTGAATCTGCTGCAAGTAAACCTGCTGCTGGTAGTCGTAGCTAACGACGCCGCAGGTTCTTGTCGCGCTTAAGGATAATTTCGACAAAAACCCACGGCTACCAAGTCGTGGGTTTTTTTCTTGCCCGCGGCTGGCGGCCCCAACATAACAAAGTATGAGCAAAACCAGTGAAATGACCAAACCCAGGTCCGCCAAGCCGGCGGCCCCCCGCGAACGGGCCGAGATCGGCCGCACCATGGAAGGCAGCGACATTCTTGTGGCCTGCCTGGAGCGCGAGGGCGTGGACACCATTTTTGCCTATCCCGGCGGCGCCAGCATGGTCATTCATCAGGCCCTGACCCGGTCCAAGAAGATCCGGACCATTCTCCCCCGGCATGAGCAGGGCGGCGCGTTTGCCGCCGAAGGCTACGCCCGCGCTACCGGCAAGGTGGGCGTGTGCATGGCCACCAGCGGCCCGGGGGCCACCAATCTCATCACCGGCATCGCCGACGCCTACATGGATTCCATTCCCATGGTGGCCATCACCGGCCAGGTGCCGCAGGCGATGATCGGCAAGGGCGCCTTCCAGGAAACCGACATTTTCGGCATGACCCTGCCGATTGTGAAGCACAGCTATCTCATCACGGACATCAATGACATCCCGCGCATCGTGAAAGAAGCGTTTCACGTGGCAGTCACGGGCCGGCCCGGCCCGGTGTTGATTGACATTCCCAAAAACATCCAGCTCGGGCGCGCCCAGCCGGTGTTTCCCAAGACAATCAGCCTCCCCGGCTACAATCCCGAGCCGCACGCCAGCGATCTGGAACTTAACGAAATCATCGGGCTCATTGAGAAATCCGAGCGCCCGGTGTTGTACTGCGGCGGCGGCATCATCAGCAGCAACGCGAGCGAGGACTTGCGGGAATTTGTGGAACTCACCCAGATTCCGGTGACGACCACCATCATGGGCTGCGGCGCCTTTCCGGAAACGCATCCGCTCTCGCTCAAGTGGCTCGGCATGCACGGCACGCCCTACGCCAACTGGGCGGTGAATGGCGAATACGAAGCCAAGAAATCGCCCACCGACACGCCCAAGAAAATCATCCCCGGCGCGGACCTGCTCCTGGCCTTCGGCGTGCGGTTTGATGACCGCGTGACCGGCAAGGTGGAGAAATTTTGCGAGACCGGCACCATTGTCCATATCGACATTGATGCCTCCGAGCTGAACAAGAACAAGCCCGCGCACCTGCCCATTGTCAGCGACATCAAGTACGCGTTGCGCCGGTTGAACCGGATGATCCGCGAACGCGCCATCAAGAAGCAGTTCACCGCGTGGCAGAAGCAGGTTGCCGAGTGGAAGACCCGCGCACCGCTGCGTTACCGCATCACCGACGAAGTGCTCAAGTCGCAACACGTGAAGGATTTCATGGGCGGCGAAATTGACCAGGTCATCCTGCCGCAGTACGTCGTCGAACTCCTCAATGAACTGACGCGCGGCGAGGCCATCATCACCACGGGCGTGGGCCAGCATCAGATGTGGGCCGGCCAGTATTACCAGTACCGGTTTGCCCGGCAGTTCCTTACCAGCGCCGGCCTCGGCGCGATGGGCTTCGGCTATCCCGCCGCCATCGGTGCCAAGGTGGCGTGCCCGGACAAGCAGGTCATTGACATTGACGGCGACGGCGCCTTCCTCATGAACGTGCAGGAACTCGCCACCGCGCACATTGAGAAAATCGCGGCCAAGGTCATCATCCTCAACAACCAGCACCTCGGCATGGTGATGCAATGGGAAGACCGGTTTTTCGGCGGCAACCGCGGCCATACGTACCTCGGCGACCCCTTGAACCGGAAACAGATTTACCCGGACTACATCGCCATGGCGCACAGCTTCAACGTGCCCGCGGAACGCGTCATCTTCAAACGCGACCTCCGTGCCGCGTTGCAACGGATGCTCGACGCCAATGAGCCGTACCTGCTCGATGTCGTCACGCCGTACAGCGAGCACGTGCTGCCGTTCATTCCCGCCGGCCAGTCTGTGGCGGAGATGATTTACGAGAAATAATTCCGGCGGAAATCCCCGCCACCGCATCCCGGGCGACAAACACTTGTCGCCCGGTTTTTCTTTGTTAGCCTTGCCGCATGCGAATTTTTTTGTGTGGCCTGGCCCTGTTGGCCGGGACGGTGGCCGGGCGGGCGGCGGAACGGAGCTATGATTTCAGCGCCACCCCGCCCCATCAGGTCCCGGCGGGATTTGCGAGCACGGTGACCGGCCAGGGCGAACCCGGCACGTGGCAGGTCGTTTCGGATGTCGTGCCTTCGCCGTTTCAAACGCTGACCCCCAACGCCACGCAAACCGCCACTCATGCCGTGGCGGCCCAGGTGGCCCAGGATCCCACGGACGAGCACTTTCCCCTGCTCATTGCCACCAATGATGTGTACGGCGATTTCACCCTGAATGCGCGCGTGAAACTGGTGTCGGGACAAAAGGAGCAGATGGCGGGCATCGCCTTCCGGATCCAAAACGAGACGAACTACTACGTCGTCCGCGTCAGCGGGCTGGGCCACAACTTCCGGTTTTACAAATTTGTGAACGGCATCCGCACCGCGCCCATCGGGCCGGACGTGGCCGTGACCCCCGGCTGGCATGACATCCAGGTACGCTGCACCGGCAACCACATCTTCTGTTCCTTTGACGGCACCAACACCATCCCCATGCTGACGGATAATTCGTTCAACAGCGGCAAGATTGGGTTTTGGACAAAGTCGGACTCAGTCAGCTATTTCACGGACCTGCGCCTCACCTACACGCCGCGGGTGCCGCCGGCCCAGGCCGCCCTGCAGGAAGTACTCCAGTTGTATCCGCGGGTGGTGGACCTCAAGATTTACGCCCCCAAGACCCCCGGCGATGCCACCACCCTCACCGCAGTGGCGAGCAAGGACGCCAAAGAAATTGGCACGGCCGGCCAAACCGTGCATGCCGATGCCTATACACATCAAGCCGGTTATTTCCACAAGGGCCGGGGCAAGGTGACCGTGGTGCAACCCATGCGCGACCGCAACGGGGACATTATTGGTGCCGTGGAAGTGGTGATGGATTCCTTCTTCGGCCAGACCGAGGAGAATGCAGTGTCCCGCGCCCTGCCAATTGTGAAAGCCCTCGAAACCCGGCTGCAAACCGCCGCCGACCTCACGGAGTAATTCAAGGTTTCAACGGGGCCGCCGGAGCATTGGTCTGCGGCGGCGGCAGCGGTGGCGGCGGAGTCCGCAGGTCAAGATCATCGGAGGCGGAATACCGCTGGCCGCCCGCGACGACAATCCGGCCATCGGCCAGCTTCTGCAATTGCACCCGGGTGTCGGTGTTTTGATATGCCTGACGCACCAACACCTTGCAATCCGGGCTGATCACCCGGTAGGCCGAGCCCCGGGCGCTGATCTGCCAGAGCACGTGCAGGTTGTTCATCTCATCCAGCTGGGCCTCGGGTTCGCTGAACGAGACAAGGGGCCCGATGGCCTGCACCCCAAAAATTTTGACTCCGTCGGAATCCGTCACCCGCACATAAAGCATCAATTCCCGCAGATAATTCGCCTGCAGCAAGGCATACTTGCGCACTTCGGGGCTGCCATCCGCCGTGGGCACGCCAAATTCCCGTTCCCAAATCTTGGCGCCATTGATGATGTTGAAACTGGCCGGGGCGCTGCCAAAATCCTGCCCCCATTGGGCGATATGCACGGTGGCGCTGATGGTGTAATTGGCGGGACGCGTGAGGTTGAAGTAGGGTTGCAGGTTCAGATGCTTGATGGCCACCTTGGAAGACGGAAGATCAAACTCGCCAGCCACCGGCACTTCGCCGAGTTGTTGGACGATGTAGCTGTCGCGCGATTCCACCCCGAGTTGCAGCCATTTGTTGTCGGCCCCCAGGTGCAGGGTCTGGCCGGAAAGGTTGGTGATGCGCACGGCCACATCAAGCTTTTCGCCGGCCAGATACTGCTCCTGCTCCGGCCGGACCTCGACGGTGACCTGGGCCGCCAGGGGCAAGGAGGACAACAGGACAAGACCCAGTCCGAAGCCGATGATTTTCATGGTGGCAATGTAACCCGCTTTGGCGCGGGGGCAAGGTCAACCTTTCCCGCCCAGCCGGCGCAAAACTTCTGCCGCCACCCGGGCCGGCGTGATGGTTTCCAGGCATTCCATCCGGGGTACATGGTGGCAGGTGGCTTTGAGACAGGGAACGCAGGATAATGGCTGGCGCAAGGCTTCCGCCACCTGACCGTAAGGCCCGGTCCGATGCGGCTCGGTGGGTCCAAAAAGTGCCACCACTGGTTTCCCCAGTGCCGCCGCCACGTGCATGGGGCCGGTGTCGTTGGTGACCATCAATTCGCTGGCCCGGAGCCATTCCACCATCTCATGCAGGGAAAGCCGCCCGGCGAGATTCAAACACCGCGCGGGCGCGACGGCGGCAATGGTTTCGCCCATTTCGCGGTCATCCCCGCCGCCCAGGATGGCGAACCGGTGCTCCGGCAGCCGGAGGGCCAGTTGCGTGACGAGGGCCGCAAAATGTTGTACCGGCCAGCGTTTGTTCAGCCAGCGGGCGCCGGGCTGCAAGACAATCCAGCGGCTGCGATCCATCTGCCATTTGTCCCGGAGTCCCTGGGCTACTGCCACGCGCTCGGGCAGCCAGGTAAAATTCCCGTGCACCGGCACCCCCAGCAACGGCAGCACGCCGAGATACCAGTCCACCGCATGCGTATGGAACGAAGGCCGGCGGACTATGCGATCGTAATAACCGCGTGCGCCCTCCCGCGGCTCGTCCAGCCCCACGAGAAACTGGCCATTGGCCAGCCAGGCAAAGGTGCCGCTGCGGGCAAGGCATTGCAGGTCAATGACGAGGTCGTACTTCTGTGCGCGCAGCCAGCGGATGTCCCGGCCCAACTGCCGCCAGCGGGCCGGTTTGTTCCAGCCATGGCGTTCAAAGGGAACGACCTGCGCCAAGTCCGGATCCCCGGTCAGCAAGCCGGCCAGCCGGGAGTCAATCCACCAATGGATTTCACTGGCGGGATGGGCCAGTTTGAGCAACCGCAGCACCGGCAACGCCTGAATCACGTCGCCAAGCGAGCTGGGTTTGAGAATGAGGATTTTCAAGGGCGGCCGTGGTTGGGTCCAACCGGCGACCGGATCGGCGTTTAACGTCCAAACTGCAGCCGTTCCGCCAACCGCTCGGGCAGCCCCGCCGCCCGGATTTTCTTTTGCGCGGTGGCGATGTCATAGTCCAGCCGCCGCAGTTCGATGGTGCCGGCGTCCACGTCGTACACGACATACGCCGCCTTGGGGTTGCCGTCGCGCGGCTGCCCCACCGCCCCCACGTTGACGAAATATTTCTTGGTCGGATCCACCTTGAACTTGGAGTAGGTGCCACCCCGCACCACGCTGTCGCGGATGAAGGCCACCGGCACGTGCGTGTGGCCGAAGAAGCACATCTGGGTGGTTTGATATGGGAAGCTGGCCGCCGCGCCCAGTTTGTCGAACACGTAGCCCCAGCGCTGAGGGCCGTCGAGTGTGGCGTGGACAATCGTAAAGCTGGTGACCATGCGCATGTACTTGAGATCGCGCAACCACTGCCGGTCTTCATCCGTCAATTGCTGCCGGGTCCAGTCCACGGCGGCGGCGGCATGCGGGTTGAAGCCTTCGAGGGCTTCTTCCGAGGAGCAATATTCGTCGTGATTGCCCTTCACGCAGGGCATGTCCATCTGGCGCACAATGTCCAGGCACTCCTTGGGGTTGGCATTGTAGCCCACCACATCGCCCAGGCAGGCGTAGTGCGTGCACTCTTGCTGCCGGATGTCCTCCAAAACCGTTTGGAAAGCTTCCAAGTTCCCGTGAATATCCGCTATGATCGCAAACTTCATTCTAATTCAAACCATTCCCTTTCAGGCCACTATCTCAAATCCGCGCAATCCCGTGGCAGCCCGCCAGCTCACGGCTTCGTTCCGGATCATCGGGCCTACGCCGGATTCCCGGATGGCCGCGCGGAAGGCTTCCAGTTCGGCCTTTTCGCCTTCGGCCACGAGTTCCACCGTGCCGTCCGGCAGGTTGCGCACCGTGCCCGTCACGTCAAAGCCTCGCGCCGTCATTTTGGCGGAGTAACGAAAACCCACTCCTTGCACCCGGCCTGAATATATGATTTGCAAGCAGCAACGTTCCATCGCGCGCATGCAAATGAAGCCATAATTGGGCCATCCGGCGCAATGATTTTGTTGGCAGGGTGAGTCTTTCGCAAAATCCACTCAAAACCGCCACGTGAGGGCGGCATGGATGCGATAGTCCGGCACTGCCTGCAACGCCGAGTTGTCCAGCAGCACCGGCAGGTCCACCCCGGCCTGCACACTGAGCCGATCCGACCAAGTATAGCTCAACTCCGGCCCAAGATAAATACTCGTCATGGCAGTATCTTCCGCCAGTTCGCCCTGGAAGGTGTCCATGCCCTTGTCCTCGCCGGATACCACCAGTTGCAACGCCAGCGTATGGTCCTCACCGAGAATAAGATATGCCCCAGGCGCCACCGACCAACTGACGTCGTTGGCAAACTGGTAGTGATAATCCCCTTCGGTGCGAATATTGTATTGCACACTCGCCGTGGCAAACAGCCGCTGCCAGCGCACGAAAAGACCGCCACCGACAATGCCATCCACCGAACCGCTCCCCAGCGTGAGGTCATGCCCATGAATGCCGCTCGCCGGCGCGCCCGGCACCTCGGTCTCGCTGAATTCCTCCGCGATGCGCGAGCTGTCGCCGGTGGGCAGTTTGATGCCGCCCAGCGCCGTCAACCGCACGGTATAGCGTTCTGTCTGCCGGTGCCAGAGTTCCAGATTGCCTGTCAGTGACACGTCGCCGCTGCCGGAGACGGAGCCGCGGTCAATGGCAAAGCCGTCTGGCCGCCGGAATTCGCGGTCAATCACCGGCAGGTTGAATTGCAGCCCGAACTTGCGGTTGAAGTTGTACCCGACAAAGAGTTGGGTGACGGAACTGTCGAGCCATTGGTCGGCGGGATTCGCCACCTCGGCGCCGTCCTGCTGCATGGTGCCGAAATGGGTGAACTGTTCCGCCACGCCAGCGCTGAAGCCCTTGCCGGCGCCCTGGGCCTCCTGGGCGGAATAGATGGCGCAGAAGTCACAGGCTCCGGCCTGCGTAACGACAGCACTGATAACCATGGTGGGAAGAAAGACTTTTTTCATGGAAACAGGTTTGATTGATTAAATTAGATTTAAGGTTCGGCGCGGAGCTTGCAGATGTCACGCCACACGTCGCGCGGAGTGGTTGCCGCCACGCCATCGTAATACGCGCGGACCACGCCGTGCCGGTCCACCAGCGCAATCTTGTCGCTATGAATGAAACTAGCGCCGGAGGCCGTGTTGAGCGTCGTGGTATCCGGCGCGGCCACGGCCAGCAAAAAGCTTTGCTGAATGAACGGATAGATGGCGGATTTTTTGCCCGTCAGAAACAGCCAGCGCGTGGGCGAGGCTCCCAGTTGCGCCGCATACCGCGTGAGAGCCTCGGGCGTATCCGACTTGGGATCCACGGTGATGGACACCAGCAGCACATCGTCCGCGCCGGCCGCCAGATCCTGAATCTCCGCCATGCGCTGGTTCAGGATCTGGCACTCCGCCGAGCAACTGCCGAAGAAAAAGTCCGCCACCACAATCTTGCCCGCGAGGTCCTTGCCCTCAATGGTACGCCCGCTGCGCTCGGTGAGTTGGAACGGTTCCAACTGCCGGAACCGCGCCAACGGCGCCCGGGCCTTCGCGGAAGTGACCACCATCACCGCGCCCACGGCGATGGCCACGCCCACCAGGGATGCGGCAATCAGACCAAAGAACCATTTGTCGCTCCGGGTTTTCACGGGCGTACCTCCATGGCCTGTTTCATGGCCGCCGTGAATTCCTCGGGCGTCCATCCGTTGTCAGTGAATATTTTCCGCACCCGCCCCGAGGCATCCACCACCACTGTGCGCAGGTTGTGGGTGATGGAGCCGCCGTTGGGCAGTACCATCAGGTCAAACGCCGCCGCCAGCCTTTGAATCTCCGCCGGACTGGTGGTGGCAAAATTCCAGTGCTGGGGATCCGGGTGGTAGGTTTGCGCGTAAGTCGCCAGGTGCTGCGGCGTGTCGAACTCCGGATCAAACGAGATGGAAAGCAACTGCCAGTTGGTGTGGGCGGGGCTTTCGCGCAGCGCCGCCTGCACCGCCTCCAGGTTCTGGTTCATCCGCGGGCAATACGTCGGTAGCGGGCAACGCGTAAAGAAAAACGTGAAGCCCAGCGCCTGGCCGCGAAAGTCTTTCAGATGGATGACGCCACCGGACTGGTTGGTCAGGGTGGCGTCCGGCAGCAGGTCGCCGATTTTGAGTTCCTGAAACATCTCCGGCATTTTCATTGCGGCCAGCGGAGCCGCCGCCGCCGGCACGTTCGTGCCGGTCTTTTGAATCTCGTCAATCCAGTCATCCGAAGCGGTGACATTCAGGCGAAAGGTGATCTGATCGCCGGGAGTCAGCGGCTTGATTTCCTCGGGATGTTTCACGGTGAACGGCATGGTCATGGCCATCATGTAACCGGGAATGGCTTCATGCTGGATGACGGCCTGATGGCCGGTATCGCGGGATTCTTTGAAGATGCCTGTGACGTTGTAATGGGTGACCTTGGTCTGCGCCCGGGCACCGGACGCAAGGCAAAGCAGACCGGCAAGGAACACGGCTGCCACCCGAATTGGAAACGGATTTTTTTGGTACATTATGTTTTCGTTATGAGTTGAAATTTTTTGGTTCAGGCCACCGCCGGAAAAAGTCGCGCGCTCCAGGGCGCCTGACTTCATTTCAGAGGTGACATTGAATTCAAGAGACCATGGCTGCCGCAATGGCAGCGGTTCCGTGAATTCAGGTTAAATTGGGAAACCACAGCAACACGTCTTCACGGACGCGTTCCTGCGACTACGGATGCGGGATCAGACCAGGGCCGGTCGGGGAGGCGGCACGGGGGGAGCGTGCGAACGCGAGGTCACACGTTCGGCGCGGTCGCCGGATAGCGTGAAGGCGGTCGGCGCGGCGAACACAAAGCGGGCCGCCTCGCTGACAAATTCAAACCGGAACTGCGGGGTGACAAACTCGGTCTTCTTTTCCGATTGCTTGCCGGCGGCAATCTGCCGGCACAGCGGACAGGGATGCCGGCCATCGAAGGTTTTCTGCACGGCCTCGGCCAGGCTGCCCGTGCGGAGATTGTTGGCCAACATCGTGGTCCACGCGATGGATTGCAACACGCCCCAATGCATGCTGGTCGTGGCGGTGAGCAGCACCACCAGCATCAGGGCATGGCAAAATCGGTTGACCACGCGGCAATTTTTGCAAATCGCCACCGCAATGTCAATGAAGGGCCCGGCGTCCCGCCGGCCCATCGCTAGCGCCCGCAGCAGTTCTTGTATTTCTTGCCGCTGCCGCAGGGACACGGATCGTTGCGTCCCACCTTGGGGCCGGTGCGCTTGGGCAGCGGCTTCTCTTTGGAGAGCTGGTCCGCCGCCTCGCTCACGATGTCGCTGGGCTTGGACTGGTCCGCCGCCGGCCCGGGCTGGCCGAACGCGCTGGACGAATCATGCCGCGTCTGCTTGTTAACGTTGCTCAGGAAGTTCTCAAACGCCATCAGGCTGGTCGCGCTGCGGAAGATGTTGTGGCAGATCTCCGTCTTGATGTTGACCATCAGCTCATCGAAAATCTTGTACGCCTCGGCCTTGTACTCGATCAGCGGATCGCGCTGGCCGTGCGCCCGCAAGCCGATGCTGTATCGCAGGCTGTCCATCTCATACAGGTGTTCCTGCCAGAGCTTGTCAATGGCGCTCAGAATGGTGTAACGCTCCACTTCCTTGAGGGCCTCCGGCTGCTCGAAGCTGACCTTCAGCTCGTAGGTCCGCCGGACGTTGTCGGAAATGAAATTGCACACCGCAAACTGCGCGGGGCTCAGGCCGGCAAACACGGATCCGGCCACGGGCGATTCCGTGCCCGCCGCCGCCGCCTGCGTGATTTCCTCCTCGGACATGCCCATGGGGAAATTCAGGTTCACCCAGTCGGCCAAAGCGCGCACGTTCCAGGTCTTCTGGTCGGGATCCGGCGTGGTGAACTGCTCCACCTTCTGGATGACCACTTCTTCCATGACGTCCATGAGCCGGTCGCGCACGTCGTCGCCGTGGATGATTTCGTTGCGGAATCCGTAAAGGACTTCACGCTGCTTGTTCATCACGTCGTCGTATTCCAGCGTGCGCTTGCGGATCTGGAAATTGTGCTGTTCCACGCGCTTCTGCGCCTGCTGGATGGAGCGGTTGAGCAGCGGGTGCTCGAGTTCCTGCCCCTCCTCCAGCCCCATCTTTTCCATGTACTTGACGATCTTGTCCGAGCCGAACAGGCGCATCAAATCGTCTTCCAGCCCGATGAAAAAGTGCGAGCTGCCGGGGTCGCCCTGGCGCGCGCAACGGCCGCGCAACTGGCGGTCAATGCGCCGCGCCTCATGCCGTTCGGTGGCCAGCACATGCAGGCCGCCGATTTCCGGGACGCCGGGCCCGAGTTTGATGTCCGTGCCGCGGCCGGCCATGTTGGTGGCAATGGTCACCGCCCCGCGCTGGCCCGCGCGGGCCACGATCTCCGCCTCCTGCTGGTGATACTTGGCGTTCAGCACGGAGTGGATGATGCCTTCCTTCTTGAGCAGCCGGGACAGCAGTTCGCTGACCTCCACGGAAATGGTGCCCACGAGAATCGGCCGGCCTTCGGTATGGACCCGCTTGATTTCGTTGACCACCGCGGCGTACTTCTCGCGCTTGGTCTTGTACACCGAGTCGTTGCCATCTTTGCGCAACACCGGGCGGTTGGTGGGAATGACCAGCACGCCGAGCTTGTAGATGTCGAAGAACTCGGAGGCTTCGGTTTCCGCCGTGCCCGTCATGCCTGCCAGCTTCAGGTACAGCCGGAAATAATTCTGAATCGTGATGGTGGCCAGCGTCTGGGTTTCGCGCTCGATGGCCACGCCTTCCTTGGCCTCCACGGCCTGGTGCAGGCCATCGCTCCAGCGGCGGCCGCTCATGAGGCGGCCCGTGTTTTCATCCACGATCACCACCTTGTTTTCCTGCACCACGTACTGCACATCCTTCTGGTACAGCGCGTAGGCCTTGAGCAACTGGGAAATGGAATGAATGCGCTGGGCCTTGGCCTCGTAATCCGCCTGAATTTTGGCCTTGGCTTCCAGCCGCTTGCGCGCG
This sequence comes from Dongiaceae bacterium, assembly GCA_035492855.1. GTDB lineage: Bacteria > Verrucomicrobiota > Verrucomicrobiia > Limisphaerales > JAFMIX01 > JAFMIX01. Next base: position 13,379 of record DATJIU010000148.1, on the reverse strand, counting down.
TCCTTCTCCGCCCCGGCATCCACCTCGTGCAACGCGGTGGTCAGGTCCGGCAACATGAAGGCATCCGGATCCTTGGGGCTGAAGAAACTGCGCCCTTTCTCCGTGAGGTCCGCCTCGTGGCTCTTTTCGTCAATGGCGAAGAACAGCTCCTCCTTCTCGGCGTACAGTTCCTTCTTGGACTGGTCGCCGTGCAGGCGCAGCTCGGCCTGGTTCATCAATTGCAGGTTGTCCGGGTTTTCCAAAACCCGCATCAGGCCTTCCGCTCGCGGCTGCCCGAGCTTCACCCGGTACAGCAGCAGGCCGATCTCGTGCTCCAACGCATCGGGGTTTTCCGGGTTTGAACCACCTTCCGGCCGCAACTTCTTGATCAGGGCCTCGGCCTCGGAGAGGAAGCGGGCACACAGCTTTTCCTGGGCGCGCACGACGGATTCCACCGCCGGCTTCCACTGGGCGTACTGCTCGTCAAAGGTATGCACCGCCGGGCCGCTGATGATCAGCGGCGTGCGCGCCTCGTCAATGAGGATGGAGTCCACCTCGTCCACGATGGCGAAGTAATGCCCGCGCTGCACCTGGTCTTCCTTGCGCATGGCCATGCCGTTGTCGCGCAGGTAATCAAAACCAAATTCCGCGTTGGTGCCGTAGGTGATGTCGCAGGCGTATTGCTGCCGGCGGACGGCGGGCGACTGGTCATGCAGGATGCAGCCCACGGTCAGTCCCAGAAACTTGTACACCGCGCCCATCCATTCGCTGTCGCGCGCGGCCAGGTAATCATTGACCGTCACCACATGGACGCCCCGGCCGGTGAGCGCATTGAGAAACACCGGCAGCGTGGCCACCAGGGTCTTGCCTTCGCCCGTGGCCATTTCCGCGATGAACCCGCGATGCAGGCCAATGCCGCCGATCAATTGCACGTCAAACGGCACCATCTCCCAGCGCAGCGGATGCCCGCGCACGATGATATCCTGGCCGCAGAGGCGGCGCGCGGCGTTCTTGGCCACCGCAAATGCCTCCGGCAAAATTTCATCCAGCCGTTTGGCCAGTTGCACGTTGTCCGTGATTTGGGAAAGCTCGGCCTTCCAGGCCGCCGTTTTCTGGCGCAACACGTCGTCCGGCTGGCCTTGCAACGCCTGTTCCTGTTCATTGATCTTGGCGACCACCGGGCGGAGCTTCCGAACTTCCCGGTCGTTCTTGGAACCAAAGATTTTTTTAATTAACCCAATCATGATAGAAAAATAGAGAGGTAACGCTACGGCAAGCCACGCCCGCCGTCAAAACCATTCGCCACCCTAAAAAGTACATCCGCATGGCGGCAAATCCCTTTCGAGCCGAAGCCAGTCTTTCTGAACCCAGTCCCCCACCGCCAAACAAACCGCCAAACGGAGCCAAACGAACCCAAATTGGTTTGGCGCCAGGAATTGCTACAAGTTGTTTTACCATAGGTAAATTCGCATCATTATTGCTCCAAAAAATTTGGGTTCGTTTGGTAATTTTGGTCCTTGCAGACGGCCACCAAGCGCCCGACTCCCGGGAGGCAAGGCAAAATGAAGAATGCCGAATGAAGCAAAAGTGGGGAGTGCGGCATCCCCCGCCAGGACCGGAACCAAACAGTGATTTGATCCGGTTTGATCGGCTTGGATTTCGGAGCGAATACCACCCCGCGACCGGCTGCGACCGGAAGTGCCGAGTCCTTGTCGGGAATGGAAGCCCTTGGCCTGGTCCCGCCCGGCTCGCGAGGACGCTCGCCCCACCCGTTTCCGGCGGATAGTCCCACCGCCATAAAAGAGGTTTGATCCGGTTTGATTCGGTCGGATCGGCCCATTGCGGAGTGCGGAGTGCGGAATACGCGGATGGCTGGAATGAGTTGGGGAGCACGCCCGCCCCGGGCGTTGCCGACTGCGCCCTCGCAGCCGGCAGTTGCGCGGGACACCTTTCCCGGCGTTGGGACGATTTCGGGGCGTTCCGGGTTTTCCGCGAGGGCGCGGAAAACAGCGCCCGTGGCGAGCGCGCTCCCCGCGGCCAATCCACATGAATATGCGGTTGTGGTGCGAGAGCGGGCCATAAAAGTGGTTTGATCCGGTTTGATTCGGTCGGATTTCACGGTGTTCCGGGGTGCGGACGGCGCGTCCGCGCGTCCCGTAAAGCTGCGGAGCAGCGCAAGGGAGTAGCCCACGGCGCCAGCCGTGGGTTGGGCCAACCCCTCCCGCCAAGCCCCAGCCGGGGCGAACCAATTCTTCATTCTGCATTCTTCATTCTGCATTTTTCTCGGCCCGGCTCTGGTTGCGCTTTTTTGCATACCGCCGGGCATTCTATCACGCTCCCGGAAAGCATGTGGTTTAATGGTGAACCCTATTTTTGGAGGTAAAAAACCCACCTAATTTGTTGGATTCTCAGCCTGTTGCGCTGATTTTGAGCGCGATCAATGTTAAAACAAAATGCTCTAACCACCAAGAAACCAGGAAACCAAGACGGCAAAATCGGCGGCGCACCGCTCTATTATTCGGAGGATGGAGCGCCGCGACGCCCTGACTTCCCGGTGAAGCCGTTGCCACCGGAGGTGAAAGGCTTCCGCCGCAAAACCCCGGGGTATGAGGCCACTTTATGCCACAGGACGCGGGCCCGATATCGTGGCACATTGACACACCTCCCGGTTGTCGGTCAGTCCGTTGCGCTGTGGACAGGCCGTTTGGGGCGATCCGGCCTCAAGCAAAATCCGGCTAGAAGCCGGGGCGCGGGGGGAGTAGTGTCTGGCGTTATCAAGCCCGTATGCGTTTGCTCCTCATCTTCCGTCCCATCCACCGCCAACTTTTTTCAACGCTGCGACTCGGCCTGGGCCTGTTGGTTCTGGCGGGGGGAATCACCAGTGCCCGCGCCACCCTGCTGGATACCTGGCGGGCGGCGGACCTTTCCGGCCTGGATGACGGCGATGGCGTGGGCAGTTGGACCAGTACCGGCGGCCGCACCCTCACGGGTGCCGTGGGTTACCAGCCGCAGTTCAAACCCAACGCCACTCCCGCCGGCCAGCCTGTGGTGCGCTTCAACCGTGACTGGTTGCAAATGGCAGAAAACAACCCGCTGGCGGGGCTGGATCGTTTCTCCATCGTCTTCGTCTTTCGCGCGGATGCGCCCGGCAATGACGGGTGGCAATGGTACCAAAACAGCGGCATCGTGGATGCCGAACAGGGCGGCGTAACGGATGACTGGGGCACGGTCATCAACGCCTATGGCCAGTTGGGCCTCGGTGTGGGCAATCCGGACCTGACCTTGTACGCCATGAGCACGCCTTCGTTGGTGGATACGAATTATCACGTCGCCGTACTGACCGCGGGCGATGGCACATTGACGATTTACGTGGACAATCAGTGGGTGGACAGCACCACTGGCGCGGCCACCGCACCGCGCAATAACGCGGGCTTCTCGCTGGGCGGCATCAATACGGGCGAGGACGGGGCCAACCGGCGCTTTGTGGGCGACCTGGCGGAAATCCGGTTCTACGACACCAACCTCACCGCCGGGGCGGCTTCCAACGTCATCGCGGAACTGACCGGCACCTACATTGACACCCGCGCACCGCTTATCTGGTCGTTCACCGCCAGCACCAACCAAATCTTCATTGATCATCCGGTGACGTTGTCATGGAGCACCACCAACGCCACCAGTCTGGCGATTGCGCCCGGCGTGGGCGCGGTGGGCGGCCCGGCGGGCAGCGTGATGGTGTCGCCCCGTACCAACACCACTTATACTCTGACAGCCAGCAATGCATTTGGGCTCCGAACGCAAGCGCTCACCGTTGAGGTGGACCAGGGCATTCCGGTGGCCAACAGCCTCTCGGTCACCGGGCAGGTGAACACCACCCTTCCCCTCACACTCACCGGCACCGACCCCCAGGGCAGCAACCTGACTTATCAGGTGGAAATTTCGCCAGCGCACGGCACCCTCACCGGCGCGCCGCCCCATTTGAGCTATCAGCCCGCCACCGATTTTTCCGGCATTGACCAGTTCACGTACCATTGCAATGACGGCGAGTTTGATTCGCCGGCCGCCACCGTGGCCATCCAGGTATTGCTCGCCCCCACCGCGCCCTCAGCAGTGCTGATCACCACCACGAATATCAGTTCCAGCGCCCGGCCCGGCTCGTTCCTGGCGTCGTTCCGCGCGGTGGATATCAACCCCGGGGACACCCACACCTTTACGCTGGTGCCCGGATTCGGCGATAACAGCCGGTTCGGCATCACCGGGAACCAATTGCTGGCGGGGGATACGTTTGCCGGCAATGTGGGCGATACGTTTACGATCCGGGTGCGGGCCACGGACAGCGCCGGCTTGTGGCGCGAACAGACTTTTACCCTGGCCATCACCACCCTGGCCCAGACGGTGGTCATCAATGAACTTCATTACAATCCGGAGGACAACACCGTGCCGGAGGAGTTCATCGAACTCTACAATCCGGGCGCGGCCGCCGTGGACCTCTCGGGCTGGCGGTTTAAGAGCGGCGTGAGCTACACGTTCCCGGCGGGCACGGTCATCGCCGCCGGCGGCTTCGTGGTGGTGGCGGAAGACCCGGCCACCTTGCAATCGCGGTACGGGGCAACCGCACTCGGACCGTGGATCGGCAGTTTGTCCAGCGATGGCGAGACCGTGGCCCTGGAAGACGCCAATGGCAAAACGGTAAACGAAGTGGATTACCAGCCGGAATTCCCCTGGCCGGTAGCGGCCGACGGCGCGGGCGCGTCCATGGCCTTGGTCAACCCGGGACTGGATAACACGCTCGGCAGTTCATGGCGTTCCGAAATGCCCCCCACCCCGGGACAGACCAATGGAGTATTTGCCGCCAACGCCGCGCCCAACATCCGCCAGGTCCATCACACGCCCCAATCTCCCACCAGCACCAATGCCATTGTCATCACCGCCAAGGTCACCGACCCGGAAGGCGTGGCCGGGGTGGAGCTTCAATATCAGATCGTGGCCCCGGGCAAATACATTCCCGCCACCCTCCCGGTGGCGGTAAGCGACTTGATTGCAAATCCGTATCTGGAACCGACGGACAATCCCGCGTTTGAAGACCCGGCCAACTGGACTTCGGTGGCCATGACCGACACCGGCACCAGCGGTGATGCCCAGGCGGGCGCTGATATTTACACCGTCACGCTGCCGCCCCAAGCGAACCGCGTGCTGGTGCGCTATCGCATTCAGGTGACCGATACCCTCGGCGCCACCCGCCGGGCGCCTTTCGAGGATGATCCCTCGTTAAACTTTGCGTGTTTTGTTTATGATGGCATTCCGGCTTATCAGGGCACCAGCGCCGCCGATCTGCAAAGCCTGCCGGTCTATTTCCTGATGGCCCGGTCGCAGGACGTCTCCCAATGCGCCGCTTATACCCCCACCTTCCAACTGCCGCAGTTTGGCAACGACGGCCTCGCCCATCCGTCGCGCTTTGTTTTCAACTGGCCCGGCACCCTGATTTACGACGGCGTGGTGTACGATCATATCCAGTTCCGGCTGCATGGCGCAAACGGACGCTACCAGCCCGGCAAGCGCAACTGGCGGTTCAAATTCAATCGCGGCAATTATTTCGCGGCGCGCGATGCGGACGGCAAATTGTTTCCGCACAAATGGTCGCACCTCTCCACGGGCAAGGGCTCCAGCAACCGGCTGACCCCGACGTTCAGCCTCAATGAGACGCTCAATTATTTCCTGTGGAACGAAGTGGGCGTGCCCGCGCCGCGCACGGTGTATTTCCATTTCCGGGTCATCCAAGGCAGCGCGGAAGCCCCCGGCCAGTACACCGGTGATTTCTGGGGCCTCAACTGGCTGCAGGAGGAATATGACGGCCGTTTTCTGGAGGCGCACAACCTAGCCAAGGGCAATCTCTACAAGCTGATCAACGCCCAGCGCAGTTGGGATCCCGGCCAGGACATGGTGGAACAACAGCGGTACCAGGGGGCGCTGGCCGTCACCAACGGCAGCGACGGCGCGGGCATTCAGGACGCCCTGCTGGGTTCGCAAACCACCGATTGGATTCGCGCCCACGTGAACTGCTCCGAGTGGTACGCCTTCGACGCCATCTGCGAAGGCGTGCGCAATTATGATTTCTGGCCCAGCGCCAACAAGAACGCCGCGTGGTATTTTGCCCCGCCTTATGGGGCCACCAACGACAACTGGGGCCAGTTCTGGGTGCTGCCGTGGGACACCGATTCCACCTGGGGCCCCAGCTGGAACAACGGCCAGGATTTGGTGTACAACGGCATTTTCCTGCAAGGCGGCGGCCATCCGGAGCTGCAACTCGAATATCGCAACACCGTCCGCGAAGTTCGCGATCTGCTGTTCCAGCCGGATCAGTTGAATCCGGCGATTGACGCCTTCGCTGCGCGCATTGCAAAGTTCGTACCGGCAGATCTCGCCCGGTGGTCCAACGCCCCGGCCTCCGGCGGCAACTATGTGTCGCTGTCCAGTGGGGCGGGCTTTGTGAGTCCCGCGCTCAGCGGCGGACTGCCCGGCTATGTGAAGGACCTGAAGGAATTCATGTTCACTGGCGGCAATCACCCGTGGTGGATTGACCGTCAATTTGTGGCGACCGGCGGCTGGGTGACGCGGCTGGATTCTCTCGCCGCGGATACTGCCATTCCGGCGAAACCCGGCGTCGCCTACACCGGCCCGACCAACTATCCGTTGAACGCCCTGTCCTTTGGCTGCACCGCCTTCTCCGATCCCCAAGGCAACAATACCTTTGCCGCCCTGCAATGGCGGCTGGCCGAGGTGTACGACACCAATCATCCCGCCGCCGATGCGCGCACGTTGCCCCCAATGGAATGGGATGCGCTCTGGACTTCCGGCACCGTTACCAATTGGAGCAGCCAGGTCACAATTCCCGGGGTGTACGTGCAAACCAACAAACTCTATCGCGTGCGGGTGCGGTTCGCCGACAACACCGGGCGTTGGAGCCACTGGTCGGACCCGGTCCAGTTCAGCGTCAGTCCGGCGGACCTGGTCACCCAACTGCGCACGGACCTGCGGTTCTCCGAAATCATGTACAACCCGCCCGCCGCCGCAGGTTACACCGGCGACGACCTGGAATTTTTGGAACTGCAAAATACCGGCACCAATACCCTGGACCTCGCAGGACTCACTTTCACCGCCGGTATCACTTACACGTTCCCCGCCAGCACCACCCTGGGCGCGGGCCAATTTTTCCTGCTCGGGCGCAACGCCGCCGCCTTGCAGGCGCGGTATCCAGGCGTGACGGTCAATGACATTTACACGGGCAAACTCGACAATGGCGGTGAAACCTTGCGCATCAGTACGCCCGCCGGCGCCACCGTGCTGGAGTTGACGTACGACGACACCCCGCCATGGCCGGTGACCGCCGATGGCATGGGCTGGTCGCTGGTGTGGGATCCGGCCAGCGTGCCGCCGTATCGCGCCAGCACGTTTGCGGGCGGTTCCCCGGGCACGAATGATCCGGCCAGCACCACCGCGGCCATTCGCATCAATGAAATCCTGTCCCATCCCGGGACGGGACAGGCGGACGCCATTGAGCTGTTCAATCCCACCGCAAATGCGGTGAATGTGGGCGGCTGGTTCCTCAGCGACGATCCGGCCACGCCCAAGAAGTATCGCATTCCGGCCGGCATCACCCTGGGCGCCGGCGGGTATCAGGTCTTCACCGCGACGGAATTCGGCACCGGCCCCACCGGTTTCGGCCTGGGCAGCACCGGCGATGCCGCCTATCTGTTCGCCGGTGACGCCGCTACCAACCTCACCGGTTACGTCCACGGCACGGAATTTGGCGCCGCGGCCACCGGAGTCAGCTTTGGCCGGTATGTGAACAGCATCGGCAACGAAGATTTTGTAGCCCAGTTGACACCCACCCTGGGCACGGCCAATTCCCGACCGCTCATCGGCCCCCTGGTGATTACGGAAATCATGTTTGATCCGCCGGCCCTGGGTACGAATGCGGATTACGATACGGAATTTATCGAGCTGCAAAACATCACCGCCACCAATGTGGCGTTGTCGGCGGCGGGTTACCCCAGCAACACGTGGCAGTTGGCCAACGCGGTGACCTTTCAATTCCCGGCCAATGTGGTGGTGCCGCCGGGAGGCCGGCTGCTCGTGGTGGATTTTGATCCAAACACCAATGCCGCAGCCCTGGCCCGTTTCCAATCCACCTACGCTCCGCCCACCAATGTGCCCTTGTACGGTCCGTGGTCCGGGCATCTGGACAATGCCGGTGAGACCATTGAACTGCTGTACCCCGAGCCGCCGGACAGTCCCACCGGCACGGTGGCCAATGTGTTGGTGGAAAAGGTGGCCTACCAGTCCGACATCCCCTGGCCTGCCGGGGCCGCCGGCACCGGGCTCTCGTTACAACGCGCCACGCTGCTCGCGTATGCCAACGACCCCACCAACTGGTTTACCGCCGCGCCCACCGCTGGGACGTTGTCGCCGCAAACTTCCGTGGATGCTGATGGAGATGGAGTGCCGGATGTTTGGGAATGGCAACATAACACCGATCCGTATGTGGCCGACCGCACTGCTGATCCCGATGGTGACGGTTTCAGCAATTATGCCGAATGGCTGGCGGGAACGGATCCGCACGATGCGACGAGCCGGTTGCAATTGGAAGCGGTGCCATCGGGAAATACGACGCTGGAGTTGCGCTTCACGGCGGCGGCCGATCACAGTTACAGTCTGCTGGCCGCGTCAGATATCAATGCCGTCACCTGGACAGCGGTGCTGAATGTCGTCGCCGCGCCCACCAACCGGGTCGTTTCATTCAGCCAGCCGACAACCAATTGCAGGTTCTACCGCGTGGTCGCGCCAGCACAACCGTAGGTTGACGATCAGCGCTTCAATCCCAGGACCACGACACCCGCACCGACGAGCAGGATGCCCACCCAGTCCTTGGCGGCGGGGCGTTCGTGCAGAAAGATGACAGCCAGGACCGCCGCGAGCAGCAGACTGAGCTTGTCCACCGGCGCCACTTTTGCCACGTCGCCGAGTTGCAGAGCGCGGAAATAACACACCCACGATCCCCCCGTGGCCAGACCGGACAAAACCAGGAACAGCCACGTCTTGCCGGACAGCGTGAACGGATTCGTCCATTTGCCCGCCGCCCAGACAAACGCGGCCAGCACAAAGAAGATCACGCAGGTGCGGATGAGCGTGGCCAAATCCGAATCCACTCCTTTGAGTCCGATCTTGGCAAAGATGGCGGTCAGTGCGGCGAACCCCGCCGAACCCAGCGCCCAGTAAAACCAACTGTTGGTGGCGGTCATAATTATCCGGCCGGATTGCGGCTCATCCGGCTGACACGTTTCAACCCGTCCTGGTTTCCTCCCGGGTTGCGAGCCGATTTCCGGTCCGGGAAGCTCAAATATCTCGTCAGTTCTCCGTCGTCATCGAGGGCGGCGCGGCGTCGGGCGCACTCCCCCACTGCGGGTTTGGTTGCGGGCCCATGACGAATTCCAACGTGCCCCCATTGACGATATCCGCATGCGAGAACCACGGTTTGTTCAGCGGTTGGCCGTTGAGCGTGGCCGACTGGATGTACATATTTTGTTCGGAATTGTTTTTGGCGGTGATGACAAAATCCTTGCCGTTGCCGAGGTGGATGGTGGCGCGGTCGAAAATCGGGCTGCCGATGATGTAATCCGGCCGCGAGGGATCCACGGGATAAAAACCCAACGCGCTGAACACGTACCACGACGCCGTGGAGCCCTGGTCGTCCATGCCGGGGAAGGCGTACCCGGAGGCATCGCTGCCGTACATGAGCCGCAGGATGTCGCGCACCAGCTTCTGGGTTTTCCACGGCTGTCCGCCCCAATCATAGTAATACGGAGCCTGCTGGTCGGGCTGGTTGCCCTGGCAATATTGGCCAATCATGCCGGTGACGTCGCGGGCAATGCCCTGCGGATGGTACGGCGTGGTGAAGAAGGTATCGAGCTTGGCGCAAAATTGCTCACGCCCGCCCAGCAGGTTGACCAATCCCTGCACATCGTGCGGCACCAGCCACAGGGTTTGCCAGCCGCTGGCTTCCTTCATCATGAAATTGTAGTACGGCTCATACGGGTCAAACGGCGTGATCCACGAACCATCCTCGTTCCGGCCGCGCATGAACCCGGTGGCGCCATCGTACACATTGGTGTAGTTGTGCGCCCGGGCGAGGAACATTTTATAATCATCCTCCTTGCCCAGTTTCTTGGCGAACAGCGCCATGGCATGGTCATCCCAACTGTATTCCAGAGTCGTGGCCACACCAGCGCTGCCATCGGCATAGGGCGGGCTGGGATGTTTCACCACGATGTCGTGAATCCAGCCCTTTTGCAGATACTCGGCCAGGTAGCCCCGCGGGCCGGCCGGATCCATGGCGTTTTTGCGGAGATAAGGATAAACCGCCGCCCAATCAAATTGCAGCCCGCGCTCCCAATCGCCCAAATACATGAACACCGCATTGTCGCCGTGGAACGAGGTGTTCATCCAGCCGGAGGCCTTGGCCATGTCCAGTTCCGAGCGCAATATGTCGAGCTTCAATTCCGGCTCCAGGAGCGTGAGCAACACAATCTGATTGCGGCCGGTGTCCCAGAACGCGATGGGGCTGTAGTGATTGTATTCGGCCGTGGCCGGGTGACCATCGTAACCGCGAAACGGCTGGCCCTTCCTCACGACCAGGTGCGGGGTGGACAGCGCGTGATACAGCGTGGAGTAAAACAGCCCGCGCTCGTGTTCGGTGCCACCCTCAATTTCCACCCGGTTGAGCAACTCGCCCCAGGCGGACTCCACCTTTTGCCGGACACCCGCAAAATCCCAGCCGGGATCCTCTTCGACCAGCCGCTGACTGGCTTCTTCGTAAGTGCGGCCCGTGGCAATTTTAACCAGCACCGGTTCCCCGGCCGTGGTGGCATATTCCAGGTAGGCGCCGGCATAGCCGCCGCTTTCCTTGCGCGAACCGGGGTCGGTGGAGTCATCCCGGCGCACGCGGACGCCGTCCACCGCAGGATTATTTTGCCGGAAGGTGCCGAAGCCCTTGAACGGCTTGGAAAATTCCGCCACGAAACAGCGCCCGCCCCGCCGGCCCGACTGGCCGCGCACTTCGTGGTCGCCCACAATTTCCACGCTGCCGTCGTTGGGGCCCAGGTCCAGCAGAATCACACCCTGGTCCGTTTGCGGAAACGTGAATTGATACAGGCCGGTGCGTTCGGTGGTGGTCAGTTCCACCTTGATCTGGTGGTCGGGAAAATAAACGGAGTAATAACCCGGTGCGGCGGTTTCCGATTTCTTGTCATAACACGAGGCGTAACTGCGATCCGGCGGCACGGTCCAGTTGCCCACCAGCGGCATGATGGTGAGGCCGGACATCACGCTGGAAAATCCCACCATGGTCCGGCGCGGATAGGTGTAGGGATAAATGATGCCGTGATTCCCCGCCGCCACGTCCAGGTCCTTGTTGATGGGGCTGAGGTTGACGTTGCCATGCGGCCAGGCCGGTCCCGGCGAAGTGAATCCCGTGTAAAGCTCCTCGCCCGGCGGCGGCGCATTACCGATCAGTTCCTCCTTGTCCAGCGGCGCCGTGCCCACCAATGGGTTGGCATAGTCCACCGGCCGGGGACCGGCGGCAAAGGCGGTGACCGCACCCGTTGCCAGGACGGACATCAGAACGGAACGCAAGTTGAAGCAAAACCGGGAGACAGGAATGATGCTCATGATAGTTTGAATTTCAGGTACAAATCGCAGTCGGGCAGCCGGCTGCCAGCATAACGACATTTCCCCCGGATTCAACGCCGACCACAAAAAAATATTCGGGCCCTTGAGAATCCAACCGGCGGCTCCGGTTGCCTCCCGGAAATCTCCCAAAAATCCGGGAAAAGATAATCATTGACGTTCACCCCATAAAAATGTAACCAATGCTACATTGTTTTGTAGATGATAAAACAGAAAAAGGAGTCAGCCACAGCAGAAACCGGATGGCGGCAGCCGGGCGAAAGGTCCAGCCTGCCCGAGGTTCATCGCTCCATCGCCGTGCCGCAGTCACTCGGCTTCTGGCGCAAGCTGCTGGCGTTTTCCGGGCCGGGTTACCTCGTGGCCGTCGGCTACATGGACCCCGGCAACTGGGCCACCAGCCTTGCCGGCGGCTCGGCCTTTGGCTATTCACTCCTGAGCGTCATCATGTTGTCCAACCTGATGGCCATCCTCCTGCAATCCCTCAGCGCCCGGCTGGGTATTGTGACGGGACGCGACCTCGCCCAGGCCTGCCGCGACCACTACTCCCGGCCCGTGGCGGTGCTGCTGTGGGTGCTGTGTGAAATCGCCATCTGCGCGTGCGACCTCGCGGAAGTCATCGGTTCGGCCATTGCGCTGAACCTGCTGTTTGGCCTGCCGCTGGTCTGGGGCGTGTGCCTCACCGCGCTGGACGTGCTGGTGGTGATGTTTCTGCAAAATCGCGGCTTCCGTTACATCGAAGCGCTGGTGATCTCACTGATCTTGCTGATTGGCGGCTGCTTTCTGATGGAAATCATCTTCTCGCGTCCAGACCTCGCCGCCGTGCTGGGCGGATTTGTGCCGCAACGCCAGATTCTGCAAAATCCCGAGATGCTCTACGTGGCGATTGGCATCCTGGGCGCCACAGTCATGCCGCACAATCTTTACCTGCACTCTTCCATCGTCCAGACCCGCAAATACGAACAAAGCGCCTCCGGCAAGGCCGAAGCCATCCGGTTTGCCACACTGGATTCCACCCTGGCGCTGATGTTCGCCCTGTTCATTAATGCGGCCATTCTCATCGTGGCCGCCGCGGCTTTTCACAGCACCGGCCAGACAAAGGTGGCGGAGATCCAGGATGCCTACAAGCTGCTCTCCCCCACCCTCGGCGTGGGCGTGGCGGGCGTGGTGTTTGCCGTGGCCCTGTTGGCCTCCGGCCAAAACTCCACCCTCACCGGCACACTGGCGGGTCAGATTGTGATGGAAGGCTTCCTGAACCTCCGGTTGCGGCCGTGGCTGCGCCGGCTGATCACGCGGTTGTTGGCCATCATCCCGGCGGTCATCGTAACCATTATTTACGGCGAAAGCGGCACGGCCAAACTGCTCATCCTCAGCCAGGTTATTTTGAGCCTGCAGCTTTCCTTTGCCGTCATCCCGCTCATTCTGTTTACGAGCGACCGCCGCAAGATGGGCGAATTCGTCAGTCCCGCCTGGATCAAAGTGCTCGCCTGGCTGACGGCGGCCATAATTGTTTCTCTCAACGTGAAATATCTGCTAGATTACTTTCACATCACCGCCTGGCTGACGCGCCTGGGGCACTAAACTGAACCGCGCATGTATCGCAAAATCCTCGTCGCTTTGGAAAATGGTTATGCGGACGAGACGCTGCTGCCCCACATTATGGA
>DATJIU010000147.1:0-27448 GCA_035492855.1 Dongiaceae bacterium | reverse complement strand
GTGCCCTTGATGTTGGCGACGTAAAGCTTCCGGCGCGGGCCATCATAAACAATCGCGCCCGGAAACCAGCCGGTGGGAATCAAACCCATCAGTTTGGAATTCCCGGCATGGCCCACCGGGAACAAGCCGAGCAACCGCGATTTGCCGGGATGAAATTTAATGGCCGCCACGGCGTTTTGGGTGCCATTGCACACGTAAAGCGTTTTTCCCGCAGCGTCCATGGCCAGCGCATTGGGTGACGCACCGAACAGGTCCTGGGCCTGCCACCGGACGGGAATGGTCTCCACCACTTTGTCGAAAGCCGTGGCAATGACGCTGATGGTGTCGCTGTTCGCATTGGCCACGCAGACATACCGGCCGTTCGGCGTCACCAACAAGGCGCTGGCATGCAATCCCGCCAGGATCTCCGTGACATTCTTTCCAGTATCCAGGTCAATGACCGAAACCGAGCCTTCGCTAGCCACGCCCCGTTCATCCACCCGCACCACCGTGCCCCGCCCTGCCGCGCCCACCAGGCTGTTGGTTTCGGGCCGGCGCCCGGCCCAGTTGCTCACGTAAGCCTTGTGTCCGGCGAGCACGACCGTGTAGGGAATGGCGCCGACATCAAAGCAGCGCAGCAGCTTCCCTCCCGGGAGCGCATATTCCAACAGCCGGTTGGACAAACTTTCCACCACATACAGCCGCTTGCCATCCGGGGAAACTGCCAGGCCGGAAGGAATCGGCTCTTTGCGGCGCGGCGCGGCGGCTTCCGGCAGGGCGATGGCGCCCAGACCGGTCAGATGATGCTGCGCGTCCACGGCAAACACTTTGATGCTGCCTTTGACGTTGGAGAGATACAACCGGGTGCCATCCGGAGAAAACACCAGCCCGGTGTAGCTGGCCTGGTCGTCCTTGTCCGGCTTCAGGATGTGCGTGGAAACCTCATCGGGCGTGCCCATCAACGGGCCATTATCGGGCAGCGCGACGGTTTGAATGATATTCCCTTGCACCGGGTCCATCACGATCAGGTCGCGGGTTTTGCCGGAGGTGACCAAAATTTTTCCGTCCGGGCTCAACGCCAGCACCTGCGGCCGCAGCCCGTGCAGCTCAATTTGTTTGCCCGCGGGCGTGATGACCTGGTTGACCGGTAACACCACCCGGTCCGGGCCCGTCCGGCCCACCGCTTCCGACCAGTCCAGGGAATCGTGCGCTTCCTGCGCCAGGGCCGGCGCCGGCAAAAACGAAGCGAAGCCGAGAGTCGCGACCAAAAAATGCGTGCAGAGTTTCATCAATATTAAATCAGGTTCACCAGATTGGCTGCCCGTTGGCGGCCCACTCGATGTCCGGTTGCCCGGGGTCGGACAGCTTTCCGTTAATGAGGGCGCAGACATAACTGTATTTGAACCAGGCAGAATGGCCATCTCCAAACACAATGTTGCCGCCCTGCCGGTGCCGGCCGGAAAACCGGTTGTAGCAATTGTAGGTGCTGCTCAGGTCCGCCGGGTTATTGCCGTAGTACGGGGTTTCGCGGGCATGCACCCGTTGTTCGGAAAACACAACAAACGCCGCGGGATGCACCGCCGCGGTAATTTTGAACGGCGCTTCCGGTTGTGCCGGATAATTGATCCGCTGGTTCATGCCATAGTTGAACGTCGGCATCACGGCCGGGTCGGGATCCGTGGCCGGATCCCGCGGCATGGCGTTGGCGGTGGGACAGAGATAAATGGAACGCGATGCAAAGAAAACATTGTTGCTTTGATTGTTCGCGCCGTATTTCCACAGGGGAATCTGGGCCACGTACGGCGGCAACGCATTGAACCAGCCGGCCAACCCGGCCCCCGGAGTCGCCGTGGCCAGCGCGTACATTTCCGTCCACACCGGATTATGATCCGCCGTGGCGACGTATTCCAGCACGCGCGGCGCGGGATAATACTGGTTGTTGTCATCCGCATACATCGTCATCGCCACGCCCCATTGCTTCAGGTTGTTGAGACAGGTCACCTGATTGGCCTTTTCCTTGGCCAGGGCCAGGGCCGGCAACAGCAACGCCGCCAGAATGGCGATGATGGCAATGACCACCAGCAGTTCAATCAAGGTGAAACCGCGACGCGGTGAATTTTCAGGAAACTTCACAAACTGGCCTCCACCAATCCGATTACCTCGTCCAGAATGGCCAGGGCCTGGTCCAGCTCGGCCCGGGTAATGATCAGCGCCGGGGTGAGGGTGAGCACGTTGCCCATGGTCACCTTGAAATTCAGGCCGCGCTTGAGCGATTCATACATGACGCGTTCGGCCTCAACAAGCGCAGGCTGGCGCGTGCCATCCAGCGTGGTTTTTCCGAGTTCAATTCCCAGCAACAATCCCAGACCGCGCACGTCGGCAATCAGCGGATGCCGCTCCGCGAGTTCGCGCATCTTTTGGAGCGCATACGTTCCCAGTTCGCGGGCACGTTCCGGCAATTTCTCTGATTCAATGACCTCCAGCGTGGCGAGGGCGGCAGCGCACGCCACGGGGTTTTTCTCGTGGGTATAATGTCCCAGCGCCATGTGCCCGGCCACATCCAGCGAATCCCGCGTCACCAGGGCCGCCAGCGGGAAGACACCGCCGCCGAGTCCTTTGCCTAACGTCACCATGTCCGGAATGATGTCGTAATTTTCAAATGCGAACAGCTTCCCGCTCCGGCCCAGGCCGATGGGAATTTCATCCAGGATCAACAGCGTTCCGTGGCGGTCACACGCGGCGCGGATGCGTTTCCAGTAATCCGGCGGCGGAATGAACGGCGTGTTGCGCACGGTCTCGGCGATGACCGCCGCCACGTCGCCTTCCTTTTCCAAAACGTATTCCAGATAATCCGCACAGGTGAGGTTGCACGTCTTGCCGCAGCGGAAGGGGCAGCGCATGGGTTCCGGCGGCGGGACATGTTCGCAGCCGGGCAGCAGGGGCCCAATGCCCTGCCGAAACGCCGCCTCGCCGCCCACGGAAATGGCATCCAACGAAGCGCCATGAAACGAGTCCCACAGTGACACAAACTTGAACCGGCCCGTGGCCACCCGCGCGTATTTGAGCGCCATGCCGACGGCTGTGGTGCCACCGGGAGTGAACGACACGCGGTTCAGGTTGCCCGGGGCGAGCTCGATGATTTTGGCCGCCAGCTTGATGGCCGGTTCGCAGGTGTAGCGGCGCGGACAAAAGCAGAGTTCGTCGAGCTGCTGTTTCACCGCGGCGATCACCTTGGGATGGGCAAACCCGACCTGGTGTGCGCAGTTGCCGTGAAAATCCAGATACCGCCGGCCCTCCACGTCTTCAATCCACGCGCCCTCGGCCCGGCGCAGCACGTTGAGGCACGGCGTGGAAAGTGTTTGATGCAGGAAATGCGCGGCATCGGCCTCCAGCAATTGTGCGGCCTCCGGCCCGATGTGTTCGGCGGCCCAGGCGCGGCGCAGGGGCGACAGGTTCAGGTCGCCCTCGGAACGAAAACTGTCGAGTTCGCCGTTGGCATGGTTCAGGGGGTGCAGGGTCGGATTAGTGTTGCAGTTCATGAGTAAGGTCGGATTTCAGGTGGACACCCATTTCTTCGAGGCTTTCCCCCACGGCCATGACCAGCGCCCGCAGGTCGAGTTCAAACAGGTGGCCGATGTTGGCGATGCGGAACGTGTCCGCATGGGTCAGCTTGCCGGGATAAATGATAAAGCCCTGGTCGCTGAGCCGATGGTAAAACTCGGGAAATTGAAACCGCGGATCGGCCGGGCAATAAAATGCCGTGATGATATAACTTTGCACGGCCGGAGGCAGAAACGGCCGGAGGCCCAGCCGCCGCAGGCCTTCCACCAGCACGGCGTGGTTGCGGCGATACCGGGCACCGCGGGCGGCCACGCCCCCCTCCTGCGCCAGTTCCCGCAAGGCCTGTTCAAAAGCCAGCAGCGTGTGCGTGGGCGGTGTGTACCGGAACTGACCGGTCTTTTCAAAGCCGCGCCACTGGGCAATCAGGTTGAGACTGAGCGACCGCTCCTTGCCCTCGTTGGCCAGCAAGGCATCGCGCCGGGCAATGACAAACGTGAACCCGGGCACGCCTTCCAGGCATTTGTTCGCCGACGACACTAAAAAATCTATGCCGCCGCCCTCAAAATCCACCGGCACCGCGCCGAAACTGCTCATGGCATCCACGATGAAGAGCAGGCAATGCCGCTTGACCACCTGCCCGATTTCGTAAATCGGATTCAAAATGCCCGTGGTGGTTTCGCAATGCACCGCGGCCACGTGCGTGACGGTTGGGTCGGTGGAGAGCATGCGGTCCAGCAACGCGAGGTCGGGAGTTTCATTCTCGGGCGCGCGGAGCACCGCGTGTGGAATCTGCAGGTGCCGGAGCATGGCCACCATCCGCTCGCCATAGGCGCCGTTGGTCAGCACGCACACCTTGCCGTTGGGCGGCACGCAGGTGGCAAACACGGATTCCACGCCGTAAGTGCCGCTGCCCTGAAGCAAAATGGTCTCCCAGCCTTCGGCCCGCGACAAATCGGCGATGGCCAGCAGTTCGTCGCGCATCCAGCGCACGCGCTGGTTGAACTCAAAGTGCCACGAGCCCGCGTCGTGGAGCATCGCCTCCTTGACGGTGCGGCTGGTGGTCAGCGGGCCGGGCGTGAATAGCAATTTGTCGGGAGTGGCAGGCATGGACGGGTTCATGCGGAAGGCGTGGGGACGACAGAATTTTTCGGGCGCCGATACAGGCCAAGACACAACACCGCCGCGGCCAAAGTGGTGACCCCGAGCGAATGAAAGCCCAACTGGTAGCCGCCATGATCCAAGATCCGGCCAAAGAGGTAACCCGAGAGAATGCCGGCCAAGTAGCCCGACGCATCCACCAGGCCGGCCACGGTGGCCACGAATTCCTTGCCGTGAATTTCCACGGCCAGCACGCCGGCCAGCAGGCTGTAGGGTCCGTACGACAGAAAACCAATCAGGCCGATGGCCGCCACCACCAGCCACATTTGCATCCGGGCCAGCACCGGCAGAATGAAAATCAACCCGGCCACCGCCGTGAGGATGCCGAAGAGCAGCCAGTTGCGCCGGCGGGGACTGAGGCGGTCGAGCACCCAGCCCAGCAGGATGATGCCCACCGCGCCCATGGCATCAAACGGCGTGGAGAGCAGCGCCGCCAACTGGGTGGAGACATGGGCGGTCACCCCGGTTTTCAAAAAGTCCACCGTCCACACATTGAAGGTTTCCCGGGTGATGGTGAGGATGAAGGAAAGGCAGCAAACCATCCAGAATTGCGGCAGGCGCAGCAGTTCCAAGATCCGCCCCAACCGCCATTGCCCCCGGACTTCCGCCGGGTCGCGCGGCAGCCGTTTTTCGCGGGACAGCACCAGCCAGCAGATGCCGGTGATGCCCAGCAAAATTACGGCGGGAAAACCCATCACCGCGCGCCAACTGTTGCCGCTGAAGGCCGCCACCTGCCCGGCCAGTAACAGCGCACACACACCACCAAACACAAAACTGAGCGAGAGAAAGGCCATGGCCAGCGCCATGTGCCGCGGCGAAAACCAGTCCGGCACCAGCTTGACCATGCTGCCCCAGGAGCCGCTGCCGCTGAAACGGTTGGCCGAGTACAGCAGCCCCAGCATGGGCAGCGTCACCGCAAACATGGCCAGGCCGCCAAACAACGCCACGCCAATCAAGGTCAGGAAAAAACAGACCTTGCCGCCCACGCGGTCAATGATGAGCGGCCCCCAGAACAGCTTGCCGGCCGCGTAAGCCAGAGTGGCGGCACTGTCAATGGCGCCCACCTGGGCCCGGGTGGCATGGAAATGCTCCTGCAACAGCGGCACGGCCACGGCAAAATTCTTGCGGCACAGGTACACGCCAATGTAGCCGAGGATGATGCAGGCCAGTTGCACGCTGGCCCGGGAGTGCGACACGGTCGCCACTTCCCGGCCCGCTCCGGGCAAGGCCTCCCCCGGCAGCACTTGCGGCGCCGGCAATGTGATATCGGTGGATGGGTTCATTGCGGCGCCGGGTTCTCAAAGGCTTCCGAAACCGGACGCGCAATCCAGCAGGCGGGGGGTTTGAGCCCGAAGACCCGCGCAATGGTGGCCGCGGTGTCGTAGGTGTTCACGGGACTTTGGATTTCGTATCCGGGGCGAACACCCGGGCCGCACAGGATCCAGGGGATTTCAATTTCCGCCATGGTGGCGCCGCCGTGTTTCTTGCCCAGACCGCCATGGTCGGCGGTCACCAGCACCAGGGTTTCGTCCTTGAGGCCCGCCGCATCTACGGCGTCCAAAATCTGCCCAATCAATTTGTCAGCCACTCCGACGGCGGCATAATACTCCGGCGTGCCCCAGCCCATGGTGTGCCCCGCGTGGTCCACATGGTCCAGGTGGACAAAACAAAACGTGGGCCGGCGGTCCTTGATAAATTGCGCTGCGCGCAACGCGGTGTTTGTGGGGCCAGACGGATTCTCAACGACGTCCACCAGGGCCCGTTCAAATAAACGCCCGTAGCCCTCCCAATCGTGAAAAACCCCGATGATGGCATCGGGCCGCTGCTGCCGGAGCACGCCGTAGATGGTGGGAAACATGCCGCCGGGACCCTTCACTGTCGGAGCAATGTCGAACTTGTCCGGCTGCCAGTCATTGGAAGTGACGCCATGCTGCTCCGGCCCGGCGCCCATGATCATGGAGGCCCAGTTGGGGCTGCTGGAAGTGGGCATGACGGCGCGGGCGTGAAACGTCCAGGCGCCGTGCTGCCGGAGCCGTTCCATGTTGGGGGTGTTGGCGTGCAGAATCCCGTCGGGACTCATGCCATCCACTCCAATGACCACAAAATGTTTGATTTCCGCAAATCCGGAGGCGGCACCAAGGAGCCAGCCCAGAGTCAGCGCTGACATGAGAATCCTGCGCATAGAACGGTTCATGAAAAAATGGAGCTTGGAGTCACCGGAAATGAATCAAATGAAGAAACCGGGCCCGGTTTTTTCCTACCGGGCCCGGTTCGATGACAGACTTATTGCGTCAGGCGGAAGAATGCCGCCTGGTTGGTCAGCGACACCGTGGCCGAACTGGCCCCCAGCGTGCCGGGCACATCCTGCCAGTTGGCCGGATGAAGGCTCAGGCTCTGCTGGAGCTTGGCCGTGGGGCTGCCGGTCCAGGTGATGTTCAGGCTGTTGCCAGCCATCGCGAAGGACAGCGTGCTGGGCGGGGCCGCCAGTGTCGCCAGGCTCAGGTCATGACCGCCCTGGCCGGCGGTGTAGATGGCCGCGGCCTCCTGCGCGCTCAGGGCGCGGCGCCAGATGCCCACGTCGTCAATCAGGCCGTTGGTGATGGCGCCGCCGTCCTTGTCGTTATACCAGCCGGTGCCTTCCTGGCCGATGTTGACCGCCAGGTCGCCGGTGAAATCCGTGCTCGGCGGCACGTTGATGGTGCGGGTGTAACCGACGGTGTCCGTATCCACCGAACCGGTGGCGGTGGCGGTCCAGATTTTCGGCGCCAGCTTCTGGCCGTCGAGATAGACAAAGATGGCCTTGCCCTGCTCGAACACCACCACGAGATGGTGCCAGGTGCCGTCGCGGATGACGTTCTGATAAGTCACGTCCGTCTTGTTGGCCCCACCGCCGGAGCCGCTGGTGGCCTTGATGCGGAAATTGCCCCCGCCCTGGCAGAAGATACCCCAGCCGGGGTTGCCGCTGCTGTCCCACTGGGTGTTGCCCACCAGCGGCAGGTCATCGCTCTGATTCGTGAGGTTGACCCAGAGGGAGATGGAGAAGTCCACGTTGTCCGCAAACTTCAGGTCTGCCGGGTAATTGAGGGTGACGTAGTTGGTGACGTCCGGGAAAATGCCGCGGGACGTGGTGAATTGCAGCGCCTGGCCCAGCTTGCCGGCCACGAGGCCCGGACCATGGACCGGCGTGCCGTTGTTGCCGCGCCCGGAGGCATCGGTGTAGTCGCCGTCAAACTTCAGGTGGGCGACGAGGTCGTTGGTGACGGGCACCGTGACCACGGTCAACCGGGCTACCATGCTGGTGACGGCGCCGTAGCTGTTGTTGGCCACCAGCGTGTAATCACCGGCATCCGCGACATGCGCGGCCGTCAGGGTCAGGTTGGTGCCGGAACCGACGGACGCGCCATTGTGCCACCATTGCAGCGTGAGGGGCACTCCGCCAAAGGCCGCCCCCGTAAAGCTGGCCGGGTAGCCGTCGCTCACCACCACGGAAGCCGGCTGGGTGGTGATGGTGGGCGTGGTCACCACAGTGAGCGTGGCCGGATTGCTAGTCACCGGGCCGCTGGAGTTGGTGACCTTGCAGCGGTACGAACCGGCGTCGCCCGCATCCGCAGTGGCGATGGTGAGCCTGGCGGTGTCAGTTCCCGAGTAATGGCCGCTGTTGGCGATGTTGGTGCCGGCGTGCTGCCATTGATAGGTCACGGCAGAGGGACTGGTGACCGCCACGGTCATTGTGCCGGAGGTGCCGGCCGCGATGCTCAGGTCGGACGGCTGGGTGGTGAACACCGGCGTGGTGATTTCGTACAGGCCGAAGTTGTCAATGCCCCAGAACCAGGAAGAAGTGCCGTTGGCGTTGAGCCGGAACCGCACGTCGGCCTGGCCGTCAGCCGCGGCGAGCCGCACCACTTCGATGCGCTTGCCGTCAAAGGTGTCGTCGTTCAGGCGGCCGTTGATGTCTGTGGGCTTGATGCTGGAAACGGGCGCGCTGATATAGGATCCGTAATTGGTGCCGTGAACCGGGGCGGTGTCCGGCGACCAGTTGCGGTCGGTATCCACCCGGGCAAAGGTAGCGGGCACATTCGGCACGCCGTTGGTCAGCACGATGTCGCTGTTACCCGGATCATTATCGAAATAATAGAGCACGGGCAGCCAGGTGTTCCCGCCGTCCACGGAATATTCCATGAAGTCCATGTTGTCCTGGTTTTGCTCATAGATGCTGTTGAACGCCACGAAGACATTGGAGCGGCCCGCGCAGGAAATCGGGGCGGTGAACAGGTCGGCAAACTGGCCGTTGCAACTGCCGCAGCGCTGGTCGGACTCGGTCCAGAGCAGGTTGCCGCTGGCGAGGCTGGTGACCTTGGTGCCGTTCAGAATGATGGTGGGCAGGTTGGTGCGGTCCGAATTCCAGGCGCCAAAGCGGTTGCTGCTGACGAGAATCCAGCCCTTGTAAGAGTCGGAATCCCGGTCGTCCAGATTAAAGCCGGGCGTATCGGAGGCAGACAGGTCATGCACCGTCCAGCCGGTGGGCAAAGCCACGCCGGGCGTGGCGTTCTCGGTGAGCGAATCAAAATTTTCGAAGAAGAACGGCGTAGGCAGCGTGATGACCTGGTAGTTTTTAACGGTGAACGTCCAGGTGTTGGTGTTGCTGCCCACCAGGTCGTCATGCCAGGTCAGCATGAGGGAGTGCTTCGACAACGGATCCAGGCGCGGCGGCACGGTGTAGCTGGCGGTGAAGGTCGGGGCCGCTTCCACCACCGAGCCCACCGGGGCGCCATCCAGATAGAGTTGCACCGACCCGCTGGTCACATGCGCGTCGCCCTGGTTCAGCACGACGTTGATGGCGGCTTCCTCGCTCACGCCGGTCTGCCCGACTCCGGGGTTGCGCGCCGCGAGGAACGGCGGCACCGCCGGGATGGTGGTGGGGATGCCCGTAGCAGCCGGCCCGCCCAGGGCGGCGATCTGGCCGGCATTCAGCGCCACATTTTGCAGTTGCACGCTGTTGACGTAACCCGCGGCAGTTTCACCGGTGGTGCTGGCAAACAGCAGCGCGGTGGCGTCCGGATTCAACGCAAAGAAGCCGTCAACATCGTCGCCGGAAAAGGAACCCATTTCCACGCCGTTGGTGTACACCTGGACGCTGTCGCCCGCGGTCACCACGATGGCCAGGCGGTACCAGGTGTTCGGCGCCAGACTGCCCACATAGGGCCCGTTCACGCCGCTCGAACCGATGGCGAGCGGCCCCACGCCGCCCGAGGCGCCATCCACCACGAAGAACTGCTGGGAACCCAGATGGCTGCCGTCTTCGGTCTGGATCAGCGGCCGGGTTTTGCCGGCGGAGGTACTCGGATAAAAAACATCCAGGATCAGCGAGTAGGCATTGACCGTGGAACCGCCGCCGTTCGCTGAAGGGGTGGGCATGGTGTATCCCATGCCGTTGGTGGCGGCAGGGAAATGCATCACGATGGCGCTGGTGCCATTGATATCAGAAATGCCCAGCGCGGTGGTGCCGCCAAACTCCGTGGTGGTGGCGGTCAGGCCGCCCGCACCATCGGCGTAGTTCAGGTCGGTGCCGACGGTGGCCACCAGGTTGCTGTTGTCAAAATCCCACTGGCCCGCGGGCTGGGCCTGGGTGGATAGCGTGCCGGCGGCGACGAACGCCGCGGCGAAGAATCTTAGTTTGGTTTTCAGGTTCGCGATCATTGGTTCAGAGGTTACGGGGTTCTGGATGTTTCATGGCGGCGGGACAAACCGGCGGGGAAATTCATTTGGTGGCGCGATAATATTGCAGCGTCCGGGTGGCGAGTTGGTCGCCCTGGCTTTGCGCATTTTGCAACAGGCTGTTGACCGCAAGCAGTTCGCTGGCGAGCACCCGGCCCTGCTCCCGGGTCAATCCGGTCATGCCGGCCAGGTTTTGCAGGCTACTGTAGGCGTGGGGATAGTTTTGCTCCTTCAACGAGGCAGTGGTGGCCTGGACCAGTGGGGCGAGCGGGGGCTGGGCGATGGCAAAGGCTTTTTCCAAAGCCGGCACGAGTTGATCGGCGCTCAACGCCTGGGGCGGAGCATCCGATTTGCCGCAACCAATGAGCACGGCCGTCAAAATGAAAAAGCCCAATGCC
This sequence comes from Dongiaceae bacterium, assembly GCA_035492855.1. Taxonomy (GTDB): domain Bacteria; phylum Verrucomicrobiota; class Verrucomicrobiia; order Limisphaerales; family JAFMIX01; genus JAFMIX01. The sequence goes on along the minus strand of DATJIU010000147.1, from coordinate 16,637 downwards.
GGGCATGCAAAACGCAGCAAGTTTGAATAGGGAGTCGATTTCATAGGTTTGAGGAGTTTTGGATTTTAGTTGCGGACGGGATTCTGGGGCCGAATGCCGGTGTAGTGCCGGTAATCAATGCCGACGTTCAAACCGGTGAACGGAATGCGGGAGGCGTGGCCATCCACCCAGGCGGTCTGGCAGCCCTTGCTGTGGCGATACCATTCCTGGTCGAAATGATAGCTGTTGTAGAGGCTGGAAAGACCGCCGTACGGTGGCTGGCCAATCCATTGCGTCAGAATTTGCGAATCGCCGGGGAACAGGCCGATGGTGTCGCCGGAGCCTTCATTCTTTTGCTCCGCCGAATCCTGGCAGAAAATCATGTGGGTGGGGTCCTGATACCAGGTGACTTTTTTGTAGCCCGGCTCCAAGGTCTTGTCGAAGGCTACCAACAGATACTGACACATCCCGTAGGTGGAGTTTTCCCAGTAGGCGGAAGGATAGTAGCGGCCATCATCATGCCATTCATCGGGATGAACGGACATGGGACAGTGAAAGAGGGTCCGGTTTTTTCCGTAGTAATCGTAGTAGCCCAGGGCCCAGTAGGCGTAACCATTGTCCGGCGCCAGCAGCACATCGGAGCGCGGGTTGGCGGTCCACTGGCCGTCGTTGGGGATGATGCCCTCGCCGACATTGAAATAGAAGTCGTGGTTGTCCTGGGAATAGGTCAATCCGGCCAGGCCGATCTGGCGGAGGTTGTTGAGGCATTGGGTGCCCTTGGCGCGTTCCTTGGCCTTGCTCAGGGCGGGCAACAGCAACCCCGCCAAAATGGCGATGATGGCGATGACCACCAGCAGTTCGATCAGGGTGAATCCGGCACGCGGATTTCGGCCCGGCGCCAAATCACAGGAGTTGCGGGAGGTGGGGTCGGGGCGGGAAAAGCGGGGGAATTTTCGTTTTTTTCGGGTTGGCGCGGCTCCTTGATTCATTCTCCGCCATCGTATTACCGGTCCGACCCTTCTCAAGTTAAGTGTCGGTGACTCCGGTTACGGAACGCGGTGCTGATGAGGACGCCGTTACGCCAGTGTTACGCTTTCATGAATAGTCAAAGAATCCGGACAAACCGTCGGAAGCAGGCGGGAAGAATTTTCGTCGTGGACCTTCCGCTGCGAGGAAAGGCAGAGGCAGTCCGAATCAGCCCAAGTTGCGGGCCAGCCGGGGATAAATTGAAGCGCGGCAAAAACTTTGGCCATTTATCCGAAGCGTCAAAGCGCCTGCCCCCCGCGTTTGCAGCACGACATCCGGAGCGTTTGCCCGTTTCGTTACGGTGATTCTGCCAATAATCTTTCAGGCATTGCCAAATGTAACAATTCGCGGCAGGAATTTCTGGCATTTCTATCGTAACAAACTTATAAAAAGCAGCTTACAGCATAGAAACCACTTTTAAGTTTAAGGAATTATAACCTTTTCACGGTTTGCCAAAATCACCGGCCCAAGCAGCCCCGAGGCCGGCAGTGGCGAGTTGGGCGTGAATGGCTCGTAGGAACTCCAGGTGAACCGCTTCTCCACCGGCAGGCTGGAGTCGCCGATCATGCGGTTGGGCCACAGGTCAGCAACTCGGATCTCCAAACTATTTTGGCCGGGTTGCAGCAAGCCGGTGACGTCCACGGTGAATGGCGCCTTCCACAAAGTTCCCAAGGCATGACCGTTCAACCACACCTGCGCCATCACTTCCACCTCACCCAAATCCAAAATCTCCTGAGCATTGGACTGTGCCCCCATTTCAGGCTGCCAATCGAAAGTCTTGGTGTAGGTGGCCGTGCCGGAGAAATACTTCACCCCGTCATTCGTGGACGTGCTCAGCGAGTGGAGCGTGTCCAAAGTGATTGCATCGGGTGCGCCCCAATGCGGCGGGAACTGCACCCGCCAGGGCCCGGTGATTTCCATGACGGCGGGAATGGCTTTGAGCGCAACGCCCGCCGTCTGGCCGCTCGCGCGGGTTATTTCATAATGCCCAGGTTGGGCGGCGATGAGTTCCAGCTTCCCGGCTGCGCCCTCCCGAATTTCGGCCGGCCGGACTGGCGCCGGAACCAGCCAACTCAGGTGGATGCTGTCATCTCCCGGGCCCTGGAAGTATTCCATACGCACGCGGTATTTCTTGCCAGCCACAAGGTTGATCTTTCCGGTATGCGGCTCGGTGCCGCCGTCCAGGCTCCAATGATCAATCACGGTTTGGTCATCCACAAACAGCCGGCAGCCATCATCGGCATAGAGGCAAAACGTGTAATCGCCGGATTTCAACGCAGTTAAAGTGCCGGTCCAGCGCGCCGACCAGTTGTGGGCCGGGATCCCCGCCGCCGGGGAGCCGCTGTTCCACGCAAAGTTAATTCCAGAATCCACCCGGACCACGGCCGGCTGGCCGTTTAAGTCCGGATTTGCGAAGTAGGCGCCGGTCAACCCCGAAACCGCGCCAGCTTCAGGGGCGAAGAGCAGGGGCGAATCCAAAACGACCCGATCAAGATCCTGAGCCGCCAGAGTGACTGGCTGGCCGGCAACGGTGTATTTGAGCGCCAGGGTCTTTACGATCCCAAAGGCCGGATCATCGCCTTGGGCCAGCAGACTTACCGGAAACTCCAGCTCCCCTTGGGCCACGAGTGCCTGCACCTTGGCGCGTACATCACGGGTGCGAGCTGCATCGCCAGGCACGCCATAGGTGGCGCTCTCAACTAGGATTTCTGGAGTCTCACCCAGCGCCACCACAGGCCGGCCGTCATGAGTAAAGCTCACGACGGGGTCGAACGGTTTTGTCGGCGCCCGAAAAATCACAAAGGCCGAACCGCTCGCCTCCAGGCGCAGCGGAATGGTAATGCCGGCGGCGCTGTCTTCGTACATGGCCAACGGCGAGATTTTGCCGGTCTCCGGATCCCACAATTCCGGGCGCAGCCCAGTCACCCGGAAATGACATTTAGCCTCCGTCGCCACGGCCTGTCCATTGGCCACAAAGTAAACTTCGGTATTATCCACCTGCCGGTGAATCCAGTTCAACTTTACACTGGAAGTGAAATCTGCCGGGGTATGCAGTTGCTGCAGGACGGATTCCAAGGACTGACCCCAGATGACTTTGCCTGCACCGAAGGCATGTTCCGTTACCGTCTTGCCATCACAATCACCCCAAACTTCCGTCGCCACCTGGCTCACTTCCGCATCGCATTGAGGATAATCCGTAAGGCTGGGCGAAGCCGTGGGTGCCGGACCGAGTACAGTGGCCCCGGCCGCCACGAGGGATTTGATTTTTTGGGCCAGTGCGGGAGTCATCAAACGGTCGTTTGCCGGCAGCACGAGCAGCCGGTAACTCATGCCATCCGGCAGCACCAGGCGACCCTCCTTCACGCTCATGCGCTGGATCAACGCCTCGGCGCTGCATTCGTCGTACTTGTAACCTGCGGGCACCGGCGGCTCGGGGTTGAAATAAGTTTGATCCGGCTGTTGCGGTCGCAAATAGACCAGGTCGGCCACAAACAGGCCCTGACGCAACATGAACTGGCAGCGCGAAAGATATTCATGCCAGGCTCCGGACATCTCCCACCAGGTCTGTGTGCGCTCGTAGTGCAGCCCCCACGGCCCCATGGTCGCCCCGGGATAACGATCCAGGTACGGCTGATGCGCGTAGCGATGAACCACGAAGCGATTGATGCCCTGGGAAAACTCGTAGTCGCCCAAGGCCTTGACCGTGGCGGGATGGAATTTCCACTGTTCGTTATCACCCGAGGTGAAGGCTTCCGCGCCGACAACTTTGTCGCCCATGATGTGCGCTACCGAAGCCATCTGCCGACCCTTGGCTTCATTTTCATTGCCGCCCGTGGCCCAGAATTCACTCATCGGTTCATCGGCTGCGGCGGTGTAGGTTGCTTCGTCACCGAAAGGCAGGTTGTAACCCTCGATGGTCAGACGCAGACCATGCTGATGCGCCAGCTCGGCCAACCGGCCCACGTAATTCTGCGCCAGCAATTCCGATATGGTTTGCGCATAATCCCAACGGAAGCGGCGAGCCGTGGCGGCGTCTCCCACCACCAGGTGGCTTTTACCATCGGGAGTTTGGGCTGTAATAATATCAGGCAAAAACGGCAAGGGATCATATCCCCGGCGTTTCTTAAATTCCTCCCGCAGTAGCGGCGTCCAGTTCTGGGAGCCCACTTCCCAACTGTCAATGTGCGTCGCAGATAAAGTAGTACCAGCGGCATGGCCGACTTCGCCGATGAGCTTGCCCATCATATTGGTAAAATGAACATCCATGGCCGCGCGGCTCAATTTGTCGCATTCCAGTCCGTTGCCCCCTTTCACCGGCGGCCGGGTCGAAGATCCCGTGGAGGTATGGCCGATGCGTTGAAGAACCCACCTGCCCGCGGGGATTTCCCAGTCCAACCGGCCATCCGCGGTGAGTTTGGCGGTCAGGTTAAGCACCGCATCGGACGCCACCACGCCGTCATCATTGACCGGGTAAGCCAGCACCGCCACATCCTCATAGAAATCCGCATACTTGACCGTGCTGTCGAAACCATCGCGCCACCGCTGGCTGTCGGTATCCGGCTGGGGCATGACTCCGGAGAATTTGGCCGGGCCGGTCACCACCAAATTGGTGGACACCAGTTTCTGCATGGAAAGCGCTGGCGTAATCCAGGGCCCACTGCTGCCACACCAGCCCGGGCCGTTGGTCATGTTCACTTCCAATCCCAGGCGATGTGCCTCGGCCACGGCAAAACAAAACAGCTCCTGCCATTCCGGCCCCATGAAGTCCGCCGTACCGGGAGGCGGCGCAAAACGCTCCACCACGTCCATAATAATGACCCCGCCGATACCAGCGCGCTTCATCGCCTCCAAATCGGCGGTGATGCCCGCCTTGGTGACGTTGCCGTTATTCCAGAACCAATACACCCACGGCCGGGCTGTGGCAGGTGGGGTGGCGAATTGCGTGGCCAGATCACCGGCAAGCAATGCTGAAGACCATAGGGCCAGAATCAGAGCGAGGATTTTTTTCATGATGGAATTGGATTAATTGCGTTTCGGGATGGCCCCGAAAACATTGCCGGGCCAGGTGCTCATTTTATATCTGTGCCGCCGGTCGCGGGTTTTGTTTTCACTTGGGCCCGCTGACCGGTGCAAATAATTCCGGCAATCGCTGGCGAATGAATGCCTGGTCATCAGCGGGCAAATCTTCCAGATAAACCGGCTTGTCCTGCGGGCGTGTGCCCTTCTGGTTGATCCGGTTCATCAGACTCCAGTTGCGTCCAAAATCCTGCGGCTCTTTCGCCGGAAGGTCGTAGCGGGTAAAATCAATGACCTTTTCCCGATCCGCCGGCAGGGTCCAGTCGTGCAACAAAGCGAGGCGAAAATCGCGGTTCATAAACCAGCGGATTTCCAGGTTGGAGTCCGAGCCGTGGATGCCGCTGCCCCGCTCCACGAACCGGCAATCCAGCCTGCTGTTATCCTTGAACTGATGACGAAACATCTCGCCAAACTCGCCTTCCGTCGGGCATTGCACGTCGGGCCAGCGGCGGCGCACCTCCGCGCCATACTCGGGCAGGTGCTGAAAAGTTTTAGGCCCCAAGACCACCTCCCAAATCACCGTCACCCAGGCGAAGCCGTTGCGCTTGAAGCCGTCGTCGAAATGCACTGCCGTGGTGAACAATTGTTCCTTCAGGCCGGTTTCAGGTCCCAAGTTCATGATGGTTTCAATGGGTCCCAGCCCCATGCGACTGTTGAAACCTCCGGCGAACCCCGGACGCCGCGCCGTGAGGAAATCGCACGTCCAGCCATCGAGGCAGACACAGTCAATAAAATCGGCCGGGCCCTGCGCCGGCTTGCAGTAATGTTCGCGGCTGGGATAATAAGGATAGGAGATCGAACCGTCGCCATCGCCGTTATCAATGCCATACTGGCTCCAAATGGTGCCCTGGCAGACATGGATGTTTTCGTGCTCGGCCAGATAACGCTGGTTCTCGGCGGCCAGAAATCCGGCGATGACGCATTTCGGCCGGTAACCGCCGCCGACCATTTCAGACACGAGCGCCAACGCCTCGTGCAGATCCCGGTTGACCTGTTCGCGGGAGTTGTACATCGGCGCGAAATAGGCGCCGGGAATGAAGGTAATTTCGTCCCCGAACTGCCGGTGATACTCAACCACCTGCTTGCGGATGGCCTGGTAATTTTCCCGCCGATCATGCAACGCCAGCCAGCTGAACGCCCAGGTCATGCGACCGCCGGGAAAAGCCTTGGCGAAATTTTCGCGCAACGACCGCACGCCTGCCACCGTGTGCTGATCGCCTTCGTCCACTCCGGCATTACGATCGCGGGCCACCTCGATCTGGTTCACCCGCACCACGGTCACAAACGTGAGGAAACGCTTGCCCAATAAAGATGGCGAATCCGGAATCGTGGCGGCGGGTGAAGTTTCCGGCTCGGACGCTTTTGCGTTACCAAGCAAAGCCATTTCACACACTAACAGCAACCCGATGCAACGGGTCGCCCAATGGAATGTTTTCATGATGTTCATGATGAATCTCAGCCGCTTGTCTGAAAAAATCAGCACACGCGCACCACTTCAATCCCCAGCAATTTCCCAAACTTCTCAATCTTCGTGGCAATGTGTCCCACCCCAACAGCACAGTGATGCGCCGGGCCCTGCGCGTTCCAATCATTCACAAATTTTCGGGCGCCAAGACTGAACCGGTAACGGCTGTTTGTATTGCCGATTTCCAGAATCGGCCCGGGAACGGATTCACCTTCCGCCATAACCAATTTGAGCCGGCCCTCCCGGGCCTCCGCCACGGACAGGCAGGTGACTGGACCGTGTTTCACGGACATCTCCACCGATAAACCCTTCCCCACTTTGCCGTGGTACACCTGTAGCGGGCGGACCTTGGTTTTGCCCTCGGCGATCTTGATGTGGCCCGGGCCGTCGTGTCCCATCAGGACCACGTCGTCGTTGAAATCCATGGCGTAGTATTCAGTGAACGAGCCGCCGGCCCCTAAGGTATCCATGATCTTCATGGCTTGGGCGTTCTTTACTTCGTATTCGCCCGCTACCGGAATGCCCCGGGCCGTCAGCAGCGAATTGCCCAAAATGATGGAGCTGATGGCATCCTCGTTTTCGGCATTGCCGGTGCCCATGTAATAATAGGCCAGGGACCCCAGCTCGTGTTCCAGCACCAGCCGGTCCAGCGCCACCGAGGTTTTGGCAGCCCGGGCCAGTTCTGACTCCGCGCAGTCGCGCTGCACATCAAAGACCTTCCGGAAATGCGCCACGCGATTTTTGATCTGACCCGACGTCACCTCGCGGCGCAGGGCGGCCAGTTCATCCACCTCCAGGATTTCCACGTGCCCTCCGAAGGTGGCGCATTGCAAGGTGGTATCCGTGGCAATGTCGAGCATGCCGCCGTAATAATGCCCCATCAGACCGAGCCGGTTGTGAAACATCACCTGAGCCACCCGCACCGCCTCCAGCCATTCATCCACCTCCCGCCAGCATTCGGGGTCGTCGTGCAACATGCCGGTGACCTGGTGAAACCGGATGCCCGCCCGGCTGAAAACATTGGCAATTTCCGGCACCGGACAGGCCCCGCAATGGGCCAGCCATTCACCGGTCATGGCCGTCCGGTCACCCATGCGGTTGAATGCGGAATAATCCAGGGCCGCTTCCGGCGCCAGGTTCAAAATAATGACCGGCACCCCGGCCCGCTGCACCACCGGCAGGACTGTGGAGGAAAGTGCATAGGTCGTGACATGCAGAAAAATCACATCCACGTCCGCCTGCCGCAACTGGTGGCCTGCGGCAAAGGCCTTCGCGGGAGTATCCACCAATCCGAGATTCACCACCTCCACGCCGGGGCGATGCAACCGGTCGGCCACCACCTGCACGTAGCGTTCGAGGCGCGGTTTCAAACCCTTGAATTGCGGCCAATAGGTTTCCAGGCCCAGACCCAACAGACCGATGCGACAGGTTTTCATATTCAGATGCTCAAATGGATGCGGAACTACGCCATGCGTCCGGGTGCTTTGCCCGTGGCTCACTTAAAATGTGAATGATTTTGGTAATCATGGCTTCAAATTGTTTTTGGAATTCCCCTTGGAAAATTTCAGGCGCCAGTCGCTGGGAGACTCGCCGACACGCTGTTTGAATTGTCCGGAAAAATGCGACGCCGAATCAAATCCGAGGAGTTCGGCAATTTCCTTCACCGACTTTGTTGTGTTCAAGAGAAACTCCTGGCCCTTCTGAATGCGGGTATTCAGATAATGCTCGCGCAGACTGACGCCTACGCGGGACTGAAAACTGTGTCGCAGATGCGAATAGCCCACGCCCAGTTCCCGGGCCAGCCCCGGCAGATTCAACGGCTCCTGACACCGCAAGGCAATCAGGGTGTGCGCCCGCTGCACCACATCATCAATGACCTTGGTAAAGCCACGCTCACTGCGTTGCAAATGTCCCAACAAGGCTAGCAAATGCAGCCCCAATGTGGAGAGAAGATCCTGATTGGCCACGGCATCCATGCGCGTCAGGCTGTGGCAGCGTTCAAAGCAATCCTTGTAATCATGCAGCACTCCCGGCCGCAACAGGCTGCGGCGGGGATGAATCAGCCTCTCGCGCAAAGCGGCGTCAAAAACTGCCCCTGAACATTCAATGTAGTGTTCCACCCATCCGGTCTTCTTGTCCGGCCGGTAACGGTGCCACACCCCGGGAAACAGCAGGATAATCGTCCCGGCCTCCACCTGTCGGGTGCCGGGGAAGGCCGAGCTTTCAAAAATGCCGGTGCCGGCGGAAACCAGGATAATCTGATAGCTCTGCAACACCCGGCCTTCGTCCCACTTGAAATGGTGATCCAATGGATGCTGCGATGGCGGATAGGGCTGGTCCGGCAGGATGTTGGTATATCCCGCCGCCGTCGCCACGCAACCCCAGATGGAGTTACCGGTTTCCCGGGGCAGATAGACAAAATAATCTCTCATGGCCTTGCGCTGGGAGCGACATGGTCCGGGCGGTCTTCACTCCGTGACGTGGAGACTAAACTTCGATTTATTGGGGAGCTAAAATCATAACTGCCCCCGCCCACCAAATAGACAGCAACATGGTTGGAAGAACTAAGACAAGTCACGCCCGGCGCATTGGCCGCTGGCAGACCACTTTCGGTAATGGCCGCAGCATTGGTAGTGGGTATATGAACCTCAGCGGTCGTATTGGCGGGAACGCTGACGCTGAGGTTGAAGCTGGTGGCCGTATTGGTCCACGCACTAGTAATGCGTCCGTGAATGGAATCGTAATACCCGCTGGCCCAGGTGAGCCCGCCCCCAGGTTGCGGATTGATGGATATCTTTTGAAATCCGGGTTGCAATGCGTCAATCCCGAGAATTCCGCTGTGAAACCATTCGGCGCAGGTGCCCAGGTTGGCATGATTCAGCGAATTCATCGGGTAATTGTAAACGTTCGTATTCACCGTGCCATCCGCATTCACGCTGGCCCAATGCTCCCAGATGGTGGTGGCGCCAAGGTTTAGGCAATAACCCCACGAGGGATAATTTGTTTTGGCGAGCATGGCATACGCCAGGTCGCTACGGCCGACACGCGCTAGCATGGGGAGCAGCCAGTGCGTGGCCACCATGCCAGTGGAGGGATGGCCGTTTTGCGCCTGAACCGCCGCTGCCAGTTTCGCGGCCACCTGAGTTTGTTGGGCCGGGGTCAACAGATCAAAATACAGGGCGATGACATACCCGGATTCCGAACCCGACCCCACCGTGCCATCGGCGGATACGTAATTCTCTTGAAAGGCGTTAAAGATGTTGGTGAACAACGCCCGGTACATGATGGCATCATTGGTCTTACCCAACGCCGCTGCCAGTTCAGCCATTTCACCGGCGCACCCGGCATAAAACGCGGTTGAAACCAGGTTGCCCGGGGTGGAAGTGTCCACCGCCAGCCAGTCGCCATAACTGCCGGACTGGCCGATAAAATTCTTGGCCGTCGCAGCATAATGTTGCAGATGACTCTGCATATCCGTGTAAAAACGCTCCGCCAACCGCGTGTTGCCATACGTCTGATACATGCTATACGGCACCAGCACCGCGCTGTCGGCCCAACCGGAAGCGAAGCCAAAATTTTTGTGCGGCGAGGGAGCCATCTGGGGAAATGTGGTCGCGTCGAGCTTGCCATCCACCATGTCCTGATACCATTTGCTGAAGAAGCTTTCCCCTTGCATGGCAAAGATGCCGGACCGGGTAATTTCCGTGCCATCGCACCAGCCCATCCGTTCATCGCGTTGCGGGCAATCGGTGGGAATGTCAAAATAATTGGCCCGCATCGTCCACAGCATGTTCGTGTAGATACGATTGATCTGCGTGTCGGAGCAGGCGAACGCCCCGGCAGGGGCCAAATCCGAATGCACCACCACTCCAACAACCGTGCCCGGCGCCGGTGCGGCGGACAATCCCTGGACATCCACGTATTGAAAACCGTGATAGGTAAAATGCGGCTCCCAAGTTTCCACGGCGCCGCCTTTGCAGATGTAAGTATCGGTGGCCGCGGCCGAGCGCAGATTGTCCCGAAACACCGTGCCATCGGGGTTCAACCACTCGGAAAACTTCAGCACGATTCGGGTCCCCGGCGGTTGATTGCTCACGGTCAACCGCACCCAACCTGCAAAATTTTGGCCGAAATTCACGACATAGTGACCGGCTTGCGGTTGGGTGACAGCCACCGGCATGAGGAGCTGTTGGGGCCGGACCGCTTCTGCCGGAGCCTCCAGAATGAGCGGCTTCACCGTCGCCCCCGTGCTGACCAAGCTCCACGCCGGATTGGAATATCCGGCATTATCCCAGCCGGACGTTTCCAGGCGCGCATCATAATGTTCGCCGGATTGGATATCGCTTTGCTGTATGGGACCAAACCCCGCCAGCCAGGAACCGTCGGTGGCGATGACCTCGTTCGAGCCACCGGCATATTGCAAATGCAATTCAGCCGCCATCCGGGTGTTCGTGCCATAATAGTTCTGGCCCAGGATGCTGATGTTACCGCGGAACCAACCATCGCCCAAGAGGGCGCCCAAGGTATTGGTGCCCGGATGCAGGCGGCCAGTAACATCGTAGGCGCGGCTGTAAACCCGTTTGTTATAATCGGTCCAGCCGGGCACGAAATAATCAGCTCCTACCCGGCCGCCGTTCAGATGCGGCTCCACCAAACCCAAACTTGTGACATATAAAACGGCATGCGTGGGGGTCTCTGAGAGAACAAAATCTTTGCGCAGTTGCGTGGCCGCCCGATAGGTCTTGTTGTCGTTCGTATTGCCAAGTAATGGCGCGTCGTCCCGGCCAATCCATTGGGCAGTCCATGGGTTGACCAGGGCATTCGTCGCGGGCAGCAAGCCCAAGGACCACCTGGCCGGGGAACTCCACGCTGAGGCCTGGCCATCCTGATCCCAAACCCGCACATGCCAGTAACAAGGCTGCTCCGAGCCCAGCGGCGCGCCCGCGTATGCGATTTGCGTGGTCCGGTTGGTGGCCACTGAGCCGGTATCCCATAAATCGCCGGTGTTGGCCGTCAACAGGTCGGGTGTGCTCGCCACTTGGATTTGGTAGGCGCGCTGAAACTGTCCACGCACTCCCGGCGCCGCGACCACCTGCCAGCTCAAGCGAGGTGCTGTTTCCGTGAGACCGATGGGATTGGATTTGGATTCACACAACAGGTTGACCGGCGAGAGCGCCGCCGCCGCCACAAAAGGAAAGCCAAGTATCAGCAGCCATTGCAGCCAGATTTGAATGGGGCGTCTCACAAATTAAAATCAAATATTTTGCCGTAATTCCCAACTCCAGTCTGGCGGAAAGGCCATGGTAAGTGCCGATCCGGATTCGGAAATATACTAATTGGCAAAATGCGTGCATCCAATGGCAAAACCGCCGCAACCTCAACTGACGGAACAATGATATGACCCCAAGAAATGGCGGCATTCACTCCCCGCCGGAACCAACCGCGTGAACGAAGGTGCGGAACAACAGGGTCCGGTGCAACTCCGAGGCAAAGGTGCTGCCACCATCGCTGCTGTAAGCCGCACCGCCATCGGGATACGGCGCAGCGTCGTTATACTCAAATCCGTAGCGGCCCCGGGAGCATTTGGATTTCAGCACGATGGCGTAGGCTGTATCTGCTGTCACTGAAATTTCGGGATGCACCGTGACCAATTTTGGAGCCCAGCCAATGGAATCCGGCAATACCAGGATGGAACTCAACGCTGCCCCGGTCGGCAGGCGGCTTGTTTTATCGGCCTGATAAATCTCCACGGTCAAGCCAGCGTCCGGATAATCACGTTGAAACGTGCTCACGCTGACGGCACTCAGCCTGCCGGTACGGGTGGCCCTGAAATACTGGGAACGCTGGAGGTCGCCCCCGATATCACCAAAGGTCGTAAAACCATCCGTGCCGGAAGCGTTGTCCAAATCCGCCAATGTCGGCGGAGGCGTGAGATCCGGCTGGAGGGAGACACTGACCTGGTCCTGACACTTAATGGGATTGATGGTGTCATCCGCCGCAAAGGTGAGCGGCGCCCAATAAAAATTGGCCAGCGCCTCATTCTTGGCGCCGTTATTCCACAAGTCGCTGCCGTAAAGAAAAATCACATCCGAACCCAGCTTGATGGTGGAAACGAAGGAAGGCTGGCCACCGCAGGAATTGGTGCTGATCTTGATCCCAGCGGACCACGGGCCCAGCGGGGAGGAAGCGGTACGGTAAGAAGTCCCGGTGCCGCTGCAGTAGCCACAGTTGGGATCTGAATAGAGGAGATAATATTTTCCATTGCGCTTCAGCAGCGCCGGGGCTTCCGTGTGCCCGTGAGTCACGGTCGCATAAGGACCGGCTCCTGAAGTGTAATCCGAATTTAACTGCTCGATCATGATGACGCCGCCTTTGCGCCAGTCGGTAAAGGCCAGGTAAGCGGTGCCGTCGTCATCCACGAACAAGTCGTGATCGCCATTGTTCAATCCCGCCACGGGCGCGTTAGTATTCACGGACAGGGTCGGCTCGGCAATTTCGGTGAATGGCCCAACTGGCGTGGTACTGGTGAATACCCGGTAACCCACCCGGTTATCATAAACATTGATCCATAGCACATACATTTTGGTCCGGGCGTTGTAGATGACGTGCGGACGATAACAGCCGTAGGTGCTGCCATTGCACCGGGATTGCCACAGAGGCGTGCGGGCATCAAACAAAAATCCCCGGTCCGTCCAATTCACCAGGTCAGCCGAGGAGTAGGCCTTGAATCCGCAAAATGGAGCATTGGAATTACCCCATTCATAACCGCAATCGTAGCTGGTGCCGTAGAGATAAAAAACTCCGTCAAAGCAGGCAATCTCCCCATCATGGGCATCGAGGGCCGCCGCGGCGGAATCAAACCGGGTAACTTGAAGACCGTTGGTGTTGAAATTCACCAAAGTAGCGAGCCCCGGTGCAGACACGGTTGCACCAACCGGTTCGCTTGTACCAGGAGTCTGCGCCCATAAGCTCCCGGCCAAAAGCACCCAGCCTGCCAATACACCGATTCCCTTAAAAATCGAACGTTGCATAAGTAAAGAATCGCCCCGGGCCAAGGCTATTGGCCCCATACGCGATAAAATTTCTGCGTTTCTCCGGCGGCCGGATTGGTCAGGGTTATCGTCGCCGTGGCCGGGATGAAATTGGTTTCTGTAATCCACTCGCCTGTGGTCAGATTGGTGGTGCTTTGCAGTTCATAATTCCGCCCAGGCACCAGACTCTCAACGCTCAGGGCCAGTCCGCTATCGGTGAGGAACGTTGCGCCGAGGGAAGTCGGCACCACCGGAGCCAAGCTGGGCGAGCCAAACACGGCAATGGCCGCATAACCGCAATAGCCGTTCTCCGAAGCGGGGCTCGTGAAATCAAATTTAACCGCCACCGCATTTGTGGCGAGCACTCCTGCGGACGCAGTCAGCATCACTCGCGTGGCGGACTGGACCCCGCCGCCCACCGCCGGATTGTAGCTCACGCCGCCCAGCAATTTGAAGGTGGCAGGTGCGTCCGCGGTGGCATAATAAACCGTATAGGCCTGCTGGTCCCGGCCGCTGTCCGCCCAACCGCCATAAACGGTGATATTCGTCAGGTCATAGCCCCGTGTACTGCCGGGCAGTTGGTAGCTCAAGGTGACACCAGCCCCGTAGCCATTGCCACACGTTACGTAGTTGGTGCTGGAGGTGATGCCGCTGGGGCCATTAATCAGGGTCAGGCCCAAATTGTTGCTCCGCGTCAGCGACAGCACATCGCGGCCAGAAATTTCCTCACTGAAATTTCCCGTGGCCGTGGAAGGAGATCGGCCAGCGATCAAGCTGCCGTTGGTCTGCACCGTCCAATTGGGAAAGAACGTGCCGCTGCCCGTGCCAATCTGATTGGCGGTGGTAACGACCAGCGCGGGCGCGGTCACCGCAGTTAATGGGTACGGCGAGACAAAGGCATAACTGCCCGCCACCACATCGTAAATGGCGGCGTTGTTGGAATATCCCACATAGGTCACTCCCGCAGCACTGCCTGCCAGTGTGCCGCTTTCGGTGATGGCGGCAGCGTTCGTGGTGGGCACATGAACTTCAGCCGTGGCATTGGGTGGAATGACTACATTAAGCTGGAACTGGGTGGAGGTATTGGTCCACGTGGTGGTAATGCGGCCCTGCACTGAATCATAATAACCCCGCGCCCAGGTCAGCCCGCCGCCGGGTTGCGGAGCAATCAGAATTTTCTGGAATCCGGGCTGCAGCAAGTCCAGACCCAGGATTCCGCTGTAGAACCACTGGGCGCAGGTGCCGAAGTTGGCGTGATTGAGCGAATTCATACCATCCTGACTGGTGTTGACCGTGCCGTCGCCATTGATACTGTTCCACAATTCCCAGATGGTGGTGGCGCCCAGCCCCACCTCAAAACCCCAGGACGGATAATTGGTCTTGGCGAGCATGGCATAGGCGAGGTCACTGCGGCCAATCTGGGTGAGCGCCGGAAACAACAGATGCGTGGTCACCATGCCGGTGCTGGGGTTGCCACTTTGCGCCGCCACCGAACCGGCCAGCTTGTTGGCGGCCAGAATTTTTTGCGCCGGAGTGAGCAGATTGAACTCGAACGCCAGGGCATAACCACCTTCCGAGCCCGAACCCACGGTGCCGTCGGCCGCCACAAAATTGGCTTGAAACGCGGTGCAAATGTTCGTGTACAACTGACGGTACGTGACGGCATCCGCCGTTTTGCCCAGGGCCTGCGCGAGTTCGGCCACCATGCTGGCGCAGCGGGCATAGAATGCCGTGGAGACCAGATTTAACGGCGTGGAACCGTCCGCCGCCACCCAGTCACCGTAACCGCTGTTGGGACCGATAAAATTGCTGGAGTGCGCCGCGTAATAATTGAGATGATCCACCATGTTAGTATAACCGCGTTCCGCGGGCCGCAGGTCGCCGTAGGTTTGATAAAGCCAGTAGGGCACAAACACGACACAATCCTGCCAGCCGGCACTGAAACCAAAATCCCCCACGAGCGGCGCCTGTTGGCCATAATCGGAGGCGGTGGCGCGGGCCTTGGTATCCACAATATCTT
The DNA here is from genome assembly GCA_035492855.1 of Dongiaceae bacterium. GTDB lineage: Bacteria > Verrucomicrobiota > Verrucomicrobiia > Limisphaerales > JAFMIX01 > JAFMIX01. Next base: position 1,039 of record DATJIU010000147.1, on the reverse strand, counting down.
GATACCATTTGCTGAAGAAGCTTTCACCCTGCAGGTAAAACATGCCGGAACGCATGATTTCAATGCCATCGCACCAGCCGGCACGTTCATCCCGCTGGGGACAATCGGTGGGCACTTCCAGGTAATTGTCGCGCACCGACCAAAGCATATTGGTGCCGATGCGGTTGATGAGCGGGCTCGAGCACAGGAACGCGCCGGCATCGGCCAGACCGGAATCCGCCGCCCGGGCCACAAATGTGTCCGCTGTGGGCGGTTGAGCCAATCCTTGCACTTCCATGAATTGGAAACCATGGAAGGTGAAATGCGGCTCCCAAGTTTCCACCCCGCCACCCTTGCAAATGTAAGTGTCGGTGGCGCGGGCGCTGCGCAGGTTGTCGCGAAAGACCGTGCCGTCCGGGTTCAGCCATTCGCCAAACCGCAGGACAATGCGACGGCCCGCCGGCTGGTTGGTGACCTGCAACCGCACCCAGCCGGAAATGTTCTGGCCGAAGTTAATCACGTACAGGCCGGGTTGCGGCTGGGTGATGCTGACCGGCGACAGGGTTTGCCGCACCTGCACCGGTTCGGCGGGATGTGCCTGGATGACGGGAGAAATCTCTGCGCCCACGGTGGCACTGTTCCACCCCGCAGTATTAAAGCCGGGGCTGTCCCAACCGGATTGTTCCAACCGGGCATCATAGGTTTCGCCCGCCTGATTATCCGCCTCGCGGATGGGACCGAAGCCAGCTTTCCAAGAGGAGTCACTGGCGATTACCTGCGGAGCCGCATTGGTATAGAACAGGTGCAACTGCGCCCGCAACCGCGTTTTGGTGCCGTAAAAATACTGGCCATCGAAGGCGCAGTTGCCGCGATACCAGCCATCACCCAAAATGGCTCCCAACGTGTTTGGCCCGGCCTGTATCAAAGCGGTTACGTCATAAGCCCGGTAATAGAGGCGCTGCGCGTAATCAGTCCACCCGGGGATAAAATAATCCTGCCCCACGCGATTGCCATTCACGTGCGGCTCCACCAATCCCTGCCCGGTAACATACAGCACCGC
>DATJIU010000146.1:0-19790 GCA_035492855.1 Dongiaceae bacterium | reverse complement strand
CCGCGCCGCAATTCAAACGAAACCCCGTTGACCGCCCAGAATTCATCGTGCCGCAATTTTCCCAGCGCCGCCCCGTTCTCCCCGGCAAACGGATTCAATTCGCCGGCGATGTCCTGCATGCCATACCACAGGGAACGCTTGAGATTCCGGCAGAATTTTTTGGAAACTCCGCTGACTTTGATTAGCACCTCGCTCATGTGTCGGTTATGCCATGTCGGTTGCGCGGTTGCTCGCGGTCAGTTTCCAATGCGGGCGATCACATGCGGCAGCGCCAGCCGGTAGATGACCCAGCCCACAAACAGCAGCAGCAGCGTCGCCGCCAGCACCAGGAAAAACGCACCGGACTGTTCCATGCTGCCGGTGGTCAGCCAGTTCCGGGTCACCACCATCAGCGGCGCCAACGGGTTCCACTGCATCACCTGCGCCGCCAGCCCCTGCGTGGGGGGCGGATACACCACCGGGGTCAGAAACATTAAAAACATGGTAAAGACGGGAATGGTCATCTGCACGTCGGAATACAACAATCCAAACGGGGTGAGAAAAATTCCCACCATGGTGCCCATCAGAATCAGGGCCAGCACCCCCAACGGAAACAAAAAGACCGTGGCCGGCGGCGGGATATGAAACCAGAGAAATATCCCCACCAGCAGCACCAGCCGGATCAAAAAACCAAACAGGACCTGTCCCAGTCCCGACAAAATGATGGCTTCGCGCGGAAAATTGATTTTGGCCAGCATGACTTTGGACAGGATCACAATTTTTAGCGGCGTATTCAACGCATCCACAAATATCTGCCAGACAATCGTGCCAATCATGGCGTAGGCCGCATAGGGGATGCTGGTGCCCTTGATGTTCATCACGCCCTGCGAACTCAAAAACACAAACGGCAGGCTCGCCATCAGCGGCGGGATGAAGGCCCAGACATATCCGAACAGGCTCTGCCGGTATTGGGCGCTGGTGTCGCGCAGGAACAGCCGCCAGGCGAGTTCCCGGGAGGCAACCAAATCCCGAAACATGTTGCGCAACATCTGGGCCGGATGGCGCAGGGAGGATTCCGGGCTGTAAAATGTGGCGGACAATTTGGTCATAGGCCTGGTGACGGCGCAAATTCACGGCCGGCCGTTCCGGTCTTCGGCGCACAGCATAACGACGAAAAACCGCAGTGAAACCAAAAATATTGGAGGGCCCAACACATCCGGGCATTGGGGGCCGGGCAAATGGCGGAAAATCGTCCCGCAGAGTCGCCGCCAGCAACGGTGCGGGAGGGTTGCCGCATCACCACACCTTCCACGGGGCGCGGTTCTCGGCCCACAACCGGTTGAGCAGGGTGAATTCGTGGAACGTGTCCATGGGCTGCCAGAAGCCTTCGTGCCGCCAGGCCATCAATTGCTGCTCGGCGGCCAATTGCCGGATGGGGGCTTCCTCGAACATGACCTGGTCGGTGTTTTCCAGCCGGGCCAGCAGCGCGCGCGAAGCCACAAAAAATCCCCCGTTGATCCAGCCGGCACTGGCAGCGCGTTTCTCGGCAAATTCACTCACGCCGCCATCCACATCCAGGCCGAGTTCCCCAAAACGGCCGGGCGGATGCACGGCGGTGAGGGTGAGCAGCCGGCCGTGTTTCCGGTGAAAGGCAACGCTGCCCGCTATGTCCACATTGCCAACGCCGTCACCGTAGGTGAACAGAAAATCCTCATCCGCTCCCAGGTATTTTTCAATGCGTTTGAGCCGGCCGGCCGTCAGGGTGTTCTCGCCGGTGTCCGCCAGGGTCACCGTCCAGTTTTCCTCGCCGTGCTGCTGATGAAAAGTGGTGGGGCCGCCCGCCCGGAGCGCCAGCGTGACGTCGCTGGTCAGCCACAGGTAATTGCGGAAAAACTCCTTGATTACTTCGCCCTTGTAGCCCAGGCACAGGATGAAATCGGTGTGGCCGTGGGCGGCGTAGGTTTTCATGATGTGCCAGAGGATCGGCCGATCGCCGATGGCCACCATGGGCTTGGGGCGGAACTCCGTTTCCTCGCGCAAACGGGTGCCCTTGCCTCCACATAAAATGACAACTTTCATAAGGCGCAATTTTGAAAAGCGGTCCGAGTCTCGTAACAAGCCGCCGGGGTGTCAACGCAGTTGTTGGCCGGATTCCGCAGCGACGGATTGATTCTGAAAGGTTTGAGTGGCCAGGCGGCATGATTTGTTGTTCCCTGTGGTCGTCCAAAAATGAACATCGGGCTGCTCACGGCACAACCAACGCCACCTTTTCGCCAAATTTCAGCCAGCCCGCCACCGTTGGAGCTGGCAAGGTCTGCCAACCTCGACAAAGTCATGAACCGGCACCGGCCATTCTGAACTTCATCACCGGCAGGCATCGCCATGCACCACCTCTTGCTGCTCTTCAAATATCACTGGCAGGGAATCCTGGCGGTGCTGCTGGTGGCCCGGGTGATTTGGAGTCTTAAGAACAACGAGGATTTGCAGGAACACCAGAAGTTCCTGCGCTTTGGGATCCTGGCGGTCCTCGGCGCATTTATCCTCGGGGCGATTTTGGGCTTCACCTCGGGCAATCGTCTGGTGGGCTGGGGGGCCGGCATCTTCCTGACCCTGGCGCCGCTGTATTTTCTGAGCCGCGTGGCCAACCGGGCTTTCAACGACCTCTTCGGTGGCTTTGTGTTCGACCTGATTTTTTCCGAAGGCGAATTTTCCGACCGGGGCCGGCCGGTGCGCAAACTGCCCAACATCACCCTGCTGCGGCACTGGCGGCAGCACGGCCGGATCAACCAGGCCTGGCGCCGGGCCCGGCGCAACCTGGTGAAGGAGGAGCGGGCTTTTTCCCTGTGGATGTTTGCCGCGGAAACTGCCGCCCTTTACCAGGGCAACGTACCCCGGGCCGAACGTCTCATCCGCAGGCTGTATGCCTGTCGCGCGTTCACTGACGATGAACGCTTCTATGCCGGCCAGCAACTGAAGGGCTGGGCGGCCGCCCGGGGCGTGCATATTGAATTAAAAGATTTGGAAGCCCGGTTGCGCGGGCCCCGCAAAAACCTGCCGCTGCGGGAAGCCCTCCAGTTGCGCGCTGCCGGATTATACGCCGAAGCCGCCGGCAAATTGGAACTGCTGCTGACCCGGGAACCGGAGCACCTGGCGGCGGCGCTGTTGCTCATGCAAATGTATGCACAGGATCTCCGGGCGCCCCACAAGGCCCGCAAATGCCTCGAACGCGTGGCGCATCAGCCGTTCACCTCTGCCGCCTTTGCGGATTATGCGCGGCGGTCCATCGCCGAATGGGAGCAGTTGCAACCCGCCCTGCCCGCCCGACGGCGCAGTTGGTGGGCCCGGGTCATCCGCCGGGAACCGCCAGCGCCGCCGCCGACACCCTATCTACCACCAGAGGGTCCCGCGGCAGACGCTCCGGCCGAACCGGAGGCCGACCTGCCTGCCGATGCCAGCGTGGATGAGTTGGTGGCGTCCGGGCGCTTGGACACGGCGCTGACCGCTGCCGAAGCCCAGGTGCAGGCCCGGCCGCAGGAATTTGCGGTTTGGCATCAGTTGTTGCGGCTGGTGACAGAACAGGGCATCAGTCTGAAGCGGGCCAAGGAGGTGGTGGCTTATGTCGAGCGGCAGCCGGAATTCACCGAGGAACAGAAGAAATTGGCGCGCACTCTGCTGTCAGAAGCCAAGGCAAAACAACATCAGCGAGCCCATTACTAGCCCCTGCCATGAGTGCTTTTAACCTATTTAAACCTTTTGGCGGATTTTCCATTTTACTCCTGCTGGCGGGCGCATGGCCCGCCCTGGCCCAAACCAATGCCCTCCCAAAGACTTTTCAGGGCTTTCCCGTGGGGGCCTCCGTGCGGGTGCATGCCGACAAACCCCTGCTTTTGATCTATCACGCCACGCTCAAGGAAATTACCCCCAGCAATATCGTGGTCGTGGCCGGCATGGACCGGTTTGTGATCGCTCGCAATGCGGTGACGCTGGGTGATTCAGCCAAACCGGCCACTCCCGCCGCGGCGGCGGCGGTCCGTGTCGTGGTGGCGCCGGCCGCGCAAAATCCGGGACCTGCACCGGGCCAGCACCCCGCTGCCACCGGACCGCTGGCGGAGGTGCAACGGCAGCTATTGGGCCAGGCGGCCGCACCCGGGCAGACCAACGTCGCAGACCAATATCAAGCCACGATGCAGGCTTACCAGGAGGGCAAGCTGTCCTTGGGCGACATCACTGCTTCCGCCGAGAAGGTTCTGACTGAAATGGAGCAATACCAGACCGAGCGCCAAAATGATCCGCAGTACGAAAGCCAGATCGCCATCCTGCGTGATTTTGTGCAGCGGGCCAAAGCCGGGGAAACGGTGGAGGCAGCGCCGCAAAAATAACTGGCCGGGGCGGCTCCCACTTCCGCAATCGCTCCGCCAGCAGTAACCCCGTTTCTACGGGGCGAAGGGAATGAGATGAATTTGCGGGGCCTTGAGGAGCGCCGTCACCCGGCTGCCTTCCTGCAAACCCAATTCGGCGCATGCCTGTTGGGTGACCAACGCCGTCAGCGGAAAGCCACAATCCAATTCGACCCGTAACATCGGCCCCTCGCGGGTGAGCAACCGGACCCGCGCCGGGAGATGATTGCGGGCGCTGGCAGGGGCGGAATCCGGCCCGGTGAGCATCACGTCTCCGGCGTGGATACAGGCATAAACTCCGGTGATGCCGGCCGGCAATTGGTCCGCGAGCGCGGTCAGTTGAGCGGTGACTACGAGAATGGTGGCGAGGCCCTCCCGAATTCCCAGGACCCGGCCCGGCTGGATGGTTTCGATGGCCGCCGTCTGCGCGGCCATCAGGCTGGCCGGCCGGCTGAATACTTCTTGCGGCGGCCCTTGCTGCAGATTGCGGCCCTCGTGCAGCACCACGACCGCGTCACCCAAGGCCAGCGCCTCCGCCCGGTCGTGCGTGACCAGTACGGTGGGGAGCGCCGCCTCCCGGAGCCAGTCGCGCAACTCGTGGCGCAACCGCAAACGGGTGGGCGTATCCAGTGCGGCCAAAGGTTCGTCCAGCAGCAATAGCCGGGGCCGGCCCACCAAGGCGCGCGCCAAGGCCACGCGCTGTTGCTGACCGCCGGAAAGTTCCAGTGGCCGGCGATGCTCCAAACCCTCCAGCCCGAGCCAGCGGAGTGTTTCGGTCACCCGCCGTTGCTGTTCAGCGCGGTCGAGATGGGCGAGTCCATACGCCACGTTGCGGGTGACGCTCAAATGCGGAAACAGGGCGTAGTCCTGCGGCACAAAACCCACCCGCCGCAACCGCGGGAGCAGGAATTCATTTTGCGTTGCCTCAAACCAGAGCTCGGTACCAAAGTGGATGCTGCCCGAATCCGGACGCGCCAATCCGGCCAGACACCGCAATGCTGTGGTTTTGCCCGACCCGGATGCGCCAAACAGGACCGTAACCCTGCCGCCCGCCAGCGGCACCCGCAGATTCTCTAGCCGAATTTCAGTGCCCTCCGGGAAACGCAGTGCAAAATCAGCGGTAAGAATTTCGTTCATGATTTGCGACGCAACAACAATTCACTGCCGAGCACGGCCAGAAAAGCGATGCCAGCGGACACCCCGGCCAGCAACCACGCGTGGGAATCCTGGCCGAGTTGCACCGCCTGGTAAATGGCCACGGGAAGCGTGGTGGTTTGCCCCGGAATATTGCCCGCGACCATGATGGTGGCGCCAAATTCCCCCAGCGCCCGGGCAAAGGCCAGCAGCGTTCCGGCCAGCACTCCGCGCCGGGCCAGCGGCAAGGTGATGGTAAAAAACACCCGCCACTCGCCCGCGCCCAGCGTCCGCGCCAGTTGCTCGTAGGCGGGATTGACCTCTTCCAGCGCGGTACGGGCCGCGCGGACAAATAACGGCAGGGCCATGGCTGTCAGCGCCAGCATGACCGCCCGCCACGTGAATACAATGTCGAGGTGAAATTGCGTGTACAGCCAGTGACCCAGCGGGCCGCGCCGGCCGAACAATTGCAGAAGCACCAGACCGGTGACTACCGGGGGCAGCACCAGCGGCAGAGTAACCAGCGTTTCCAGCAATGTTTTGCCCCGCCACCGACGTTTCGCAAGGAGCCAAGCCAGCGTCAATCCCAGGGGCACCACCAACAACATGCTGGCCGCCGCCATGCGCAGGGTGAACGCCACAAATTGCCATTCCTCGCGGGTCATGACAATCGGGGCCGTTCCCGGCCGCACCGTTTTTTAGAACCTCCCGGCACTGACTTCATAAGCAATGTCAGCGCCTTTTTGTACGGGGTTCAATTCAGGAGTCGAGCGCAAAGCTTGCGGAGATGGGGACGAGTCTAGTGTGACAAACTTTTCCCCGGGTGTCGGCAGGCCCAGCCACATCCGACAGTCAGACTTCCGGAAAGTGCGGCGTTGAGGATCAGGGCGCCTTGTTCAACCGGTAAAACTGGTACCGGTTCGTTGGGGTCACAATAACCCGGCTCAGGTTGTTGCTGAGAAAAGGCACCTCAGACACCGGCAACCAGTTGGTGGTCTTCAGGTCGGTGTTTTTCTCGAGGTTGAGATTGAGCAGGGTCGGCGGCGCCCAGGAGATCAGCACTGCATTGGGATTGAGCAGCGCCACGGTCAGGGCCGGCGGGTAGGTGAAAACCTGCACGCGGTTGTTGCCGGCGTCGGCCACGAAAATGTTGTTGTTCGCATCAATGACAATGGCCAATGGCAGGCTGAATTGCCCCGGTCCGGTGCCCGCACTGCCCCACTTGGAGAGAAATTGGCCGGAGTTGCTGAATTTCTGAATGTAGCTGAAACTCGCATCCGCCACATACACATTGTTGCTGGGATCCACCGCGATGCCGGCGGGGAAATCAAACTGTCCGTCGTTGGTGCCGGCAATGCCCCACTTGGCCACAAAAACGCCGCTGCTGGTGAATTTTTGCACCCGGTGGTTGAAGTAATCGGCCACAAAAACATTGTTGCTGCGGTCCACCGCCACACTGGCCGGGCCGATCAGCTGGCCGTCGTTGGTGCCATAGCTGCCCCATTGCAGCAGGAAGTCGCCGCCGGGAGTGAACTTTTGGATCCGGTTATTTTGCGAATCCACCACATACACATCATTGCTGTGACCCAGAGCGATGCTGGTGGGCACGTTGAACTCGCCGGCGTTGGTCCCGCCAGTTCCCCACTGGGACATGAAAATGCCATTTGCATCAAATTTTTGGATCCGGTTGTTTTGGGAGTCGGCCACATACACCGTGTTGCTGACATCCACCGCCACCCCCTTGGGCTCGGAGAACTGGCCCGCATTGGTGCCCGACTCGCCCCAGGCGGCCAGAAAGGTGCCGGCGGCATCAAATTTCTGAATGCGGTCGTTGTGAGTGTCGGCCACGTACAATGTGGTTGTGGTGCCGGCGCCACCCACGCCCGGCGACAGGCTGGTCGGATAATTAAACTGGCCGTTCGTCGTCTGATTGCCCCAATTGGCGATGAACGTGCCGTCGGCGGCAAATTTCTGCACATTGTTGTTGTAATAATCGCAAACCAGGATGTCGTTGTTGCGATCCACCGCCACACTCGTCGGAAAGCTGAACTGCCCGTCGCCGTTGCCCTGATTGTTCCATTGAGCCAGAAAGCTGCCGGAACTCGTGAAGACCTGGATTCGGTGATTCGAGGCATCGGCCACATAAACCTGGTTGCTGGCATCCACCGCCACATCCTGAGGCGAGTTGAACTGCCCTGGCGCCGCACCCAAAGTGCCCCATTTCGTCAGGTAATTGCCATTGCTGTCGAATTTTTGCACGCGATTGTTGCCAAACTCGGCCACGTAGATGTTGTTGCTGGCATCCACAGTCAAACCGAGCGGATAACCCAACTGGCCGTTGCCCGTACCATTGGCACCCCAAGTCATGATGAAAGTGCCGGTACTGGTAAATTTCTGAATCCGGCCATTGTAGTAGTCCGAAACGTAAACATTATTATCATGATCCACGGCCACTGCGGTGGGATTTCTAAACTCTCCCGGTGCGGTCCCGTAGGAACCCCAAGAGGTGATAAAAGTCCCGGCACTGTTGAATTTTTCAATCCGGTGGTTGTTCTGATCGGCCACATAGACATCGTTGTTGCTGTCCACCGCCACTCCGCGAGGGACGCTGAACTGGCCGCTGTTGGTGCCGGTACTGCCCCAAGCGAACATGAAGGTGCCGTTGTCGTTCAATTTCTGCACACGATCATACTGGGAATCAGCAATATATATGTTATTGCTGGAATCCACCGCCGCGTCAAAAGGGTGCTGGAACTGCCCGCCCACAGCGGGGCTCAGGCCAATCTGGTAAACGAACACGGGCGGGATTTCCGCAAAAAGTGGTGTCGTGGCGCCCAGAATTCCCCAAGCCACAGCCAAGAGCCAAAATGTCCGAAATAAGCTATTTTTCATATACCGGGACGCTGCCTCCGCAGCAATGCCCGAGGATGTATAGCAACCCATGGACCAAGTGGTTAGCGAACATTTTTGAAGGGCATTCATGGAGAGAAAGTCAGGATATTTGGGAATGACCGCAATGCAAGTTGTTGTAAATAAACAACAAAACCAGTTTGATGGTCTTTGCAGTCTAAAGTGGAAGATGTGGGGCTTTTTCCCAATTAAAGACAATCTCCCACATTTTGGGCAAAAATAAAGGCCCCGAAGCGCAAAAGGCCTCACAGGGGCAAATCAAGGGGCTTCTTCAATTTCCAAGAAACCTTGCAATTGCCGCAAGCGGGTGGGATGCCGCATTTTCCGGAGGGCTTTGGCCTCAATTTGACGGATGCGCTCGCGGGTGACCCGGTATTGCTTGCCCACCTCTTCCAAGGTGCGGGCGTAGCCATCCACCAAACCAAACCGCAGTTCCAGCACCTGCCGCTCCCGTTCGGTGAGGCTGCTGAGCACATCACCAATTTTATCCTTGAGCAGACTGAAGCTGGTCATGTCCAGTGGGCTCTCGGTGGATTTGTCCTCGATGAAATCGCCGAAATTCGTGTCCTCGCCGTCACCCACCGGCGTTTGCAGGGAGATGGGCTGTTGCGCCATCTTGAGCACGGCGCGGATGCGGTCCACCGGCAGTTCCATTTCCTCGGCAATCTCCTCGGGCGTGGGTTCGCGACCGAAATCCTGGATCAGCCGCTTCTGCAGGCGCATCAGCCGGTTGATGGTTTCGATCATGTGCACCGGGATGCGGATGGTGCGGGCCTGGTCGGCGATGCTGCGGGTGATGGCCTGACGGATCCACCAGGTGGCGTAGGTGGAAAATTTGTAGCCGCGCTTGTACTCAAATTTCTCCACGGCCTTCATCAGGCCCATGTTGCCTTCCTGGATGAGGTCGAGAAAGGAGAGGCCGCGGTTGGTGTATTTCTTGGCAATGGAGATGACCAGCCGCAGGTTGGCCTCCACCATTTCGGTCTTGGCCTGGATGGCCTTGTAGGAGGCGTGCTTCAATTGCTGATGCACCCGCAGGTAGTCTGCATGCGGCAGGCGCACAAATTCCTCCAGCGCTTTCATCTTCTGCTGCTCGGACTGGATGAGCGCGTCCCGCCGTTCCGAGGGCCTTTGTTGCTTGAGATCTTCCAGGGCGCAGAGGCTATATTGAAACTTGTCGTAAATGTTTTCGGCCACCAGGGCCATTTCTTCGATGACCCGCTGCTTGTAGTAAAACTTGGGGAACAGCGCCTGCAATTTGGCGTCCTGTTTCTTGAGGACATCGAATTCGCGATGCCGGGCGCTGGCCGAGCGGGCGAGATCCCAGTCGGCAAACCGGGCATCCACCTCCTGATCGGCTTCGCGGGCCTGCTTCACGAGTTTGCGGAGGTGTTGCAGGTGGGCGTCGCGGCACTCGCACTTCTTGTCCACGATCACGCGGTCAAACCGCTCCTTGGGCGGCTCGGAAAGCAGCTTTTCGGCGAGGGCAATGTGCTCCTTGCCGGCGAAGCCGAGGCTGTAAATCAACTGCTGCATCTCATGCTCGGCCGCCTCGATGCGCTTGGAAATCTCCACTTCCTGTTCGCGGGTGAGCAGCGGCACCTGGCCCATCTGCTTGAGGTACATCCGCACCGGATCGTCCAGGATGTCAAACCGTCCCTTGTCCTCCTCTTCCTCGTCGGGGTCCGGCTGTTTCACCCGGTCCACTTCCGCCTGGTCCACGATGTCAATTTCCAGGTTGCGCAATTGCCCGTAAATTTCGTCGAGCTGCTCCTGCGAATTCACATGGCCGGGCAGCATGTCAGAGATGTCGTTGTAGGTCAGGTAACCCTGCTCCTTGGCGAGCCGCACCAGTTCCTTGACCTTCTCCGCGAGTTCCTGCGCCGGTGAAGTTGGGGCCGCAGTGGCCGCCGGAGTGGCAACTCCCGCGTGTGAGTGGCCATGGTTGTGCCCGTGGCCATGGGCTTCAAGCTTGGTTTCCGCAACCGCGCCGGAGCCGGCCTTGGGCCGGACGGCAGCCTTTGACCGGGAATGTGACCGATGGGGCTTGGGCTTGGTCATATTTTTTTCCACGCACGCAACGTTTCTGACTGGCGCAGAACTATGGAAACCACCCGGGAGGGAGTCAAGTGAGGGATGAACTTTTCTGCGAGATTATTTTTTGTGGCGCCGGGCCGCAGTTGCGCCTTGGTCCGGCGCCAGGAAAGCCGTTAATTGATAAAGATGGCCTCATTGGCCTGCATGAGGGCGTGGGCGTACTTGTCCCAGGCGTCCAGCGGATGCCGCCCCGAGGCGGGCACGGCGGCAAAAGTGGGCAGGACCCGGCCCGCTTTCTTGCCGCCTTTTAGCGGCGTGGGCCTGGCGGGCGCGGTTAAGGCGGACTTTTGCAGCGCTTCCGGCGCCGGCGAACTGGTGATGAAATCCGTGCCCAGCCGGATTTCCATTTCCGTGGGCTCCCGCTGGTAAATGCGCTCGTACAAATACCGGATGCGCGCCGGGTCATCCTCCAACCGGTCAAAGACATCGGCCTCCACCAGCTTGCGCGCCTGTTCGATTACCATCGGGCTGTTCATCAGGAACAGCGCCTGTTGCGGCACCAGGGTTTCGTAGCGCCGGCCGGTTTCAATGTCCGGATTGGCAAAATCAAACTCGGTGTAAACTTCCGGCAAATTTTCGCGGTCCACCAGGCCGTAAATGGTGCGGCGCGTGGAATAAGGCAGCGTGTTCAACCGCACCGGCGGCCCGCCCATCTTCAGATCCAGGCTGCCGCCAATGGCCAGAATGGCGTCGCGCACCTCTTCAAATTCCAGCCGGCGGATGTTGGCCCGCCACAACAGCCGGTTATGGGGATCCTGCTCTTCGTATTCCGGATTGGTCGCGCTGCTTTCCTGGTACGTGCGCGACAGCACTATCAGCCGCTGCAATTTTTTGAGCGACCAGCCGTCCGTCATGAACCGGCCGGCCAGGTAATCCAGGAGTTCCGGCTGGCTCGGCGGCTCTGATTGGTTGCCCAAATCATCCGGCGTGGACACGAAGCCAACGCCAAAGAGCTGCTGCCAGACGCGGTTGACCATCACCCGTGCCGTCAGCGGATTATTCGGACTCGCAATCGCCGCCGCCAGTTCCAGCCGGCCACTGCCGTTGGTATAGGCCGGGCGGTTGGGCCCGGACAGGATTTCCAAAAATCTTCGCGGGACTTTGGGCCCCAGATTCTCCGCCTCGCCCCGGATGAATACCGGCGAATCTGCCGGCCGGATGTAATCCACCAGCACCATCGCGCGCGGCGGCGAGCCGGGATTATTCAGCTCCAGCAGGCTGATTTGCTGCCGCACCTGCACCAGTTCCCGGCGTTGGTCTTTGGTGAGGTCACGCGGGCGGATATTGTCCAGCGTGGCCAGCTCCTGGTTGAGCTTGCGGTATTTTTCGCTGAAATCGTCGTAGGCGGCGCCAAGCTTGATGGGGCCGAGCAACGGCTCCTCCTTCGGCTCCACGGAACTGGCAAAAATACCGCGCAACGAATAGTAATCCTGCGTGGGAATGGGATCAAACTTGTGGTCATGACACCGCGCGCAGGTGACGGTCAGTCCGAGAAATCCTTTGGTGACCACGTCAATCCGATCGTTGATGATATTGTTGTTATTGTTGCCAAAGTGATCGCCCACGGTGAGAAAACCCATGGCTGCGAGGTCGCGATGGTCGCGCAGGTGCATTTTGTCCGCGGCCAGTTGTTCGCCGATGAATTCATTGTAGGGCTTGTCCTCATTGAAGGCGCGGATCAAGTAGTCACGATACGTCCAGGCATAAGGATAAATGCCACTTTCGCGCAGCGCCTTGTGTTCTCCTTTGGTATCGGAATAACGGGCGACATCCATCCAGTAACGCGCCCAATGCTCGCCATACCGGGGCGAGGCCAGCAACCGGTCCACCACCTTGGCATAGGCGTCGGGCGAACTGTCCGCCAGAAAATCCGTCATCTCCTGCGGCGTGGGTGGCAGGCCGGTGAGATCAAACGTCACCCGGCGCAACAACGTGTGCTTGTCCGCGGGTGGCGCGGGCTTCATGCCGTTGGCCTCCAGCTTGGCGAGCACAAAATAATCCACCGGATTTGCCGGCCAGTTGGTGTCGGTCACCATCGGCACGGCCAATTTCCGGAGAGGTTGAAACGCCCAGTGCGCCCGATCGTTTTTATTGGTCGCCGTGCCGCTGTTGGCGCGGCGCGGGTCCGGTGCGCCGCGCTTCACCCACGCCGTGAGGTCGGCGATTTGTTCGGCGGAAAGCTTCTTGTTTCGCGGCGGCATTTGCAAATCGGGATCGGTGTAGCGCACCGCCTGAATCAGCAGGCTTTTGTCCGGATCGCCGGGCACGATGGCCGGACCGGAATCGCCTCCCTGGAGCAGGGCGTCGCGATATTCCAGCGACAGGCCGCCCTTGAGTTTTGGCGCCTTGGCGCTGTGGCACTGGTAACAATTTTCGGCAAAGATGGGGCGGATTTTGTTCTCAAAAAACTCCGTATCTGCGGCGCTTAACGGCGCCGGGGCCGCGGCAGCCCGGATTACTCCGATGGCCAGTGGCAGCGCCAGCACATGAATTTGGCGAAGGCGGAACATACGCAGAAAAATCAGGCGATGACCTCGCGCACGACGTTGCCGTACACATCCGTGAGCCGGAAGTCGCGCCCGTTATAGCGGTAGGTGAGCTTGGTGTGGTCGAAGCCCAGCAGCGCGAGAATGGTGGCGTGCAAATCGTGAACATGCACCTTGTTCGTGACTGCGTGGGCGCCGAATTCATCCGTGGCGCCATACACCTGCCCGCCCTTCACCCCACCGCCGGCGAGCCAGGTGCAGAAACCGGAGGGCTGATGGTCGCGTCCGGGTTTTTCGTTGCCATTCCGGTCCTTCACCGGTTTGCGGCCGAATTCCCCGCCCCACACCACCAGCGTGCTGTCGAGCAGCCCGCGCTGTTTCAAATCCGTCAGCAAGGCGGCGGCGGGCTGGTCAATTTCGCTGGCCTGTTGGCGCAAGCGATTCTCCAGGTCGTCGTGATGATCCCAGCCGTTGGCCCACACCTGCACAAACCGCACGCCACGCTCGATCAACCGCCGGGCGATGAGCAGCTGCCGGCCCTGCGGCGTGTCACCGTACAGGGTGCGGATATTTTCCGGCTCGGATTGATAATCAAATGCGTCGGTGGCGGCGGACTGCATCTTGAAGGCAATTTCATACGCCTGAATCCGCGCCTCCAACTGCGCGTCCTTTTGCAGGTTCTGCGCGTGCAGCTCGTTGAGCTGATGCACCAGGTCCAGTTGCCGGCGTTGTTCCTTGAGCGAGATGTAGGGATTTTTGATGTTCTGGATCATCTCCTCCACCGTGCCCGCTTGCGTGTTGATGCTGGTGCCCTGGTAAATGCCGGGCAGAAAGGCGGACTGCCAGTTTTGCGTGCCGCCCGCGGGCAACCCGCCACCCGGTCGCAGCGAAATGAACCCGGGCATGTTCTGGTTTTCGCTGCCCAGGCCATACACCGTCCACGAGCCGAGCGACGGCATGGCCAGCCGCAACGAACCGGTGTTCATCATCACCGTGGCCACCTCGTGTGCCGGAATGTCGGTGTACATGGAGCGGATCACGGTCATTTCATCCACGTGCTCGCCGAGTTGGGGAAAAACTTCGCTCACTTCAATGCCGGAACGGCCGCGTTTGGTGAACTTGAACGGCGACGCCATGGCCACGCCCGGCATGCCCGGCAGCGACCGGCCGTCATATCCGGCCAGCGCCGGCTTGGGATCCCAGGTGTCCACCTGCGAAGGCGCGCCTTGGGCGAAGATATGAATGACCCGCTTGGCCTTGGCCGGCAGCGGCGGCGTTTTGGGCGCGAGCGGCGAATCCAGGGTTTCCGCCGCGGCAGACAGCGTCAGCAGGTTGTTGCCCAACAGCGTGCCCAGTCCCAGGGCCCCCATGCCCAAACCGAACCGGTGCAGAAATTGGCGGCGGGTAACAAAAAAATCCTCCGGACGCGGGCGATGCTCATTCTGGTTCATGTGGCTCTCCAGTTTTTCAGTTCCGGTTTCTCAGACGGCGGCCGGCATGGAAAGGTTTCATGCAGAATGTGGCATAAACTAATTGTAAAAACTGCCCTTACTCCATCCGCCACTCCGCCGCAGCGCACCGGGCTCACGGCGTTACCTAGCCCGACAAATGCGGAACTAACTGGCGTCGCCGCTGTCGCTGCGTTAGCCTGCCATAATGTGTTGGAGCAAAGCCGGCATCCGTTTGAGCCTCGTCCTGTTGGGCCTGGTGACCGGTTCCCTCACAGCCGATACTTTCACCAACCCCATCGCCAGTTCCGGAGCGGATCCGTGGGTAATCCGCCACGGCGACGATTATTTTCTCTGCCAGTCGCGCGGCGGACACGGCATCTTTGTGGCCCGCGCCTCCAACCCGGTGGACCTCGGCCAGAGTGAATTTATCCAAGTCTGGCGTCCGCCTCCCGATACGGCTTATTCCAAGGAAATCTGGGCGCCGGAACTGCATTATCTCCAAAACAAATGGTACATCTATGTGGCTGCGGATGACGGCACCAATGACCATCACTGCCTCTACGTGCTGGAAGGCAGCTCGCAAAATCCCCAGGATCCGTTTCGGTTTCGCGGCGAATTGAAGCTGCCGGACGACCGCTGGGCCATTGACGGCAGCGTGTTTTCTCTGAGCAACCGACTGTTTTGCATCTGGTCCGGCTGGGAAGGCGCGAGCAATGTGGATCAGCAGATCTATATCGCGGAACTGCGTGACCCGCTGACTCCGAAAGGCAAACGGGTCTGCCTCTCCCGCCCGGAATACGATTGGGAAAAACGCAACGGTCCGCCCGCGGTCAATGAAGGCCCGGAAGCCCTGTGGCATAATCACCGCCTGTTCATCATCTACTCCGCGAGCGGCAGTTGGGCCGATAATTATTGCCTCGGGCAACTGGCTTTCACCGGTGGCGATCCCTTAAATCCGGCATCGTGGGTTAAAAAATCGGTGCCGGTGTTCACGCGCACCGACGCTGTGTTCGGGCCGGGCCATTGTTGCTTTGTAAAATCTCCCGACGGCACGGAAGACTGGATAATCTATCACGCCGCGAAATATTCCGGCGCCGGCTGGCGCCGCGATTTGCGACTGCAAAAATTCTCCTGGGCGGCCGATGGTTCACCGGATTTCGGCGCGCCGGTCTCTCCGGGAGTGCCCCTGCCCCTGCCCGCCGGCACGCTTGCCGCCCGCGCCAAAGCCGCGTTGGAAGCCGCCCTGGCGGGAAAATAAAACCGCTCCGACCCCGAGGTTGCTTTTAACCGCCGGGCCAGGCACAGATTTTTTGGCTGAATATTCAATTGGCACCCTCAAGGCGGCTGTTAATTATTTATCATTATGAACCCAAGAATCCGGGTTTATGCCGCCCTGGCCTTTACGCTCGTAGCCGGTGCCACCGGAACGATCGGTTGCAAACGCAATGCTCCGAATTCCAGTGCGCCCACCCGGGATGCCCAGTTGCTGTCCCGGGTAACTTACGCCTCCACCAACGACGAACTGGCGGTGGAGTTGAGCCATGTTACCGCCCCCGCCGTGCTTGACCCGGCAGACCGCCCGTTGATCTTGAGCCGGCCAGCTCCCGATAGTCGGGAATGGATGGTGCAAATTCTGAATCAAGGCTATGAGCTATCCGGCAACACCAGTCCCTTGTGGGATGCCAAGGTGCGGGCGGCCTTTGAGGCCTATGCCGATTACAGTCGCGTCAGCACCACCAACTGGCCCGCACTGCAAAAGGCCCTGGCCGCCCTGGATCAGACCGGCTGCACGGATCCCATGGTACAATACTTCCATGCGCGCTACCCGGAGGACAACCTGACTTATATGCAGAATGCGCTGGCTCTGCTCAAAGCGCATGAGGCCGTGGTCAACAGTGCGTATCACCCCTTACTCAAATTTTACGCGGGCATGCGCGCCATGGACGCCCTCCGCAACGCTGATGACAACAGCAACCGTCAGGGCCGGCTGGCCCGCACCACGGCGGATTTGGAGGACCTTTGCCGTGATTACAACGCCCCTGTGGGAGAAGTATTTGGCGCCGCCGATTCCTGGCTCGAACATGCCCACTCCAAGGCGTGGAACAACTATATGGCCGACACGCTGGAGCCACTGCTTAAGGCGCACTGGGATGGCACTGAATCTTGGTATTGCTTCGAGGGCATTGCCGAGGTCTGGCGGGGCTGGGGGGAACGCATCCATGACTGGACTAATGCCGCCACCGACGAACAATTGGAAAGTTTCCGAGCTCATTTCAACAAGGCGGAGGCTGCTCTGAACCGGGCCTGGCAGATGAATCCGAGCAATGCCTATACGGCTTATCTGATGATGCAAGTCGAACTGGCCCAACACCAGGGCCGGGCCCGGCTGGAGACTTGGTTTCAACGGGCCATGGCACTGGAACCCAATTATTACGATGCCGCCGAGTTCGCGGCACATTACTTGGGCCCGGAAAATTACGGTTCGGACGAAGAAGCGCTGGAATTTGCCCGTTCCTGTGTGGCCTCGGACAAATGGGGCGGCAACGTCCCGCTGGTCCTTGAAGACCTGCATCACAAGCTGGCAACTTATTACTATCCTAACGATGCTGCGGAATACTGGCACCGCCCCGGCGTCTGGGTCGACCTCAAATCCTCTTACGAAAAATTCTTCACTCTCAACCCGGACGCCTCCGGCTGGCGGGAAAATTACGCCATGGACGCCTTTAATTGCGGCCAATATTCCGTATTCCTGGAGCAGGCCAAGCTGTTTCCCTACGGCACCGACTATTCGTTTTTTGGCGGCAAGGAAAAATTCCTGAAAATGATCCAGACCGCCACCAAGGCGGCCCGATCCCTCTGACCCCGAGTTCGCCCAAACGCTCAGTACTCGGCGTTCACCTTGATACCCGGCTCGGGCACGGGGTAAATGCCGTTGGCATCGGCCAGCACCGGTGCCGGGGAATCCATCTTGAACTGGTCCACGCCCGGCGCGTATTCCCGGTCCGACTTGAGGAAATCCTCCAGGGTGAGTTCCTGGCCGGTATGCGCCGCCATGCGGCCCAGCGAACTGACCGCGCTGGCGTACACCCCGCGCTCCACTTCATTGTACGGGCGATCGTTGCGGATGGCGTCCACCAAATCATTCCACTCATTCTGGTAGGGGTCGTCCTGACCGGGATGCGACTGCGATTCCCAAATCAGATTGGCCGGTTCCGGACTGCGGCCCAGGTAGAGACTGGAAGGCGCCCCGCAATCGCCGCCGCTGGAAATGATGGCATTGCCCTTGGTGCCCTGCGCGTAGCTGGAATAGATCTGCTTGCAGCCGTTGATGCACCGGCCGTCCATGATCAGTTTGGCGCCGTCGGCAAAGGTGTATTCCACGGAATAGACATCGAAATTCTGGTCCACGCAGCGTTCCCCCTGCGGATTGTTCCGGTAATGGCGGGCGCCAAGGGCCTGCGCCTTGACCGGCCAGGAGTTCTTCATCCAGCAGCAATGGTCCACATGGTGAATGTAAAAATCGTTGAAGCAACCGCCGCTGGCCCAGATGAAACTGTGGAAGTTACGGATCTGCCAGAGCAGTTCGGTGGGCTGACCCGGCCACTTGGTGGCAAAGGCCGAACCGCCCGGCCCGTGCATCCGGTAACCGCGCAGCAAAATGGGATTGCCAATCGCCCCGTCCTGAATCCGCGCCGCCAGTTCCTGCATGGACCGCATGTGCCGCGACATCAGGCCCACGCCCACTTTCAGATTCTTGGCGCTGGCGGCCTTGCCGAGGTCCAGCATGCGCCGCGAAGTGGGGCCGTCGGCCGTGAGCGGCTTTTCCATGAAAACATGCAGGCCCTTCTGGATGGCGTAGCCGAAATGTACCCAGCGGAAGGCCAGCGGCGTGGTCAAAATGACAATGTCGCCCGGCTTCAGGCAATCCATGGCCTTCTGGTAGGCATCAAACCCGATGAATTTGCGGTCCTCGGGCACGTCCACCTGGGCGGCTTTGGGATGGCCCTTGAGCGCGCCATAGCTGCTGTCCAAACGATCGCGGAAAACGTCGGCCATGGCCACCAGTTTCACGGGTCCCTGATTGACGGACAGCGCATTCATCGCCGCCCCCGTGCCCCGGCCGCCACAACCGATGAGCACCACCTGCAGCGTGTTGTCTTCGGCGGCATGCACGTTGGGCAGGGCCAGGCCGGCCAGCGCGGATACGGCCGCAAACCGGCCGGTATTCTTGATGAAACTACGACGGGTCAGGGTATGGTCGAATGGTTGGTTCATAAAAGGATGGGGAAGGATAACGGGAATGGGACCAATGACGAACCATCCGCACCGGCGCTCCCGGGAACAACTGGGAAAGCCAAAGACCGGCCATGGTCTTGGTTCTGGAAGCGGGCGTGATTCTCATGCGTCCTGGCGTGATGGTTGGGCGCCAAAGTTGTTTCAATTTGCTGCTCCCGGCAAGTTGAAAAGCCCGGCGCCACCAGGCTCGCGCCTGGTGCGTCGCACAAAAAATGCCCGACCTCTCACCTGCTTGGGAACTTCTTCAATGCTTCTGACGCACTGCGGGGTATTTCTCTTCAATGAAAAAATTCCCAAACTCAAAACTGCGGCTAGGTCGCCCGCTCCCAGCGAAACTTGCGCTCGGTTTCGGCAATGGGTTGGTCGTTGATGCTGGCGAACCGGTATTTCATGTAACCCAGCGCATCGAATTCCCACATTTCATTGCCGTGGGCGCGATACCATTGGCCCGCGGCGTCGTGGTATTCATATTCAAAACGCACGGCAATGCGGTTGCCGGCAAAGGCCCACAGGGACTTTTCGAGCCGGTAATCGAGCTCGCGGGCCCACTTGCGCCGGAGAAACTCCACCACCTGCGCGCGGCCCTGGAGAAACTCGGTGCGGTTGCGCCATTCGGTGTCCTCGGTATAGGCCAGGGCCACCCGTTCGGGGTCGCGGGTGTTCCAGGCGGTTGCGGCGGCCGCCACTTTCTGGCGGGCGGTTTCCTCGGTGAACGGGGGCAAAGGGGGACGCGGATTCATATCAGTTTCGGTTTCTAATTTGGGCTTCCAGTTCGGCGATGCGCTGTTGCAACGGGGTCAGGGCTTCCGCGATCTCCTCCGCCGTGTACCGCGGCGTGATGTGTTGCGGACAATTCCAGTCAAAAGCCTCCACGGCAATCACAAAGATCCGCTCCACGCTGGCCCGCCATTCCGGCGGAGCCACTGTGGTGGCCAGTTGCGGCTGCTCCCGGGCCGCCAGCACCTGCGCCCGGCCCAGAATTTTCAGCCGGGTGCGTTGGGGATAATCCATCAGGAACAGACACACCCGGTCGTTCGCGG
>DATJIU010000145.1:0-17132 GCA_035492855.1 Dongiaceae bacterium | reverse complement strand
GCAGGTTGAGGTCCATCAACACCACCTGCGGCTTCAGCGCGGGCAGTTTGTCCAGGGCGGCCTCGCCGGTGGGGCAGGCGGCCACGCACCGGAACTCGCGCACGCCGGTGACCAACCGCTCCAGTGTGCTGCGCAGCACGGTGTCGTCTTCCACTATTCCCACGGCGGTTTGCATCAGGAAGATTTGGCAGGGGTTGGAGCCGGGGTGACCGAAGCATCCGCCGCAGGCACGGTCCGGTGCACGGGCGGCAGTTGATTGGGCGGCAACACCTGGCAGCGTTTCGCCCATTGTGCGTAGAGGGCGGCCAGGGCTTTCACGAGGTCGGGATGCGTGGCGGCAAGGTTGTTTTGCTCCGTCCGGTCGGCTTCCGCATCGTACAACTGCCAGTCCTGCCGGTACTCGGCCACGAGTTTCCATTTGCCCAGGCGCACGGCGCGGTTGCCTTCGTGCTCCCAGAAAAGGGGCGTGGTCAGGTTCCGTACCTGGCCTTCGAGAATCGGCCGCAAGCTGTGGCCTTCCAGCGGTGGGATGGGATGGCCGTCGTAGGTGGCCGGATGCTCGGTGCCGGCCACATCCACAAACGTGGCCATGAGGTCGGTGACATGTCCGACCTGCTTGGACAGCACGTGTTCCGGGATAACCGCCGGCCAGTGCGCCAGGAACGGAATGGCGATGCCGCCTTCATGCGTGAAATGCTTGTACAACAGGAACGGCGTGTCGCTCACATTCGCCCAAGGCAGGCCGTAGCTTTGCCACACGTTCACCGGGCCGGCCAGGACGTCATGGTGATTGTTGCCGACCGTCACCGGGGTGCCGGCGCGGGTGCGGCTGGGCACATCGTACCAGTTGGGTTGCACGGCCTCCGCACAACCGCCATTGTCGGACATGAAAACGACGAGGGTGTTCCGGTCAATGCCCTGGCGTTTGAGTTCGTCCATAATCCGGCCCACGCCGCGGTCCAGATGTTCCACCATGGCCGCATAGGTGGCCATGCGGTTGGCTTCCCACGCCTGGTCCTTGACCGCGGTCCAGGCGGGCACGCGCGGATCGCGGGGCGACATCGGCCACGCCGGGTCAACGATGCCGAGCTGAATCTGGCGCTGGTAACGGTTGGTGCGGATAGTGTCCCAGCCGGCGCGGTAGCGTTCGCGGTATTTGGCGATGTCCGCTTCCGGCGCCATCAACGGCCAGTGCGGGGCGGTGAAGGCCATGTAGAGGAAGAACGGCTTGTCGGTGTGGGCGTACTGGTCAATGTCCGCCACGGCATGCTCGGCCAGCACGTCGGTATAATAAAAGTTGGTCGGCGGCGCGCTGTAAATGGGGTCGTTGCCCTGCACGAGGGAGAAGGGGTCAAAATAACTGCACACGCCGTGAATGGTGCCGTAATACTCCTCGAACCCCCGTTGCAACGGCCAGTCCGCCTTGGCGTCCCAGAACGGCGCTTGTGAATCATGGTTCAACTGATTTTTGCCGTCGAAGGCAATGTGGCAGACGTGCCATTTGCCCAGCATCAGGGTGTGGTAACCCGCCAGTTTGAGTTCTTCGGCCATCGTGAGGCAATCATGGCCCAGTTCGCCGCGATAGCCGGGAATCTCGCGGTTCTCCATCATTTCGCCAATGCCGGCCTGTTGCGGGTAGAGGCCCGTCAGCAATGCCGCCCGGGTGGGACAGCAGCGAGGTGTGGTATAGAACTGCGTCATCTGCAACCCGCCCGCGGCCATCTTATCCAGATTCGGCGTGGCAATCTCTGAACCGTAGCAGCCGAGATCCGAATAACCGAGGTCATCGGCGAGGATCATGATGATATTGGGCCGGGCGCTGTTGGTGGCCGTGGCGGCCGGGCTGCGGAGGGCGAGTCCCAGGAAGGTGACGAGGGTTAAAACCACCGCGCCCCGGCGCCACCAGCGGGTAAGCCAATATTGTCTCATGATGTTGCCCAAACTAAAATGCCTGCCGCCAGCTTACAATCGTCCAAACCGATGAGGGCGCCGCTTGCCACCTGTAAGCCAAGGGCTTTCGTTACCTGCGCTTGCGCCGCGGCATCATCGCCAGGGATGATTGCGCGGTAATTGAATAGGGTTAAACTACTGGCGTTGCTCCAAGCAAGGGTGAAGTGCGGCTTCGGCATGCACTACTCTCGTGGTGATCGCCGAATCGTGCTGCCTGCCCGCAATCAGCCCTTAATTTCACGCAGTCAGTGATTAATGCCAGGAATGTCAGAATGTTTCCCCAGGGGAAAAAACTTGTCAGCACTTACCCCCAGGCGTAGAGGTTTTTCGTGAACGTCAGGCTCCGGTTTTTCCAGAGGTTTGGGCCAATGAATCTGTAAGGCCATCGCGGTATGAGCAACGAGCGCGTCCTCTATGAAGCGAAACTTGCCAAAACCGGCCGCAACCTCACGTACGGCGGATGGGTGGTGCTGGCGCTCTGGACTGGCGTGGGGGCAGTTTTCTGTTTCGTTTTCGACTCATTCCCTGGACGACTTATTCCCCTGACGATTATTCTTTTGGGATCAGCCGGTTTTGCGTTGCAGATCTTGCGGGTGGCAAAATTGCGTGGCAACCCGGGATGCTATCGAATCTCCATAGACGATTTTGGCCTTTACGTTCACTCCGACGATCCGGCTTCCGCCCCGGGATTCAGCATTATTGCGCCGGACGTTTACTGTCTGGTGCGCCGGACCATCAGGCAGGCTGAGAGCAGTGACGATCTCGAGTATTACGTGGAAACCAAGTCAGGGAAGAGGCATCGCCTTGAGCAGCTTTTTATAGACTATGATTTAAATGCGATGGGGTTATTTGAGGAGATTGCGGAGCGTTTTCCCTGGGTGCAGATTGTTGAAGAGGTCAAGTAGTAGTCGGGTTACCGGCAACGGGTGACCCCTGCATAAAACATCGAAGCATTCAGTTTGGCATCATCGCCATGGATGATTGCGCCGCAATTGAATAGGGTTAAACTACGGACGTTGCTCCAAGCAAGGGTGAAGTGCGGCTTCTGTTTTTCAGGAGTTCCACGCAATCATTAATCGTCAACCTGTCCGGCAGGAAAGGGCCGGAGTCTGCGGCAAGTCTGTTTTGCGTCATGAAACGTATCGGATTCCAACTGCTCACGCTCGGCCTGATGGGGGTGGGCTTGCTTGCCGGCGCCACCCGACTGATGGCGGCGCCAGCGCCGCGCCCGAATATCGTCCTGATTCTTGCCGATGACCTCGGCTATTCGGACATTGGCTGTTTTGGTTCGGAAATCGCCACGCCCAAAATTGACCATTTGGCCGCCACGGGCGTGGCTCTGACCCAGTTTTACAACCAGGCGCGGTGCTGTCCCACCCGGGCCACGTTGATGACCGGGCGCTATCCGCACCAGGTGGGCATTGGCGATATGATTGACGCCTATGCCGCCGCTGACCGCGCCGCCGCCGCCAGCCCGGCGTATCAGGATCATCTCAGCACCAACAGCCCCACCATGGCGGAAATATTGCGGGCCGCCGGCTATCGCACGCTGATGTGCGGCAAATGGCATCTCGGCAAGCGCCCGGAGGAATGGCCGGTGCATCGGGGATTTGACCGGTCCTTCGTGCAGATTAACGGAGCGATGAATTACTTCGGCGGCAATTCCGGCGACGGCCCGCGCGACCCGATGGCGCTCGACGATAAACCCTACGTGCCGCCGCACGATGGATTTTATTCCACCGACGCCTTCACCGACCACGCCATTGAATTCATGGAAGAGGCGGTGAAACAACACGCGGCGCAACCTTTCTTCCTGTATCTGCCCTACAACGCCTCGCACTGGCCATTGATGGCCCCGGAAGCGGACATTGCCAAATACAAAGGCAAATACGACCAGGGCTGGCAGGCCATCCGCCAGGAGCGCCTGGCTAAAATGATCAAACTTGGCATCGTGCCCGCTGGGCAGGACATGGCGCCGATGGATCGCGGCCGCAACAAACCCTGGGACCAGTTGACCGCCGCCCAGCGTCAGCAATGGGCCCGACGCATGGAGGTTTACGCCGCGCAAACGGAACATCTGGATACGCAGATTGGCCGGGTGCTGGCCGAACTCCGGCAGCTCGGGGTGGAATCCAACACGCTCGTCATTTTCCTGTCCGACAACGGCGGTGCGGCGGAAGACCCCAACGGCGGCGACAAAACCGTTCCCATTGGCGACCGCGATTCCTTCCGGGGTTATGCGCGACCCTGGGCCACGGTGAGCAATACGCCCTGGCGCCGGCACAAGGTCACTGCGTACGAGGGCGGCATCAGCACGCCGTTGCTGGCCCGGTGGCCGGCGGGCATCCCCACCGCCAGCGAGGGCACGTATGTGCGCGAGCCGGGGCACATCATTGATTTGCTGCCCACCTTCATGGAACTGGCGGGTGCGAAATATCCGGGCGATGGCTCGGTGAAGCCGGAAGGCCAGAGCATTCTCCCGATGTTGCAGGGCGGCCATGGCGTAGCCGACCGGACTTTCTGCTGGGAACACGAGGGCAACCGCGCCATCCGCAAAGGCAAATGGAAACTGGTAACGCTGGGCAACGGTTCCGAGGCCTGGGAACTGTACGACCTCGCAACCGACCGCACCGAATCGCACAATCTCGCGGCCACGCAGCCCGAGGTGGTCCAGGAACTGGCCGCCGCATACGACGCCTGGGCCAAGCGTTGCGGGGTGGTGCCGTGGGATGAAATCAAGGCCCGCCGCGCCGCGGCGCGGGAGAAGAAATGATTTACAAGACCGGGTTCACCAGCAAGCCTCACCGCCGTGCACCGCATTTATTATAACCGGCCATTGTGCTGGCTGCGCCCGTCGCGCCGTCTCGTTTTTTGCTTCGCCTTCCTGATGCTTGCCGGTTTGATGGCCCCCGCACTGACCGCGGCGGATGCCTCCCGGCCCAATGTCATCTTCATCATGGCCGACGACCAGGGCAGCGTGGATGCCGGTTGTTACGACACCACCGACATCAAGACGCCCGCGATTGACGGCCTGGCCGCGCGCGGGGTGCGCTTCACCCAGTTCTATTCCGCCGCGCCGGTATGTTCGCCGTCGCGCGCCGGCTTGCTGACCGGGCGTTATCCGTGGCTGGTGGGCATGCCGGGCAATGGCCCCGAACCGCCCAGCGAGAAGGATGACCAGCTCGATACTTACACTGGCAACGGTCTGCCTGCCGAGGGCCTCAACCTGCCGCGGCTGTTTCACGCGGCGGGCTATGCCACGGCGCATCTGGGCAAATGGCATTTGGGATATGGTGTGGGCCACATGCCGCTGGATCAGGGATTTGATTATTCGTTCGGATTCATGGGTGGGTGCATTGATAACTATTCGCATTTCAATTACTGGGGCGGACCGAACCGCGAGGATTTGTGGGAAAACAGCCACCGGGTGCGACTGCCGGGACAATACTTTCCCGATCTCATCGTGGCCAAGGCCGAGGGCTTCATTGCCAGCCACAAGGACCAGCCGTTCTTCATGTATTTCGCCATCAACATGCCGCACTACCCGTATCAGGGCGACCCGCGCTGGTTGGAGTATTACCAGAGCAACAACGTGCCCTATCCGCGCGATTTATACGCCGCCTTTGTTTCCACCCTGGATGACCGCATCCAGCGCCTGTTGAAATACCTGGACGATTCCGGGCTGCGGGATAATACCATCATTGTGTACCAATCCGACAACGGCCACTCCACCGAAGCGCGCGCGCATTACGGTGGCGGCAGCAGCGGCCCGTATCGCGGGGCGAAATTCAGCCTGTTCGAGGGCGGCATCCGCCTGCCCGCCATTATTTCCTGGCCCGGGCATTTGCCGGCGGGAGCGGTACGCAGCCAGTTGGTGCAGGGCTGTGACTGGCTGCCCACCCTCGCGGAATTGTGCGGGCTCACCATCAACCCGGCAGATCAGGAGAAGCTAAATGGCCGGAGCATCGTTTCCGTGATCAAAGATGCCGGCGCTCCCAGTCCGCATAACGTGGTGGAGTGGAAGTCCGGCCGGCAATGGGCGGTGCGGCAAGGACCGTGGAAGCTCCTGCATGACCCGGACGACACCGGCAGCACCAACCAGGTGGAGTTATTCGAGCAGCACTGGTTTCTGGCCAACATCGCGGAGGATCCCGGCGAACATACCAATTATGCCGCCGCCCATCCGGACATCCTGGCAGAACTGAAAAAGCTGGCGCCCAGCAACGGGAAGTAAGACCTTCGGTCAGCATTTCTGCCAGCACCTCACTTCTTTTCCGTTTTGCCTACGATGGCCTGCGCCCGGTCGTAGCCGCCGAGGTTGAACACATTGGTGTAGCCCAGGGACTTCAGTTCAGTTTCGGCCATGCCGCTGCGCCGGCCACTGTGGCAGTGCAATAGCAGCACCTGGCCCTTGTCCGGGAACCGGGGGGGCAGGTTGGTTTTGATGCCGTCCAACGGGATATTAATGGCGTGGGGCAGGTGGCCGGCCTTGAATTCGTCGGCGGAGCGCACATCAATGACCGGCGCCCCGGCTTTGAGATATTCGCGGGCGGTGGCTTCAGCCACGAATGTTCCGGCTTGGAGTTTAAAGAGGGTCATAACGGTGAGTACGACAATAATGGCGAGGATCCATTTCATAAATTAGGGGGCGACAATGGCGGTTTCCAACAACTCGACCGCCGTGCTCACGCAGGCGGGGCAGGGATGGTGTAACTGGCCTTTGAGCACCCGGCACGTGGTGGCGCCGGTGCGGCGGGCAAATTCTGCCTTCAAGGTTTCCGCGGCGTGGGGCGCAATGCGGGTGGCGGCATACAGCGCGCCGCACAGGCCCTCGGGCGCGCGGCCACCGCCAAAGGGTTTGAAGTCGGCCACGGACAGGACGCGGTCGCCGGTGACAGTTTGATAACCGTGCAGCACCGCCTGGGCGCAATTGTACTGAAATGGCGGTTGATGGAAGGAGCTGAGCGCGTGATGTTTCATGAAAGGACCGGGATCAATTTGCTGGTGGATTTTTCTCTGGCGGATGCGTTTCGCGCCAGCGTTCGCGCAGGGCGGCATGGAGGCGATTGCGGAAGGGCAGCGGCAACTCATGGGGTGTGCCGTCCTTGTAAAGCGTGATGGTGCGGCGGATGTTGTCCACCACCACCTGGCAGGGGTTACATCCGGCCAGATGCTGCTCAAACTCGGCGCAGACGCCCGGGTCCACCGGGCCGTCCACGTATTCATTGAGCATTTGCAACAGTTCTTCGCACTTCATTGCAGTAGTATTGAGCCGGGAGTTGGGGAAAAGTTACAATCGTTTTTTTACCGCATCGCTGGTGAGTTCCCGGAGCGCATCGGCGGCGATCCAGCGGGCGGACGGGGTGTTTTGGCGACGGAGGTTGCGGGCGGTTTGAATAGCCTGCCGATGCGACCGCCGGTTGCGCTTGCCGATCTGGCGCAAGGCCCAGTTGACGGCTTTGCGGACAAAGTTGCGGTCGTCGCTCGCGGCGCGTTCGATCAGCGGCAGGAAGGCGACAAAGGCGGAATCCGGCGCCGCCTTGTCATGCACCGCCAATGAAGCCATCAGCACAAACCCGGCGCGGCGGACAAATTCCTCTTTCCGGCCGCTCCAGATGGCGGCTTTGCGCCAGGCAAAGCGCGTGCGATCAAACAGGTTGCCGCAACACTGGTCGCACACATCCCAGGAATCAAAATCGCGCACCCAATTTTCCATCTGCCGGGCGGTTACCCGGGCTGGGTCGGCCACATAGCAGGCCAGGATGCGCGCTTCATGAATGCCGGAATCCCACAGCGCCCCGGCGAGTTCATGATCGTGCCCCACCTGTTTGGCGAGGGCGCGGAGGTTGGGAATTGAAATGCCCAGGGCGGTGGCCGGATTGATGCCGAAACGCGCCATGCCGGCGATATTGGCCGGGTTGGCGCGGCGCTGCAATTCCTTCAGGACTTCCCGGGCATTCATGAGTGGTCGTGGCTGGCAAACACCCGGCGGGCTTCGTCGCCGAAGGCGCGGGTGAGCTGTTCGCGCAATTGCAGCCGGGCGCGGAGCAGCCGCACTTTCACGTTGGCCTCGTTCAGGCCCAGCGCGGCGGCGGTTTCGCGGATGGAAAGGCCCTCGACATCGCGTAGCAGAAATACGACCCGGTGTTTCTCATCCAGTTGCGCCAGCGCGGCGTCCAACAGGGCGCGGGTTTCATTGCGGGCGACCAGTTGTTCGGGCGATTCGCGCCAGTCGGCGATGAATTCCGGGTGCGGGACGGTATCGTAACCCTCCTGCGGTTCGGTGGCGGCTTCCAGCGAAACGGTTTCCAGTCCCTGGCGTTTGCGGATGATTTTCAGCGCGGCGTGGGTGGCAATGCGCAACAGCCAGGTGCCAAAGGCAGCCTCGCCGCGAAAGCCCGCCAGATTTTCCAGGGCGCTGAGCAGGGTTTGCTGGGTGACATCCTCGGCGTCCTGCGGCTGGCGGAGCAGGCGCAGCGCCAGTGCGTAAATGCGGCCTTCGTAGCGGGTGGCCAGTGCCTCGAACGCGGCCAGTTCGCCCGCCTGCGCCCGAGCTACCAGAAGGGCATCGGCGGGTTCGGCAGGGGCTGGGTCGGTCGGGTTCACGGTTAAAAAAATCGAATAGGGAAACGCTGGCAGAGCCGCGGGGGGAACGTCAATGCCGGATGTCGGTGCGGCATTCGGGAGGCTTACAGTGTGGATTGATTTTTCTCCGCTTCCATGCCTAACTGCGCGCGGCAATGAAGGAGGTGGCGGAAATTTTTGTGGGGTTGCTGCTGGCGGTGGCCGGCCTGGCGCTGGTGGCCCGGCGGCTGCTGATCCCTTATCCCATCTTCTTTGTGCTCGGCGGGCTGGTGCTGGGCCTGGTGCCCCACCTGCCGCACCTGCAACTGAATCCGGAGCTGGTGTTCCTCTTTTTTCTGCCGCCGTTGCTGTTTCCGGCGGCGCTGTTCACCTCCTGGCGGGATTTCCGGGCCAACCTGCGGCCCATCGGCCTGCTGGCCATCGGGCTGGTGCTGTTTACCACGGTGGCGGTGGCGTTTTGCGCGCATTATTTCCTGGGCTTGCCCCTCGCGGCGGGTTTTGTGCTCGGCGCCATCATTTCTCCGCCGGACGCCATTGCCGCCTCGGCCATCGCGCAGCGGTTGAAAATTCCCCACCGCATTGTCACCATCCTGGAAGGCGAAAGCCTGGTCAACGACGCCACGGCGTTGGTGGCCTACCGGTTTGCCGTGGCGGCGGTGAGCACGGGGACGTTTTCGCTGGCAGCGGCGGGCGGCCAGTTTGTATTCGTGAGCCTGGGTGGCGTGGCGCTGGGCTGGGGGGTGGGCTGGGTGGCCGAGCAATTCCACAAGCGGATTGATGATGCGCCCATTGAAATTACGTTTTCACTGCTGACCCCGTTTGCGGCCTATCTTGTAGCGGAACGTCTGGAAGTTTCCGGCGTGCTGGCAGTGGTCACCGCCGGCCTGCACCTGGGCCGGCGCACCCCGGAACTGCTGAGTTACCGCACCCGGTTGCAGGCAGGGCCGGTGTGGGAAATGGTGGAATTTTTGCTCAACGGCTTTGTATTCATCCTCATTGGATTGCAATTGCCGGCGGTGTTGCGTGGGCTGTCCGGCGACGCCTTGCCGCCGTCCCGGCTGGTCTGGGATGCGCTGCTGATCAGTCTCGCGGTGGTGGTCATCCGGATGCTCTGGGTGTTTCCGGCCACGTATCTGCCGCGGTTGTTCTTCAAGCGCATCTGCCGGCACGACCCTTACCCGAGTTGGCAATACGTCTCGTTGGTGGCGTGGACAGGCATGCGCGGGGTGGTTTCGCTGGCGGCCGCCCTGGCCTTGCCGCTTGCTTGCAGCGACGGCAAACCATTTCCGGGTCGCGACCTCATTTTGTTCCTCACTTTCATCGTCATCCTGGTCACGCTGGTGGGGCAAGGGCTGACGCTGCCACCGTTGATCCGCTGGTTGGGCGTGAAAGATGACGGCGCCATGGAAGCGGAGGAACATCTGGCCCGGTTGCAGGCCAATCAGGACGCTTTGGCGCGATTGCAGGAAATGGCCGCGACCGACCCCGCCAAGGCTGACGCCCTGCACCGCCTGCGCATCGAGTACGAGGACCACATCCGCCAGTTGCAGGGCGCCGAGCCGGAGCGGGCGGGCACATCGTTGCGGCGGTTTTCCTCGGAATTCGAGCATTTGTCCCGGGCGGCGCTGTTGCAGGAGCGCCGGACCATTTTGCGCTTGCGCAATCAGAACGTGATCAGCGACGAAGTGCTCCGCCACATCCAGCGCGACATCGACCTGGCGGAAGCGCGGCTGGGCCGGCCAGAATGAGCCGTGACCGGGATTGTCGGCGTTAGCCAGCGAAAAAAGGTTGTCTTGGCCGGGTGAGTGTTTAGGCTCCGGCCAGCGACATGAAAACGTTTGCGGAACTTGGTTTTCCCGGCCGGCTGATCGCCGTCGAGGGCCTCGATGGCTCGGGGAAGTCCACGCAGATCTACCTGATGAAACGCTGGCTCGAAGCCGAGGGCGTGAAGGTGTATTTCAGCGAATGGAATTCCTCCGAGCTGGTGAAGTCCGCCACGAGCAAGGGCAAGAAGCGCGAATTGCTCACCCCCACCACCTTCAGTCTCATTCACGCCACGGATTTTGCCGACCGCTATGAGCGGCACCTGCTGCCGCTGCTGCGGGCGGGTTATGTGGTGCTGTGCGACCGTTACATTTTTACCGCCTTCGCGCGCGACGTGGTGCGCGGCTGCCCGCCCGGCTGGGTGCGCGGCATCTACAACTTCGCGGCGCGACCGGACCTGACCTTTTTCTTCAAGGCCGACCTCGAAGTGTCCCTGAACCGGATTCTGGACGGCCGCCCGAAGCTGAAGTTTTTCGAGGCCGGCATGGACTTGCGGCTTTCGGCGGACCCCTACGAAAGCTTCCGCATTTTCCAGGGCCGCATCCTGGAACAATACCTGGCCATGAGCACGGAGTTTGATTTTACCGTGGTGGACGCCAACCAGCGCGTGGAGTGCCAGCAGGAAATGGTGCGCCGGCTCGTCTGCCGGTGGATTGACCTGGATGAATTCCGCCGGCACAGCCCCTTGCCGCTGCCGCCGCCGGTGCGCCGCAAAACCAAGGTCGTGGCTGAAGTGGAGGAGGACCCCGGCACATGAAACCCAAAGCTGTAGTGCTGCCTCCGCCGCCGGTGAACCGCCGTTTCTACGGCGCCGGCATTCCCGGAGTGCGGCTGGATCAACTCGTCGGCAAGCTGATTGCCGTGGAAGGCGCCGATGGCTCGGGCCGCTCCACGCAAATCGCGCGCCTGGTGGAATGGCTGGAAACCAGCGGTCACGCCACCGTGCAGGTGGGCTTGAAACGCTCCTCGCTTGTCAGCGAGGAACTCGAACAGGCCCAGGAGGGCAACATTTTGAGCCGGACGACGCTCAGCCTCTTTTACGCCACCGACTTTGCCGACCAGTTGGAAAACATCATCCTGCCGGCGTTGCGCGCGGGCTTCATCGTGCTGGCCGACCGCTACATTTACACGCTCATGGCGCGCGACCTGGTGCGCGGCATGGACCAGGCCTGGTTGCAAAATCTTTACGGCATGGCCTTGCAGCCGGACGCGGTGTTTTACCTGGAAGTGGCGCCCGAGGAGCTCGTGCAGCGCAATCTGGCCAAGAACGCCACGCTCGATTACTGGGAAAGCGGCATGGACCTGGGCCTCTCACGCGACATGTTCGACAGCTTCCTCAAATACCAGACCAGCATGCAGGCCGCGTTTCGCCGCATGCAAAAAAGCTACGGCTTCGGCATCATAAACGGCAACGCCTCCGCGGAAGACGTGCACGAAGCGCTGAAAAAGAAGATCAGCAGCCTGCTGGCCGGCAAACAGGCGTAGCAGCTGGCGGAAGCGGAGTCCTGCCGCTTCGTTTCCTATACCAATACCCCAGCAGAGTCAGCATCAATCCGCCGCCTGCCATGCCGGCGCCCAGCCGCCGGTCGGGCCAGCAAGGTTGCTGCGGTGTTTCTGCAGGCGTGATCAGCAATTGAGTCGGCGGCGGTGGCTGGGTGGCCGCCAATTTTTCGGCGGCAATTTTTTGTTCCAGCAGGGCGAGAATGTTTGTGTATTTTTCGGCTTCGTGTTTGGCTGCCCAATAAGGTTGAAAAGTTGCCGAAGCGTTGCTCTCGGTCTGGGTTTCGGGCACATGCAGACTGGCTTGCAGTTGGATTGCCGTGGTTTGGAATGCCGCCTGTTTGAGCTTAACACGGTCCCGGTCTTTTTCGAATTGTTGAATGTCAATGGCCGCTTGTTTTTTTAAAACTTCGGAAAGGTATTGCTCGTAGGCCTCAGCCGTAGCATTGGCCAGGCGGGCGGCTTCTTTGGGGTCGTGGCTGATGAAGCCAAGGTCAATGACGTAACCATCCGCGGCCATTCGCAAGTCCATTTGCCGCCGCAATCGGATCATGATTTCGCCCGTGGTGAGCTTGGATTGGCTGGGCGATGGCTTACTCCAGATGTGGCGCAGATCCAACTGAGCAGCGACCCGATCCAGGATTTTTTCAGACCGGAGCACTTCCATTTCCTGCGGAAGCAGGTCAGCCGCATCCTCAATGTTGGCAAACGAGTTCGTCAATGCTGCGGCCGGCACCAGATCCAGCCGGGCGCTGGCGCGATACTCAAATGGGGCGGCGAGCTGCCAGAGCCCGTTGGCCAGCAATCCCAGACCAAGGCCCAGCAGCAGTCCGCCGCACAGAATTTGAGGCAGCTTGCTCATCGCGCTTGCCAGGAAATATGCAGCCAGGCCCGGCAGTCTGTCCATAATTGGCTGCGGGGAAAAACTTTTCCCCAAGACCGCTACGGCGAACTCACGCGGTAGAACGAGAAGCCATGATTCCCCGTTTGCGGGTCGGAGAACTGGAACTGGTCGGGTTGTATGGCGCATCCGTCAGACGGAAATCCCGAAAAAATTTCCGCGAATTTTTTCAGCCATGCGCCGCCGGTGCTCCGTACCGGTTCGCGCCAAACAAAAAACCGGGAACCCTCGCGGGTTCCCGGCGGTGAAAAAATTGAATGGGCAATTATTTGGTCCGGCCGGAATTTTTTTGCCGGCGCCACGCCAGCAGGCCGAGTCCGCCGAGGGCCAGCAACGAAACCGTGGCCGGTTCGGGAACCACCGTGTAGCCGGTGAGCCGGAGCGACCAACTGATCAGTTCCATGTCGCCCGATGCGGAAAGGTCACCCACGGCGAGCCGCCAGTCGCCGTTGCCGGCGGTGCCGCTGAAAACATCCAGCAGGCTGGGGCGCGCGGTATCGGTGGGGTTGGTCCGGCCATCGGGAGCGTAGTTGCCGCTCAGGATGCTCAGGCTGTCGCTGCTATCCACGTTGTGGATGTCCCCGCCGGGGGCGTCATCGCTGAGGGTGACATCCCAGCCGTCATAGAAATAGCCTGTGGAATCGCTATCACTCATGCCCACGCGATTGAGCAGGATGCTCGTGGCGCCGAAGTTCTGGTTCAGCGACACAAACATGTCACTGGCAAAACCGTTGCCGCTGGGGTTGCCCACCAGGTGCAGGCCCACTTCCACCTTGGTCAGCGACACGATGGCGGAATCGTTGATGGTTTGCAGAAACAGCATGGGCGGATCCTGCGGGTCGCCGATGACGGTATTGACGTTGAAGGTGCGCGTCGGTTCGGTGATGAGGTCAGCCGCGGCGAGGGAGGCCGTCGCCAG
The DNA here is from genome assembly GCA_035492855.1 of Dongiaceae bacterium. Lineage (GTDB taxonomy): Bacteria > Verrucomicrobiota > Verrucomicrobiia > Limisphaerales > JAFMIX01 > JAFMIX01. The sequence goes on along the minus strand of DATJIU010000145.1, from coordinate 3,453 downwards.
CAGGGTGGCCAGAATGCCGAGAGTTTTCATAGACGTTTTCATGGTGGTTTGGGAGTGATCCGGACTTCAAGGATTAATATTTGCCGGCATTACGGATGCGGTACCGCGCGGTACAAACGCAGCGGGCCCGGCGGGTTGGTGTCGGTGTACTGGAAGACGCCGTTCGTCGGGGCAGTCAGGATGGCCAGCGGGCTGAATTCATTCCATGTATAGGGCGCGGAGGCGCTGGTGGTGTACTGGACCCGATAGGTGTGATTAGGCACGCCGATAAACGTGAGCACGTAGTCGCTGCCGCTCGGGGCGATGTTGGCGTAGTTGGGGCCCGCGCCGGTGGGCGTGGAGGCTACCTGAATGATCGGCACGGTGTTGGTGACAAAGTGCCCGCCCGGACCGTCGCTCAACGTGTAGGTGAAGCTGCCATCACCGGCGTTGGTGGCGGGGGCGTTGTACATTACAAAGTTGCCCGCCATCGTTACGGTGGCGCCGGCTGGCAGGGCATTGCCCACCCCCGCGATGGAGAGCGGGTCGTTATCCGGATCCGTGTCATTGGCCAGCAACGCGGCCTTGGTTACCTTGACGAGCTTGGTGTTATCCAGCCGGCTCAAACTGTCCGCACCGGCCACCGGCGGGTCATTCACCGGGGGGACGGTAATGGACACCGTGGCCGTCGCGCTGGTGGCGCCGTCGCTGTCCGTGGCGGTGAAGGAGAAGGAATCCGTGCCATTGAAGTTGGTGGCGGGCGTGTAAGTCAGGTTGGGCGCGGTGCCGCTCAGGGTGCCGTTGGTGGGACCGGCGGTGACCACCCAGTTGGTGATGGTATCCGTGCCCGGGTCGGTGGCGGTGAGCGTTATGTTGGTCGCCGTGTCTTCCGGAGTGGTGATGGCCTGCGCCCCGGCAGTGGGCGGCACGTTGGTAACCACGAGGTCGAAGGTGGTGGTGACCGGAGTGGACACACCGTCATCGGCGGTGATGGTTACGGTCTGCGATTCGGCCGGACCGTTGGTGGTGGTCAGCGACCAGCTCCAGGTGCCAGCATTGTTATCCGGCGTGACCGTGCCCACCGAGGCGGACAGGGTCACCGTTCCATTGCCATCCGGATCCGCAAAGGTGCCGGTGTTGGCGGCAGTGGCGCCTTCGCCCACGGTAACGGTGGCCGTGTCGCTGCCCACCACCGGCGGGTCATTGACCGGCGTGACGGTGAGGGACACTGTGGCGACCGCGCTGGTGGCGCCGTCGCTGTCCGTGGCGGTGAAGGTGAAGGAATCCGTGCCATTGAAGTTGGTGGCCGGCGTATAAGTCAGGTTCGGCGCCGTGCCGCTCAGGGTGCCGTTGGTCGGGTCGAGCGTAACCACCCAGTTGGTGATGGTATCCGTACCCGGGTCGGTGGCGGTGAGCGTTATATTTGTGGCGGTGTCTTCCGGCACCGAAATGTCCTGCACCTCCGCCGTCGGTGGCACGTTGGTAACCACGAGGTCGAAGGTGGTGGTCACCGGGGAGGCCATGCCGTCATTGGCGGTAATGGTCACGGTCTGCGATTCAGCGGGACCGTTGGTGGTGGTCAGCGACCAGCTCCAGGTGCCGGCGTTGTTGTCCGGCGTGACCGTGCCCACGGAGGCAGTCAGGGTAACGGTTGCATTGCCATCGGCATCAGAGAATGTGCCGCTATTGGTGGCGGTGCTGCCTTCGCCGACGGTGATGATGGCATTGTCGCTGCCCGCCACGGGAACGGAGTTGGCCACAAATGTGGCGCTCGGGCCGGCGGCGGCGGCGGCGTTGCCGGCGGTGTCACTGGCGGTGCCGGCGGCGAGGGAAATGCCCAGCGTGCCCGAACCGCTGATGCCGGAGAGCGTCACCGTGCGGGTGGTGGTGCCGCTGCCGGAAACCACGATGCTCGTGGCATCAGCAGTGCCGGTCTTGTTGAGGGTGATGTCGCCATTGGCCAGCGTGACCGTATCCGCACCGGTGTAAGTGACGGTGAAGTCCACCGGACCGGAAACGGTGTTGGTGACGGACGGCGCGCCGATGACCAGCGTGGGCGCCACGGTGTCCACCGTGATACTGGCGGTGGCCGCCAGGGAGACGTTGCCGGTGCCGTCGAGCGCAAAGATGGAATAATAGTACGTACCGTCGGCCAATCCATTATCCGGCTGGCTGGTGCCGGTAACGCCCGAGGCCACCAGTGTGCCGTCGGCAATGGTTGTCGGGAAACTCGTGGACGAACGCCGGATGGTTACCGACGCAAAATCCGCATCTGCCGGGTCGACCCAGGCCAGGGCTACGTTGTTGCTGGTAGCGCCGGCACTGAACGAAGTGGGCGCCGCGGGCGCGAGGTCATCCACCACACCAATGGTGAAGCTCTTGGCAAACGTGCCGCCGTTCCCGTCGTCGGTCTGGATGCGCACGGAATAATTGCCGCCCGGCAGCGCGGCGGCGTCATTGGCGCGCAGGGTATCGCCGCTGATGTTGAACGCGCTGTTGTTGTCGTCGCCCGTGCCGGTGACCAGCGAGTAGGTATGGGAATCGCCGGCGTCGGCATCGGTGGTGGAGAGCGTGCCCACCGTGGCGTTCACGCCTGCGGACTCGTTGACCGAGCTGTTGGACAGGGCCATATCCGTTGGCGCCTGGTTGCTCACCGGTGCGGCAATTTGAATGTTATTTACGGTGAGCCAGATGGTGCCGCCCGCCTGCCCGCTGATGCGGATTTCATCCACATTATGGAAGATGGTCGGGGTGAGCGCGCCGTTTTCATCGAAGGTGAAATACCACGGGTCCGCGTTGACGGTCACATTCACCGAACCCTGCGAAACCCCGTTGTCAAAGGCTTCGATTTTCACATCGTTGCCGCCGTAATCGGAAAGTTGCAGCGATTGCAGCCAGAAATTGTCGCCCGAATTGCGGCTCTTGATGATGACGTAATCCGAGCCCGCGCTGCTGTTGTAATTGATGGCCAGGCCGGAATCGGCGGCACCCACGGTGTACGGGTCCTCAAAACTGATGGCGTTGGTGGTGATGGGATTCAAACTGCCATCGGCAAAGTAGGTTTCCAATGCAATGCCCGCCACATCGGTTGAACCGCCTTGGCCGTCCACCGCGTAACTGCCGCCGGGCGCGCTGGTGAAGGTGATGGTGGGCGCGGAAGCCAGCGCTGCGGCATCATTCACCGGGGTGACGGTGAAGTTGAACGACTGGCCGGACACGCTGCCGCCGGCGCCGTCACTCACGGTGAAGGTGAAGCTGTCGCTGGTGGTTTCGCTGCCGTCGTGAGCGTATTGCAGCCGGCTGTTGTCGAGATCATCCTGGGTGAAAGTGCCACTGGCTGCTAGGGCCACACCATTGAGGAGCAGTTGGCCGTTAGCGGGAGCGGTATTGAGGGTGTAGGTGATGGCGGTGTCGGCCTGCTCGGCGTCATTGAAATCCAGCACGGTGGCGGAGAGGTTGCCGAGGGCGCCTTCG
>DATJIU010000144.1:0-18470 GCA_035492855.1 Dongiaceae bacterium | reverse complement strand
TGGGGCCAGGCCGGAGTCACGCCCACGAATCTTTGGACCGCCAACCTGGATGCCTGGACCCGCTCCACGCCCGCCATCGGCGCGGACAACATCATCTATATTGGCGCGTGGCCCAATTCCCTCTACGCCCTCAGCACCAATGGCTGGATCCATTGGCGCTGCCCCACCGGCAGTGAAATTTACTCCTCCCCGGCCATCGGCAACGACGGCACCATTTATGTGGGCTGCCGCGACCGCAAGCTGTACGCCATCACGCCGGCGGGTCAGGTCAAATGGACCTTTAGAACCGGCGGCTGGGTGGATTCCTCCCCCGCCCTCGCCGTCAATGGCGCCATCTATTTCGGTTCCTGGGACAAAAAATTTTACGCCGTGAATCCCGACGGCACCCAACGCTGGGAATTCGCCACCGGCGGCCCCATTGATTCCTCCCCGGCCATCGCCCTCAGCGGCGCCATCTATTTCGGTTCGCACGACAAAAAGCTCTACGCGCTGAACCCCGACGGCACCAAGCGCTGGGAATTCGCCACGGACGGTCCGATCACCTCCTCACCCGCCATCGGCGAGGATGGCACCATCTATTTTACAACGGTGACCGGCAAGTGTTACGCCCTCAACGCCGATGGCACCCAGGAATGGGTCGTTCAAACCGGCGGTTACACCGAATCCTCCCCCGCTATCGGGTCCGACGGCATGCTCTATCTCGGTGCGGGCACCAACATGCTGGCGTTGACGACGGCGGGCGAGCGCAAATGGCTTCGCCCCGCCCGGAGCCCCGTGGTCGGCTCCCCCTGTGTACTCGCCGACGACACCGTCATGTTCGGCTACCAGCAGTGCTGCCATTGTCTCACGCCCGGTGGCGCCACCGCCTGGGCCTATTATTTCCCCGGCGAAGTCATCTCCTCGCCGGTATCCAATACCCGCGGGATGGCCCTTTTGGCCGACGAAAATTTCACCTTGCAGGCTTTCGGCCCGTGTCCGCCGCCGGCCCAAACCTCCTGGCCGATGTTCCGGCATGACCTGCGCCACACCGGCCGGGTGGGCGGCCCCTGATGGCCTGGTTTACACCCGGCAATAACAGCTTTGGCAACCTTTCCGGCCCGGTCCGGGGGGAAAGTGGTAGCGCCCGCAAACTCATGAAAGCGTCAACACCGAATAACTCAGCACCGCCCTGTCATGGATAGCGTCGGCCACCACCGTCCCCGCAACCTGGGTTGGATGCGGGCCGCCGCGTTGCTGTACGGCGACTGGGGCACGAGCAAGGCCTATGTCATCGGGCTAGCCTTCTTGGCCGCCGGCTTTTCCTCGTTTCCCATCATCCTGGCGGTGTGCGCCCTGACCGGGCTGGTGGCGTACAACTACATCATCGTCTGCAAAAACTTCCCGGATGGCGGCGGAGTTTATTCCGCCGCCCGGGAACAGAGCCGGGTGCTGGCGGTGCTGGGTTCGCTGCTGCTGGTGGCCAATTTCACTGTCACCGCCGCGTTGAGCGGCTGGGCGGCCATGAGCTATTTTGCCGTACCGACGGCCTATTTCAAGGTGGCCGCCGTCACTTTCATCCTCATCATTGGCGTCATCAATTATTTTGGCCCCAAGCATTCCGGCAGCCTGGCCATCGGCTTTGCGGTCCCCATGGTGGTGGTGGTGGTCGCCATCATCCTGTTAAGCCTGCCCCACCTGCGGCTCGCCAGCCTCAAAGCCGAACACCTCATGACCTTTGGCCAGAGCTGGGTGGCGTTTGTCAGCGTCATCCTGGCCCTGAGCGGGGTGGAAGCCATCGCCAACCTGACCGGAGTGATGGAACTGGATGCCGGCGCCACGCATGATCAGCCCAGCATTGCCACCACCGCCCGCAAAGCCATCTGGCCGGTGGCCGTGGAAGTGGTCTGCGGCACGATCATTCTCGGCTGGGCCATGCTCTCCCTGCCGCCCGAACTCAAGGACACCATTGAGCAGCGCTACGAAGACATGCTGCGCTATCTCGGCGAGCACTACGGCGAACAAACCCTCGGGGCCTGGCTTGGCCCGCAATTTGGCCATCATTTCGGCCAAATTTTCGGTATTTTCATCGGCCTGGTGGTGGGGTTGCTGCTGCTCAGCGCGGTCAACACCGCCATCAGCGCGCTGATCGGCCTGATCTACATGCTGGCGCGCGACCGGGAAATGCCCGCGCCCTTCACCAAGCTCAACCCTCACGGGGTGCCGCGGTTGCCGCTGGCGGTCGCCACCATCCTGCCGGTGGTCCTCGTGGCGCTGGCCGACAAGCTCAACACCCTCGCCGATCTGTATGCCATCGGCGTGGTGGGCGCGATTACGGTGAACCTCGGCTCCTGCTGTTTCAACAAACGGCTGCAATTGAAAATTTGGGAACGGGCCATCATGTTCCTCACCTTCATCACGCTGTTTGCTGTGGAGGTGACCATTGCCAAGACCAGCCGCAACGCGCTGTTCTTTGTCACCTGCGTGGTAGGCGTGGGCTTCCTGCTGCGCTGGTGGGCCATGAAACACGCGGGCTTTGAAACCATCATCATCAAACGGGAACTGGCCGCCGCCGTGAGCCCCGAGGCCGCCGCCAGCCTCCAGCTCAACCTCACGCCGGACCAGGCCATCCTGGTGGCGGCCCGGGGCATCACCCCGGTGCTGCGCTATGCCATGGAAGAGGCCAAGCTGCGCCAGGGCAACCTCTATGTGCTCTACGTCCGCGAAATTGCGGTGAACCTGCCGGGCCCGCTCGCGCAACGCGATCAAACCCGCTGGCAGGAGGACCCCATCGCGGCCCGGATCATGTACCGCATGCTGGAACTGGGACAGGCAGCCGGCGTGACCGTGGTGCCGCTCTACACCGTCAGCGACAAACCGGCGCTGGCCATCATTGACCTCGCCGCCACGCTGGGCGTGGAGATTTTGATGCTCGGCGCGCCGCACCGCCGCTCCCTGGTGCTGCTGCTCAAGGGCAACGTGGTCCATGAGGTCGCCCAAAATCTTCCCGACAACATTCAACTGGTGATTCACAGCTGATCCCCCATTGAGCGGATCCGCCGGAGTCCGCGGCGGTGAATTTTTTTCGCCCGATGCTGCTCAATTTCAACTTCGATGTTCAAAATGGGCCAGCGGTGTTTTCTCCGGAGTCCGCTGCGCCAAAAAAGTTTTCGGCCCAAACCCGCGAAAAAGCCCGGTAAAACCTCCTGTTTAGGCATGGCTAATTTCAGTTGGCAAGACGCCTGCTAAATTGGGCACAGGGACAGCGACGGTGCTGCGCGCAAGATTTGCCATTTCGGCACCAAGGAGGAGCAGCACCGCCGCCGCCCGATTCAGGAGCAACTCAAGGAGGCTTTGTAACCCAATCAATTTCCAACCCCACAGGAGCAATCCCGGGGTTGGTTGCTGGGTGAGGGCGGCGGGTACCGCGAGGTGCCCGCCGCTATCAAAGCATAATTTGGAAAATGCCCACGGCCACCCCGCTGATGGCCGCAGGGCTGGTGTCGTTTAATATCCACCCCGAAAAAAAAGCGACACCCTGAAGCGCAACTGATTCAGCTCACAAAATAAATTTCTCATCAAAAACAAGCCAATTGCCGGGTTGTCCCGGTTCCCGCCGCATAGTGGCATTGCCGCTGCTAAAACCCGCCAAGCCAGTTTGCGGCGGCGCTGCTCTCTCACCAGCAGTGCCTTTCCGCATCCGGGTAACAAACAACTCAACCCAGCAAAAATGAAAAAAATCGAAGCGATTATCAAACCGTTCAAGTTGGAGGAAGTGAAGGACGCCTTGGGCGAAGTCGGAGTCGAAGGCATGACCGTCAGCGAGGTCAAGGGCTTCGGCCGCCAGAAAGGCCATACCGAAATCTACCGCGGCAGCGAATACACGGTGGATTTCCTCCCCAAGATCAAGCTCGAACTGGTCATCGGCGATGAGCGGGTGGACGCCGCGGTCAACGCGATTGTCAAGGCCGCCAAGACCGGCAAGATCGGTGATGGCAAGGTGTTTATCTCGGCCATTGAATCGGCGGTGCGCATCCGCACGGATGAAAAGGGCGAGAGCGCCCTGTAACCGCCGTTTCCCTAACCTTTCTTGCCATCTTGATTATGAAACGCATTCTTTTCGCGCTCGCCATTTTTGTATCCCTCCATCTGGGAATTTCCGCCCTGCACGCCGCCGACGCCCCCGCCGCCACCCGCTCGGTGGAACAGCGGCTGGAGGATCTGGAGGCCTACGTGAACAACGGGGCCCGCAACGCGGACACCAACACCACCAGCCTCGTGCCCGGTCCGGGGCCCGGCCATAACGCCTGGCAGATGACCTCCGCCGCGCTGGTGCTCTTCATGACCCTGCCCGGCCTGGCGCTGTTCTACGGCGGCCTGGTGCGGCGCAAAAACATCCTGTCCGTCATGGCGCAATGCCTGGGCATCGCCGGGCTGGTCACCATCCTGTGGTGGCTGTGCGGTTACAGCATCGCCTTTCACAGCGGCAAGTCCTTCTGGGGCGGCTGCCAGTGGGCCTTCCTGAACGGGGTGGATTCCACCCCCAATACCGACTACGGCGGGTGGGTGTCGCACAACGTCTTTTCCATGTACCAGTTGATGTTTGCCATCATCACCCCGGCGCTGATCCTGGGCGCGGTGGCGGAACGCATCAAGTTTTCCGCGATCCTGCTGTTTGTGACGCTGTGGATGTTCGTGGTTTATTTCCCGCTCGCGCACATGGTGTGGGGCGTGGATGGCTTCATGAACGGCGTATGGAACGCCAACGCGGGCATCAAGGCCATTGACTTCGCGGGCGGCACGGTGGTGCACATGTCCTCCGGATGGTCGGCGCTGATCCTGTGCCTCATCCTCGGCAAACGCATGGGCTTCGGCAAAGAAAACTTCGCGCCGCACAGCATGGTGCTCTGTATGGTGGGCACCGGCATGCTGTGGGTGGGCTGGTACGGATTCAACGCCGGCAGCGCCGTGGCGGCGGACGGCATTGCGGCCAATGCGTTCATGACGACCACGCTGGCCACGGCCGTGGCGGCCTTTGTGTGGCCCATGATTGAATGGATGATCCGGGGCAAGCCGAGCGTGCTGGGTTTCTGCTCCGGCGCGGTGGCGGGCCTGGTGGTAATCACCCCGGCGTGCGGCTTTGTCACGGCCAATGGCGCGGTGATCATCGGCATCGTGGCCGGCATCATTCCGTGGTTCTTCTGTTACAAGATCAAGGCCTGGTTCGGCTATGACGACGCGTTGGACACCTTCGGGGTTCACGCCATCGGCGGCACGCTGGGCGCCCTGCTCACCGGCATGCTGGCGAGCAAAACCGCCAATCCCAACCTGAACCTCTACCTGAGCGACAAGGTGACCGGCTCGATCTTCCAGCCGCTGGTGTGGGAGCAGCTCAAGGCCATGGGCCTGACCCTGGCCCTGGCCATCACTGGCACGGTCATTATCGCGTACCTGGTGAAAGCCACGGTCGGTCTGCGGCCGAGCGAAGAGAACGAAAGCATCGGGCTCGACCTGGCGGACCACGGCGAAGAGGGTTATCACGGCGAGACGCACTAAGCCGCGCAAGTTCCGGTTTCATTCCCGCCGGCAATGGAGTCATCCGTTGCCGGCGGTTTTGTTTTTTGAGGCGGCGCGGGGCCGGGTGAGCCGCAGGCTCAGGATGCGTTACCCAACGCCTGCACCACCAGGGCGGTGGTGTTATCGCGGCCGGAATTGGCCACGGCCAGGTCCACGAGCTGGCGGGCGGGGTTGGCCTCGGCGCCGCCCCCTCCGGGCTGGCGCAAATGTTCCACCAGATGATGATCATACAGCCCTTCGGTAAGGCCGTCGGAGCAGAGCAAAAAAATGTCGCCGGGTTCATAGGCCACCGCGCCGACCTGCGGATCCACGAACTGGTTGCCGCCGCCTAATGCCTTCTGGAGCACGTTGCGGCGGGGATGCGTGCGCGCCTCGCGCTCATTAATCTTGCCGTTGCGGAACAGCCAGCCCACGTGAGTATCGTCCTCGCTGAGTTGTTTAAGGCCGCTTTCCCGCGCCGGCAGGTAATAAATGCGGCTGTCGCCGATATGACCGTAATACATCCAGCCCGGCGTGAACCAGCACAGGCTCAGGGTGGCCTCCATGCCGGAACATTCCTCATACGAACTGCCCAGGTAGGCGAGCGCCCGGTGGACCTGGGTGAACAACTCGGTGAGCACATCGGCAAAGCCGGCCTCGAGGCCGCTGCCGGATTGCTGGAAGGACCGCGGCAGCAGGGTGGTGATCTTCTCCACGGCAATTGAGCTGGCGTACTCGCCGGCATTCGCGCCGCCCATGCCGTCGCTCACGGCAAACACAAAATCCGTGACCGCCGTGCCGGCCTGGCCGTATTTGCCGAGGCGGTTCACCTCGTGCCCGTTGAATTGCAGCCCGAGGAAGGAGTCTTCGTTGTTCGCCCGCACCTTGCCGCGATCCGTCCAGCCAAACCACTTGAGTTGTTTGGTTTCCGAAGCTAGACGGGCATGGTCCATAAAGAAGAAATTATTCGTTACCGGGCAGCAGGGTGGCAAACTCAAAATCAATCAAACAGAACCGGCCGTCGGACCCGCGGTAGGTCACATTGCGCACGTCGGGATCATCATGGCGCACGCCAAAGGCTTCGAGTTCGGCAAAGAGTTCGCGGGTGCGTTTTTCGTCCAGATGCTCCACGCGGGACCCGCAGTTGGTGGTGACGATGCGCAGCTTGTCGGCATCGGCCTCCAGCAACCGGGGCACGAAGGGACAACCCCGCGCCTCCAGATGCCGCAGAATGCGCACCTCGTTGGCAAAGCGTTCCGCCGCCTTGGGCCCGTGGTAGACCTTGAAAACCCGGCCGTCAAAGCTCAAGTGGACCGTGGCTCGTAAAGTATCTTTGACCTGCAACATAAGCCGAAATTACGTCTCCTCCCGCCCCCGCCAAAAACCGCCCGGCGTCCCGGTTCTCCAGCATGCCGCAAAAGGTCGGAAATGGAAAGCCGCGTTGCCGTTTCCGTGAACCGCAGCCAGCCATCATCCCGCCGGGATGCTGCCTATTTTGAGCCAGCGTGGCCAAAGAACAACAGAAAACGGCTCCGTTTCGGGCGGCGGTAAAATTTTTTTACCCAAAAAATCCGCAGGTTCCTTGGCCTGAAAAATCATTCTTGAAGCAGGAATGGCAAATCGGCAGGCTACCTGCTTAACCGCTTTGACCACGTGTGAAAGTGGAAAAAACAAAGCACTAAGACCAAACAAAAAAACTCACTCCATGACCAAGTACAAACTTGAATATCTTTGGCTCGATGGCTACGAGCCCGTTGCCAATCTGCGCGGCAAAACCCAGATCAAGGAATTTGCCAGCTTCCCCAAACTGGAAGAACTCCCGTGGTGGGGCTTTGACGGCAGCTCGACCCGGCAGGCCGAAGGCAAGAGCTCCGATTGCATGCTCAAGCCGGTGGCGGTGTATCCCGATGCGACGCGCGAAAACGGCGCGCTGGTCATGTGCGAAGTTTACATGCCGGACAAGAAGACGCCGCATCCGAGCAACAGCCGCGCGAACATTCCCGATGATCCCGGCGCCTGGTTTGGGTTTGAACAGGAATATTTTCTCTACAAGCACGGCCGCCCGCTCGGCTTCCCCTGCGCCGCCGACACCTTCCCCTATCCGCAAGGGGAATACTACACCGGCGTGGGCTACAAAAACGTGGGCGGCATCGCCCGCGAAATCGTGGATACGCACCTGGACCTCTGCCTGAAGGCCGGCATCAACCACGAAGGCATCAACGCCGAAGTGGCCAAGGGCCAGTGGGAATTCCAGATCTTCGGCAAGGGCTCCAAGAACGCCGCCGACCAGATGTGGGTGGCCCGCTACCTCCTCATGCGCCTCTGCGAAAAATATGAAGTGGACGTGAACTGGCATTGCAAACCGCTCGGCAAGGATGTGGACTGGAACGGTTCCGGCATGCACTCCAACTTCTCGACCAAGCACATGCGCGAAGTCGGCGGCAAGGCCTACTTTGAAGCCCTCATGGCCGCGTTCGACAAGTACAAGAACGAACACATCGCCGTCTATGGTCCGGACAATCACCTGCGCCTGACGGGCCTGCACGAAACGCAGTCCATCGACAAATTCAACTACGGCATCGCGAACCGCGGCGCCTCCGTCCGCGTGCCGCACAGCTTCGTGGAAAACGATTACAAGGGCTATCTCGAAGACCGCCGCCCGAACTCCCAGGGCGACCCCTACAAGATCGCCGGGCGCATCCTCCAGACCATTGCCACGGTCCCGACCAAGTAACGCTCTTTGTTAAGAGGGTGGAGGAACCAGGGCGCAGCCGCGAGGCTGCGCCCTTTTTATTTTCCAACCGGCTCCGGGAATTCTCCGGCCGGACGGGCAACAGGTTTTGCTCGTCGGCGGCAGCCATTTCGCTACAGTCAGCCCCATGCGCGTTCTGGTGGTGGAAGATGAAAGAAAAACCGCGCGGTTTGTCCGCAAGGCGCTTTCAGCGGAAGGCTTCGCGGTGGAGGTTTGCGCCAATGGCGATGACGCCCTGGCCGGGGCCACCCACACCGACTTCGATGCCATCGTGCTCGACATCATGCTGCCCGGCCGCGATGGCTTGAGCGTGCTCCGCCAGTTGCGGGAGCGCAAAATCGCCACCCCTGTACTTCTGCTCTCCGCCCGAAGCGAGGTGGGCGAACGGGTGGCAGGGCTGAACCTCGGGGCCGATGATTACCTGCCCAAACCCTTTGTCATCGCCGAGCTGGTGGCACGGGTGCGGGCGCTGGGCCGGCGCGGCGGCGAAGCCAAACCCGCCATCCTGCGCGTAGCCGACCTGGCACTCGACACTGTCTCGCGCCGCGCCGAACGCGGCGGCAAAAGCTTTGAACTGACGGCCCGGGAATTCCGCCTGCTGGAATTCCTCATGGGCGCCAGCGGCCGCATCTGTGGCCGCATGAGCATCATTGAAAAAGTTTGGGATTATGACTTCGATCCCGGCACGAACCTGGTGGACGTTTACATCAAACGGTTGCGCGAAAAAATTGACGACGGCTTCGAGCCCAAACTGCTGCACACGGTGCGCGGCATCGGATACGTCCTGAAGGCCACCTCATGAAAATCCGGACCCGCCTGACATTTTGGTACGCGGCCATCCTGATCGGCTCGCTGCTGCTCATCGGCAGCGGCACCTTCCGCGAAATCCTCGAACAACTGCGCCACGAACACCGCACCCAGCCCGCCGAGCACGCCCTGGGCGAGGCCGGGGAGATGATTTTCCAGATCGGCCTGCCGGCGGTGCTGCTGGGCCTGCTGGGCGGCTGGTGGCTGACCCGCCGCGCGCTGGCTCCGGTGACCCGGTTGACCGAAGCCGTGGAAAAGATTCATGACCATAACCTGCGGGAGCAACTGCCCCGCACCGGCAACGGCGACGAACTGGACCGGCTCACCGAGGTGTTCAACACCATGACGACGCGCCTCGACGGTTCATTCCAGCGCATCCGGGAATTTGGTCTCCACGCTTCACATGAACTCAAGACCCCGTTGGCCATTCTCCATGGCGAGATGGAAACCAGCCTGACCGACCCCGCGCTCCCCGCCGCCCAACGCGAGCGCCTGGCCAGCCAGTTGGATGAGATCCAGCGCCTCGCCCGGATTGTCGATGGGCTCACCCTGCTGGCCAAGGCCGATGCCGGACAGATTGCGCTGCACTTGGAACCGTTGTCCTTTGATGAAATCGCGCGCGACGTGTTTGCCGACGCCCAAATCCTGGCCCAAGCGCGGAACATTTCGGTCACCCTTGTGGATACCAAACCGTTGACCGTGCGGGGCGACCGGCATCGGCTGCGCCAGTTACTGTTGAATCTCGCCGACAATGCCATCAAATACTGTGATGCCGGTGGCACGGTGCAGTTCGAATTGCGGGCGGTGGATTCCCTGGTGGAATTCACGCTCACCAATTCCGGACCGGGCATTCCAGCGGAGCAGTTGCCCCGCGTCTTCGAACCGTTTTACCGGGGCGATGCCAGCCATCATCGCGGCGTGGATGGCTGCGGCCTGGGCCTGAGCATCGCGCGCTGGATTGCCACGGCGCATGCCGGCATCCTGCAAATCACCTCCACGCCCGGGCGGACCAGCGCCATCGTGCGCCTGCCGCAGGCCGTTAAATGACAAAACTGTAATGTTGGCAGTCTTGCCGGAGCACCCCGCACCGGCCTATGCTGGAGCCGAACCGTCAGCGCAAAATTTATGAAAACAATCTCCCGGCAGTTTTGGATGGTCCCGCTTCTCGCGACCCTGAACCTCGTGCCTCTGACCGCGCCAGCCGCCCTGGTGGAATACCAATTACTAAAGGAAATCCCCGTTGGTGGCGAAGGCGGCTGGGATTATTCCAGCGTGGATGCGCCGGCCCGCCGGCTGTACGTCAGCCACGGCAACAGTGTAGTGGTGATTGATCTTGATGCGGACAAGGTGGTCGGTGACATCACCAACACCCTGGGCGTTCATGGCCTGGCGCCGGCGCCGGAACTGGGCCGGGGTTTTGTCAGTTGCGGTCGGGAAAATAAAGCCGCCATCGTGGATCTCAAGACCTTGCAAATTCTGTCCAAGGTGGAAACCGGCCAGAATCCGGACGGCATGTTGTACGAGCCGACCCGGCAGGAGGTTTATATGTTCAACGGGCGGAGCCAATCGGCCACAGTCATCGACGCCAAGGCCGGCACCGTGGTGGCCACCATTCCGCTGGCGGGCAAGCCGGAATTCGCCCAGGCCGATGCGGCCACCGGGCACGTTTTTGACAACCTGGAAGACCGGAGCGAGGTCGCGGTGATTGACATGAAAACCCACAGCGTCGTCACCAACTGGTCGATTGCGCCCGGCGAGGAAGCTTCGGGCATGGCCGTGGATCCGGAACATCATCGCCTGTTCCTCGGTTGCGGCGGTAGCAAAACCATGTTGATGCTGGACGATACCACCGGCAAGGTCATGGCCAGCGTTCCCATTGGGGACGGCGTGGATGCCAATGCGTTTGACCCGGGAACGCAGCTCGCTTTTGCCTCCTGCCGCGATGGTACTGTCACGATTGCCCACGAGGATGCTCCGGACAAACTGACCGTGGTGCAAACCCTCACCACCGCCCCGGGCTCCCGCACGATGACCCTGGATCCCACCACCCATAAAATCTATCTCTCCGCGGCCCAGTTCGGCCCGCCTGCCGCCGGGCAACGCCGTTCCCCCCTCGTGGCGGGCAGCTTCAAAGTCCTGGTCTTCGGCCCGAAAGCACCTTGAGTCCCTTTCACCCAACCAAGATGTTTCGCGGGTCGCGTTGGGGCGGAATGCTGCTCGGGCTGCTGCTGCCGGGCTGTGCGCATTATGCGCCGCAGCCGCTGGACCCCGCCGCCACGACGGCGCAATTGGATTCCCGCCGCCTGGATGATCCGGGGCTGAAACAGTTTTTGGAGCAGAATCTTGGCACGTATCTGGACCGGTGGCCGCCCCAGCCCTGGGAACTGCCGGAACTCACGCTGGTGGCCTTTTATTATCAACCGCGGCTGGAGGTGGCCCGCGCCGAATGGCAGGCCACCGCGGCGGAAGTAAAAACCGCCGGCGGCCGGCCGAATCCCACCATTACGGTGACCCCCGGTTACGACACCACCACGGCCATCCCCTCGCCCTGGTTTCCGGCGGTTAATTTTGACGTGCCGCTGGAAACGGCGGGCAAGCGGAGCAAACGCATTGCCGCCGCGCAACAGCGTTCCGCCGCGGCCCGCTGGCAGGTCATTGAAACCGCCTGGCAGGTGCGCAGCCAGTTGCGGGGCAGTTTGCTGGAGGTGACCGTGGCAGAACAGCGGGCCGGCCTGTTGCAATTGCAGGTGCAAACCCAGCAGCAACTGGTCCACCGGCTGCAACAACGCCTGGAGGCGGGCGCCATTTCCCGGCCGGAACTCACCACGGCGCAAACGGCGCTGCAACACTCGGAAGCAGATCTCGCGGACGCCCGAATGCGGGTGGCCGAAGCCCGCCCGCGGCTGGCTGCGGCCCTCGGGCTGAGCGCTCCGGCGCTTACCGGGGCGGAGTTTGGATTTGAATTTCCCGAACCAGAGGCTGCCTTGACCTCCGCCGCAGCCCGCCGGATGGCGCTGCAATCGCGGGCGGACATCCTCGCCGCGCTCGCCGATTACGCGGCGGCCGAGGCGGATTTGCGCCTGGAAATTGCCCGGCAATATCCCGACATTCACCTGAACCCGGGTTATCAGTATGACCAGGGGGACAATAAGTGGTCGCTCGGGCTTACGGCGGAACTGCCCCTGCTTAACCGCAACGAAGGGCCCATTGCCACCGCCACCGCCCGGCGCCAGCTCGCGGCGGCCAAATTCACCGCGTTGCAAGCCCAGGTCATTGGCGACATTGATGCCGCCGTGGCCGGCTGGCAGGCGGCACACGCCTCGCAAAAAAACATCGCCGCCCTGGTCGCGGCGGCACAGAAACAGTTGCGCGCCGTGACCGCGCAAAAACGGGCCGGCGCGGCGGATCAACTGGATGTCCTGGCCGCCCAAGCCGAAGCCAACAACGCCGCCCTCACCCAACTGGACTACGAGGCCCAGTACCAGGGCAAGGTCGGCGCGTTGGAAGACGCCCTGCAACGCCCGTCCGATGCCCTGGCCGCCGCCCTGGCCGGGACTCCCGAAGCCCCGAACCGCACTCCCTCGAAACCATGAGCTCTGTCCCTCCTCCTTTCAGAACATCTGCCGCCACTGCCGCCTCATGGCCACACCGCCGGCGGGTCGTCACGCGTGCCGGTTGTCTGGTGCTGGCCCTTGGCGCATTGCTCACGGGCTGCTCCCGGCACGCGGCCGCTTCCGATGATGAAGACAGCAGTGCGGACACCACCGGCCCCACCGTGGTGGCGGTCCAGACCGGCAAGCTGCAACCGGCCACCCTGCACCGCTACGCCACCGGATACGGCAGCGTGGCGCCCGCTCCGGCCACAGTGGACCAACCCGCCGCCGGAGTGCAATTGGCGCCGGCCACGGCGGGGGTCATCGCCAAGGTAAACATTGTCGCCGGCCAGCAGGTGAAGTCGGGCGATGTGCTCATGGAATTAAATTCCAGCGCGCTGACCCTGGAAAACGCGGAGCAGGAACTGGCCCGGCAGAAAAAACTCTACGCCGAGCAAAACACCTCGCTGCGGAACTTGCAGGCGGCCGAGGCGCAACTTTCGCTGCTGCGGGTGGTCGCGCCTGTCTCCGGCACGGTGGCCAGCCTCAACGCCAAGCCGGGGCAGGCTGTGGATGGCACCACCATCGTGGCGGAGATCATGGATTTGAACCGGCTGACGGTAAACGCGGAGCTTCCCGCAAACACCCCGGACCTCACCCTAGGTGCGGAGGTGCAGGTACAAACCGACCCGCCGGTCACCACGAAATTGGAGTTTATCAGTCCCACGGTGAACCCGACGAATGACACGGTTCTGGTGCGGGCACCGCTGCCCGCCGGGTGCGGCTTGCGTCCCGGGCAATTCGTGCCATTACGCATCGTAACGGCCGTGCATCCCAATTGTCTGGCCGCGCCGGCGGCCAGCGTGGTGACAGACGAGTCCGGCCGGAGCGTGGTGGTTCTGGTTCATGGGGACGAAACCAGCCAAACCCAAGTGCAGCCCGGCCTAAGCGAAAACGGGCTGACGGAAATTTCCGCCCCGGGATTGAAGCCCGGCGATGTGGTCGTGACCGTTGGGGCCTACGGCCTGCCCGACAAGACCAAGATTAGTGTGGCCAATCCGTGATGTGCCCGAACTCATCCATTATTGCCAGGGTGAAAGCGTGCCATGAAATCTGACTCCGCCTCACGCCTGGGCCGGTTTGCCACGCGCCACGCAATTTCCATCACGTTCATCGCGTTGGTGCTGTGCCTCGCGGGCGGCTTCTCGGCCTTTCACACCCCGTCCTCCGTTTTCCCGCGGACGGATTTCCCGCGGGTGGTGGTGCTGGTCAACAACGGCATCATGCCGGCCAACGAGATGCTGGCCACCATCACGCGTCCCGTGGAAGAAGTCATGAAGAGCATTCCCGGGGTGACCTCCGTGCGCTCTTCCACCGCCCGCGGCTCGGCCATCATCAACGTGGTCTTCAACTGGGGCACGGACATGCAACAGGCGGAAACGTACGTGCTGGGGCAGCTCTCGGAAATCCGCAGCGACCTGCCCGCCAGCGCCGTCACGGATGTCTCCCGGGTGGCATTTTCCCTGAGCTACCCGATCATCGGCATCAGCCTCACGAGCGCCACGCGCAACCCGATGGATTTGTGGGAGACGGCCAGTTACCGGATCAAACCCCGGTTTCTGCAAATTCCTGGCGTCGCCCAGGTGGAATTGATGGGGGGCAACGTCCCGGAATATCACGTCGTCCTGGATCCGGTCAAACTGCAGGCCGCCCATCTCGGGGTGCAGGACGTGCGGGACGCCCTGACGCAAAACAATCTCGTGGCCGCCGCCGGTTTGCTGGCGGAAAACTACCGGCTCTACCTGACCACGGTGGATGGCCGCGTGCATACCCCCGAGGATATTGGCGCGGTGGTGGTGACGGTCAACGGCGGCCGGCCCGTACGCATCCAGGATGTCGCCCGGGTGGAACGCGGTCCGGAGCCTTCCTACACCATGACCACTGCGCAAGGACGTCCGGCCGTGCTGTTCAACATCGAAAGCCAGCCGGATGCGGACATTTTGCAAATCGCCGCCACGCTGAAGGCGCAACTGCGCCAATTGCGGCAGGAACTGCCTCCGGATCTGCATATGGAGTTTTTCTATGACCAGTCGCAATTCGTCCGCGAGTCGGTGGGCAGCGTCTGGGATGCCATTCTCTTCGGGCTGCTGTTATCGGTGATCATCCTGTTTTGCTTTCTTAAGAACTGGGGCAGCGTGCTGACCGCCATCGTGACCATTCCCATCACGGTTCTGCTGACGTTCGTGGCCATGCATCTCCTGCACATGAGCTTTAACATGATGACCCTCGGGGGCGTGGCGGCGGCCATTGGGCTCGTGATTGACGACGCCATCGTGGTGGTCGAGGCCATGTTTGCCAAGATAGCCGCCGGCCGGCCGCGGCTGGAGGGCATTCAGGAGGCCATTGGTGAAATTTTCCGCCCCCTGGTGGCTTCCACGCTCACCCCGGTGGTGGTGTTTCTGCCCCTGGCGTATTTGAACGGCATGGCCGGCGTGTTCTTTCGGGCGCTGGGGCTGACGATGATTGTGGCGCTGTTGGTGTCGCTGCTCCTGGCCGTCACCCTCACGCCGTCGCTGGCCGCCTGGTTCATCCGCGGGCGCCGCCAGCCGGAATCCGGTCCGGCGCCCTCCGACGCGGAGGGAGGTTTTTTGCTGAAACGGATTCTCCGGGTCTATGAGGCCGCGGTGCGCCGGGCGCTGTGGCATCCCTGGCTGACATTGCTGGGCTGCGTGATCGTGCTGGTTGCCGGCGTGTTTCTGTACGAGCAACTGGAAACGGATTTCCTGCCCAGGTTTGATGAAGGCGGCTTCGTGATGGATTTTCAGGCGCCCCCGGGCACCACGATGGCCGAAACCTCACGGATTCTGGATGAAGTGGAAAATAGCATCCGCACCAACGCCGACGTGGCCGGCTATTCCCGCCGCCTCGGCACCCAACTCGGCCCGTTCATCACCGAACCGGACCGGGGCGATTACCTGGTCAAGCTCAAGCCCCACCGGGAACACACCACCGACGAAGTGCTGGCTGGAATGCGCCACGATTTCAACACCCGTTTTCCGATGATCCACTGGGATTTCCACGGCTACCTGGAGGATTTGATCGGCGATTTGCAAATGGCGGCGGACCCGATCCAGATTTACCTCTATTCCCCGGATCAGGCCTGGCTGCAAAAAACGGCGCCCCGGGTGGAAGCCGAACTCAAAAAAATCCCCGGCGTGGTGGATACCTTCGACGGCCTGACGGTGACCGGCCCCTCAATCAATTTCCAAGTCCGGCCGGCGGAGGCCGAACGATTTGGGCTAAGCGTTCAGGACATCGCCGCCCAGGTGAACACCGCCTTGCTCGGTCAGGTGGCGTCGTACGTTTTGGAAGGCGACCGCACGGTGAACATCCGCGTACTGGCCGATCCGCAAAGTGTCAGCACCGTGACCGCCTTGAACAATCTGCCCCTGCGCACCCCCGGCGGCGCCGTCGTGCGGCTGGCCCAAGTGGCCGAGCTCAACCTGAAACCGAATGAAATGGAACTGAACCGCGACAATCTGCGGCAGGATGACATCATCTCCGCGCGTCTGGAAGGCGTGGACCTCGGCACGGCGATGCGGGAAGTTCAGGCCCGCTTGGGCCAGGCGTCCTGGCTGCCGGCCGGCGCGGTGGAATACGGCGGACTGTTTCGGTTGCAACAGGAATCGTTCCGCAATCTGCTGGCGGTCCTGCTCACGGCCATTTTGCTGGTGTTCACCGTGCTCTTGGTGGAATTCCGCTCGTTCTACGAGCCGGTGGCCATCGTCTTTGGCGCCATTCTCGCGTTGTTTGGCACCATGGTGGGCCTGTGGGCCACGGGAACCTCGTTGAACGTGGTGTCCCTGCTCGGCGCCATCATCGGGGTGGGCATCGTGGCCAAAAACGGCATCCTGATGCTGGATTTGGTGGATCAATTACGCGCGGAAGGTTTGAGCCCGGAAGATGCGCTGGTGCGGGCGGGACACCGCCGGCTGCGGCCCGTGCTGATGACCTCGCTGGCCGCCGGCTTGGGCATGCTGCCGCTGGCGTGTGGCGCCGGCACCGGCGCCCAGATGTTGCAACCGCTGGGCATCGCCGTCATCGGCGCGCTGTGCTTCTCGGTCCTGCTTTCGCTCATCGCCACCCCGGCGATCTACCACCTGTTGCGGCCCGGCCGGAATACCCCGGCATCCAAATAAAGCCAGGACACCCGCAAAAAAGTTCCGGCCATAATTATTTGAAACTTTTTGGGCCCAGCCTTGTTTTAAGAAAGGAGGCTCCAACCTCCGCAGAAGCATGAATCCGAAATCCTGTGGGCTATGCATGCGTCTCACGACGATACAGGTATGGGTGACGTAGTACCTGTCCATAAAAAGCCTGCCGATTCGGCCTTCGCTGCGGCCCGAATGTTTCTCCAATAAATCGGGCCGCAGTCTTTTTTTCCGGCGGCGGCGGAGCGCGGCCCAGTGGCGGCGGACTTTGGACTTTGAACTTTCCCGCCACTTCGCCTATAAACAGCGCGTGCCAGAGCTGACCACTGCCGCCATCAATGCCGCCACGCGCTATTGCGCGGTGCTGGGGCATCCCATCCGGCATTCGGCTTCGCCCGTCATGCAGAACGCCGGCATCGAAGCCTTGGGCCTAAATTGGCGGTATCTGGCCTATGACGTGCATCCGGACCAGCTCCACGCCGCCATTGCCGGGGCCAAGGCCATGAAATTTATCGGCCTTAACCTCACCGTGCCGCACAAATTGCTCGCGGTGGAAATGATGGATGTGCTGGACGCTTCCGCCCAAACCTGGGGTGCGGTCAACACCGTGCGTTTTGAAGCCTGCGACACCACGGGGAAATGGCTTCCGGTGGGAGCGTTTCCCGGCGACGTGCCGGATGAACTCCGCACCGTTGGCTACAACACTGATGCGGATGCCATCGCGCACTCGGTGGAATCGGACCTGCAATTGAGCCTCGCCGGGGCCAGCGTGTTGCTGCTGGGCGCTGGTGGCGCCGGCCGCACCGCGGCGCTTAAGCTCGCCGCCGCCGGCGTGGCGCAATTATTTTTGGTTAATCGCACTGCCGCCAAAGCTGAAGCCGTGGCGGAAGAAATTCGGAAACGGTTTCCGGCGGCCGCGGTAACGGTGGGCTATCCCAACCAGCCGGTGGATTTGGCCATCAATGCCACCTCACTTGGGTTGGATCCAAACGATGGTGCTTTGCCTTACGATCCCAAAACTTTTTCCTTGGAGCACACGCGCTCGGCTTATGACATGATTTATCGGCCGGCCGAAACAAACTTCTTGCGCGCCGCCAGGGCGGCCGGCTGCAAAACCGCCAATGGCCTGGGCATGCTGCTCCACCAGGGCGCCGCCGCGTTGCCAATCTGGAGCGGCCAACCGGCGCCGGTGGAAGCCATGCACACCGCCCTGCGGCAGAATGTTTATGGGAGCTAACACCGTGTTCAACCCCGATAATTGGCCCGGCGTGGCCTCGCCCTTCTGGGGATTGCTGCTGTTTGTTTTTGGCACCATCGTCGGCAGTTTCCTAAACGTGGTTATTCACCGGCGGCCCTTGGGCGAGAGCATCGTTTCGCCGCCGTCGCACTGTCCCCACTGCAAATACTCCATCCCCTGGTGGCTTAACATGCCGCTAATCACCTGGCTGTGGCTGCGGGGCAAGTGCGCCAACTGCGGCGCGCCGATTTCGCCGCGCTATTTTCTGGTGGAACTGCTCACCGGCGTGGCCTTCCTGAGCTGCTGGCTCGCGTTTGGGCAGACTTCGGTGGCGGTGG
>DATJIU010000143.1:0-5192 GCA_035492855.1 Dongiaceae bacterium | reverse complement strand
CCACCTTGTCCATGACCGCATCGCAGGCGTCAATGCAAGCGGTGCAGTGCACGCACTCCATCTGCACCCCGTTGCGGATGTCAATGCCCGTGGGACAGACCGCCACGCACTGGTGACAGTTCACGCAATCCCCTGCCCCGGTCGCCTGACGCTGGGCTGGCGTCTGGTCGCGCTGCCAGCGGCCGCGTTTCTCGCCGCGCTTGAAATCGTAGGCCACCACCATTGTGTTTTCATCGAGCATGGCGGATTGGAACCGGCCATAGGGGCAGATGAACGTGCAGGCCTGCTCGCGAAACCGCGCAAAAATGGCAAAGAACAGCAACGTGAACAAAACCATGAATGCCAGCCCGGTGAGATGTTGCCGCGGATCGTCCAGGATAATCTGCTGCAACTGATCCAACCCAATAATATAGGCCAGCAGCGTGTTGCCGATGACGAACGAGAGCAGCAGAAACACGCCGAGCTTGAATCCCTTGCGGAACAGTTTCCGGCCCGTCCACGGCGCGGCGGCCAGCGCCCGCTGCGCCACGGCGTCCCCTTCGATAAGGTACTCAATCTTGCGAAACACCATTTCCATCATCACCGTTTGCGGACAGGCCCAGCCGCACCAGAGCCGGCCAAACGCTGTGGTGAACAAAATAATGCCGGTCAGGAAGAGCAGCATGGCCACGGCAAAAATCACCGCGTCCTGCGGCCAGAAAATCTGGCCGAGGATGGAGAAGCGCCGGTCCACCACATTGATCATCAGCAGCGGGTTGCCGTTGATGCGAATAAACGGGCCCGCGAACATGATGCCGAGCAGCAACCACGCAAACCACGTGCGCCGGTCCGTCCACTTGCCGTGGGGCTTCCGCGCGTAAATCCACTGGCGATGCCCCAGCTTGTCCGCCGTGGAGAGATGGTCGCGGAAATCACTCCAGTCCACATCCTGGGCCGGCCCGTTGGGGTCGGACGACGGCGGGGGAATTTCCGGGGTGGACGGTTTCATCATTCAAATTCGCTGGGGCCGGTGGGCGCCTGCTGCTGGTTCTCCGGCGGCTTTGGATTCTTGGGATGCGTGCCGCGCAGGGTGTAAATATAGCTGCCCACCGCCTGGATCTGGCTGGGCTTGAGCACGCCGCGCCACGTCAACATGCCCTTGGCCGGCACGCCGTTGATGATGGTGCGGATGTTGTCCACGTAATTGGAACCGTGAATCCAGTAATCATCCGTGAGATTGGGCCCCACCAACCCGCCGGCATCGGCCCGGTGACACGGAGCGCAGAGCGTGTGAAAAATGTGGTCGCCCTCGGCAATGATTGCCGGATCCTTCGATGGCTGCAGCTTGTCAATGTTGGATTCAAAGCTCGCGATGGCGGCAGACTTGATGGCCTCCCCGCGTTTCCATTCCTCGTCAAATTCCGCGGCGGACAGCTTGCCGAGATGAAAGACATGGTAGTAAAACATATAACATACGGCAAAGACGATGCTCAGGTTGAACAACCACACCCACCAGCGCGGGAGCAGGTTGTCGAGTTCGCGGATGCCGTCAATTTCGTGGTCCAGCAACTGGGGTTCGGGCGAATCATTCTTCATGGGAAATTCCTTTCTTGGCGGTGGCGGTTTCTTCGTCACTCAAGGGCAGCGTGCTCATGGAATTCAGGAACGGTTTTTTGAGCCGCAGCGCCCAGACGAGCGCGCCGGTGAACACGGCCACAAACAGGCAGATGGAAATGATGCCATAAAGTTCCACCCCGCTGATGCCGCTGACCTGGTCTTTGATCATGTGCATAAGGTTATTTGGCGGCAGGGGCCGCGGTTTTGGGTTGCGCTTTGATGTCCGTGCCCAGCCGTTGCAGGTAGGCGATGACGGCGATGATTTCGCGGTCCGGCTCGGTGGTCACGGAGCCGACCTTCAGGTCCGCCACAATCTTGGCCGCCTGGGTTTCCAGGTCCTTCTGGGCCGGGCCGTTTTCATAGCCCGGCGGATACGGCACACCGACCTTGCGCAACGCGGCAAGGCGCGGCGCCAGCGCATTGGTATCCAGCGTCTGGGTCAGCAGCCAGGGAAACCGCGGCATGATGCTCCCCGGCGAAGTGCTGCGCGGGTCGTCCAAATGGTTGTAGTGCCACGCGTCGGGATACTTGCCCCCGATGCGGTGCAGGTCCGGCCCGGTGCGCTTGCTGCCCCAGAGGAAGGGATGGTCATACACAAATTCGCCGGCCTTGGAGTATTCGCCGTAACGCTCGGTTTCCGAACGGAACGGCCGGATCATTTGCGAATGACAACCCACGCAGCCTTCGCGGATATAAATGTCGCGGCCCAGCACTTCCAGCGGCGTGTACGGCTTGACGCTCGTGATGGTGGGCACGTTTTGCTTGATGAGGAACAGCGGCACGATTTCCACCAGCCCACCGATGAGCACCGCCACAAACGCCAGCACGGTGAGCAGGATGGGCTTGGCTTCGAGCCAGCGGTGATTGTACGGATGCGCTTCCTCGCCGTGGGCCGCTTCGTGCCGGGCCAACGGCGCCGCCTGCACTTCCACCTCGGGCACAAACTGGCCGTTGCGGGCGGTGCGCCAGAGGTTGAAGGCCATCAGCCACGCGCCGATGATGTAGAGCGAGCCACCCAGCGCGCGCAGCCGGTACATCGGCACAATCTGCAGCACCGTTTCGAGGAAGTTCGGATATTGCAGGAAGCCTTCCTTGGTGAATTGCTTCCACATCAGGCCCTGGGTGATGCCGCTGGCGTACATCGGCACCACGTAAAACATCATGCCCAGCAGCGCGATCCAGAAGTGCCAGTTGGCCAGCTTGGGCGACCACAGCTTGGTGTTATACAGGCGCGGGAACAGCCAGTAGAGCACGCTGAAAGTGAGGAAGCCATTCCAGCCCAGCGCGCCGGTATGCACGTGGGCGATGGTCCAGTCGGTGTAATGCGAAAGCGAATTGACGCTCTTGATGGCCAGCGTCGGTCCCTCCAGCGTGGCCATGCCGTAAGCGGTTACCGCCACAATCATGAACTTGAGCATCGGCTCGGTGCGGACCTTGTCCCACGCCCCGCGCAAGGTAAGCAACCCGTTCAACATGCCGCCCCAGCTCGGCGCCACGAGCATGACCGAAAACACCATGCCCAGCGACTGCGCCCAGTCCGGCAGCGCCGTGTACAGCAGATGATGCGGTCCCGCCCAGATGTAGATGAAGATCAGCCCCCAAAAATGGATGATGGAGAGCCGGTAGCTGAACACCGGCCGGTCTGCCGCCTTCGGCAGATAGTAATACATCATCCCGAGGTACGGCGTGGTGAGGAAGAACGCCACGGCGTTGTGGCCATACCACCATTGCACCAGGGCGTCCTGCACGCCGGCATAAATGGAGTAGCTCTTGAACGGGCCCGCCGGAATTTCCAGTGAATTGACGATGTGCAGGAGCGCCACGGTGATGGCGGTGGCAATATAAAACCAGATGGCCACGTAAATGTGTTTTTCGCGGCGCTTGATGATGGTGCCGAACAGGTTCACGCAGAAGATGACCCACACCACCGTGATGGCGATATCAATGGGCCATTCCAGTTCCGCGTATTCCTTGCTGGTGGTCAGCCCCAGCGGCAGGGTGATGGCGGCGCTCACGATGATGGCCTGCCAGCCCCAGAAATTGGCCCAGCTCAGAAAATCGCTGAACATCCGCGCCTTGCACAACCGCTGCAGCGAATAATAAATGCCGGTGAACATGCCGTTGCCCACGAACGCGAAAATCACCGCGTTGGTATGCAACGGCCGCAACCGCCCGAATGTGGTGTACGACAGGTTCAGGTTCAGGCTCGGCCCCAGCCGCTCCACCAGCCAGCCCAGGTGGAAGTTCTGGGCGAAGGCCAGGATGCTGTCGTAATTCGACGGCCAGAAAAGCTGGCACGCGATCAGCAATCCCGCGCTGAAGCCCACGAGGCCCCACACCACGGTGGCGATCGCAAAGGCGCGGACGATGCGGTTATCGTATCGGAAGGTTTCTACGTTCATTTGGTTTTGGTTTGCGGTTGAGTCGGCAAAGTTTCAGGGGGAACGGGCGGTTGGGGCCGGGTTTCATCCAGCAACAACCGCATCGAAGGGGTGCAGGTGTCCTCGTACTGGCCGGAACGGACCGCCCAGATGAAGGCCAGCAAAAAGCCGCTGGCAATGACCACGCTTAACGGAATCAGCAGGTAAATGACGCTCATGGTGGCCCGTCCTTTCGGGCTTCAGGCGCCGGCAACGGATCCGCCGCATTCATCGGCAAAATTGGCCCCGTCTTTAATGCTCCTGCGTACCGGCTGACCGGGAGCGTCTTGCGCCCCAGCCACGCGGTCAGTCCGCAGGCAAAGGCCACCACCGTCACCGAACTGAGCGGCATCAAAATCGCGCAAACCACGGGCGACAAACCGCCGCTGGCGGCAATGCCAATGCCCGCCAAATTGTAGAGCGCGGAAATCACAAAACTCGCGCGCACCACACCCACGGCCTGCCGGGCAAACTGTTGCACTTCTGCCAGGCGCGGCACGAGGTCTGCCGCCACAATCACATCACTGGCGGGCGAGAAGGCACTCACCTGCTCCACCACGGCCACGCCCACGTCGCTCTGCTGCAAAGCCCCGGCGTCATTCAGACCGTCGCCCACCATCATCACCGTCCGGCCCGCCGTTTGCAGTTGCCGGATATAACGCAACTTGTCTTGGGGACTCTGATTGAATTGCAGCCGCGCCGTCGGACCAAAGAGAATGCCGAACCATTCCCGCTCGCGGGCATTGTCGCCGCTGAGCAAGGCCAGCTCGCAACGGGCCGAAAGCTTTTTCAACAGCGGCCCGGTTTCAAGGCGCAAGGCCGTGGCCAGCACAAAACAGCCGCGATACCGCCCATCAATGGCCACATGCACCCGGCTGCCAACCACCTCATCCGCCGCCGGGCTGGCGCAGCCGGCGTCCGGGACGGCGTTGCGCGATTCCAGCCAAGCCGCCGCGCCCATCCAGATTTCGTGCCCCGCCACGCTGCCTTCCATGCCGCAGCCGGGCGTTTCCAAAAACGAGCGCACGGCATCGGGAAAATGTTCCCGCGCAATGGCCGCCCCAATGCGCACCGGCAAGGGATGCGTGGAATGCCGGGTCATGGAATACAGCCAGCGCTCCTCGGATTCGCTCAACGCTGGCCCCTGCCAGGTCACCGCTTGGGCGCCGGCGGCGG
>DATJIU010000142.1:0-24625 GCA_035492855.1 Dongiaceae bacterium | reverse complement strand
ATTCCGAGGTAACGGCCGGTAGCTGGTTTGGAATGCATCAATTCGTTTTTTGCGGCCGCCGGGTGATGTGGCGCACCATTCAAATGTCCTTCAAGCTTAGGAAAAAAAACCGGCCGCGAAAATCAAAATCGCCGGCAATGGATTGGGAAGCCTCCGGCGTTGCCGGGAGAAAACGGCCGGCGCCCCCGGAAAACAAAACCGGCCCGGAGTGCATTGTCCGGGCCGGTGGCTGAAAAGTCCGGACCAAGCCGGTCAGTTCAGGTGCGTTTTGGCCCGCAACTGGCCAAACAGAATCCAGCCGTATCCCGCCAGCACCCCGCCGGAAACCCACCACTGGGTGCCGCTGGCAAACAACATGGGACAAACCAATTGAATGAGCACCAGGGTGACGAGCAGCGACGCCACGCGGGTGCCGGAACCAGGCATCAGGCTCCAGCCGCTGCGGTTGAAGTTGCCGGTGTCAGCCTGCTTTTGGTGATGCCGCAGCGCGGCGTTTTGCCAGGCGCCGAACGCCAGGCCGATGACGGAGCCGATGGCCAGGGCGAGCCCGGGCCGGAGAATATCCAAAAATGTTTGCATGAGTGAGTTGAGTGAGTTGAGGTTGCGGTTAAGGGGCGGCGCGGGGAGTTGCCCCGCGCCGCCATGGGATTGGAGTTTAAACCTTGGGCATGGGAGTTTCCGCCTGTTTGTCCATAACCACGCCGGCGTAGCCGGGCACGCCCATTTCAGGAACGTCCAGGCCTTCGATTTCCACTTCCAGTGAAACGCGGTTGCCTACGAGCACCTCCGCGATGTAATACACGATGATCGAGAGCACGGAGAGCGTGACGAAGCAGACAATCACGCCGATCAATTCCGCCCAGAACTGGCTCATGCCGCCACCGTAGAACAGGCCCCTGACGGTGCCCGCCACGCCGTTCCAGCCGTCGCCGTAGGTGCCATCGGCAAACAGCCCGATGGAGAGGCAGCCCCAGGCGCCGTTGACGCCGTGCACCGAGATGGCGCCCACCGCGTCGTCGATGCCAATCCGGTCAAAGAAGAACACGGCTTCCACCACCAGAACGCCCGAGATGAGGCCGATGATGGCCGCGCCACCCGCGGTGACAAACGCGCAGGGGGCGGTGATGGCCACCAGACCGGCCAGCATGCCGTTGCACATCATGGACGGATCGGGCTTCTTGGTCTTGAACCACCACATGTAAACCGTGGTGGCCAGGGCCGCCGTGGCGGAGGCAATCATGGTGTTGACCGCCACCACCGCGATGCGCAGATCGGTGCCCGCGAGGGTGGAGCCGGGGTTGAACCCGAACCAGCCGAACGCCAGGATGAACGTGCCCAGCATCACGAACGGAATGTTGTGCGGCGTGATGGGGTGTACGATCTTGCCGTTCTTGTCATACTTGCCGTGGCGCGCGCCGATGAGCCAGCAGAAGATCAGCGCAATCACGCCGCCCTGCATGTGCACCACCGAGGAGCCGGCGAAGTCCACGTGCCCGTGGCCGAGGCCGAAGTTTGTGCCGAGCTGCGCGAGCCAGCCGCCGCCCCACACCCAGTTGCCGAAGAGGGGATACATGATGGTGCCGATGCAGCAGCCGTAAATCATGAATGCCGAGAAGCGCCAGCGTTCCGCCGCGCCGCCCGTCGGGATGGTGGCCGTGGTATCCATGAACACCATCTGGAACAGGAACAGCGCAAAGGCCGCGGTGTCATAACCCGCGCCCTGCAGCATGAAGCCCTTCCAGCCGATGATGCCGAACGGCTTGCCCATGATGGTCCAGGTGATTTCATGGTTCAATCCGGCATAACCGCCCATGGTGCCGATGGCCCCGAGGCCGCCGAACATGAAGGCGAAGCCGCAAACATAGAAGCCCAGCATGCCCATGGGGTAGATCATGAAGTTCATGGCCATGGTATGGCTGGCGTTCTTGGCGCGGCAGAGCCCGGTTTCCACGAGGGCAAACCCGGCCTGCATGAACATCACCAGGAAGCCCGTGACGAGCGTCCACATGAAGTTGATGGCTACGCGGTTGTGTCCCACATTGTCCGCGAGCTTGACCGCCAGGGGTTCCGCTTTGGCGGCGGCGGCGTAATCATCGGCGGCCTTTTTGGCATCGGTGTAGGCGGCTACCTTGTTGGTGTCCTTGAGGTCATCGCCGGTGAGTTCATCCGGCGCCGCGACCACGAAGCCCGGCACATCAGAGATGGTGCCGGTGTTCCCTCCGTTAGGGTCCGGCTTGGGGTCGTCGGCAAAAGCGCTGTTGAGGTTGAGACTGACCGCCAGGGTTACGAGCCCGGCAATGGTGGCAAGTCGTTTCATCATAGTTTTGGATTTCATTTGGGTTGGGTTGGCTATCAGATGGCGGCGGCTCCTTTTTCCTCGGTGCGGATCCGGATGACCTGTTCGACGGAGGAGACAAACACCTTGCCGTCGCCGATTTTGCCGGTCTTGGCCGATTTGATGATGGCGGCCAGCGCGGCTTCCACCCGGTCGTCGCCGATGACCAGCTCGAGTTTGATCTTCGGGAGAAAATCCACCGTGTACTCGCTGCCACGGTAGATTTCGGTATGGCCTTTCTGGCGGCCGAAGCCTTTGACCTCGCTGACGGTCATGCCTTCGATGCCGAGCTCACCCAGGGCATCTTTCACTTCCTCCAACTTGAACGGTTTTATAATGGCCTCAATTTTTTTCATATAATGTGCGGGGACTCGATTTTCTGACCTCCTTGTTCCCCGAATCCCTGACTGGTTGGCCGTGGAGTGCTGCACCAATGCTTCAATCAGGAGTCCGGATTTCCTGTAACAATCCGCTTTTAGCAGCAGTGGTGCCAGTGGGTTCTTTTTTATGTTTAAGTGACTTTAGAATAGCGGCTTGCATCTTTATTTTATTTTCTGTTAATGAGTTTTTAATCAATGAATTCACCATGTTAATTTGCTGTTAATGTCGGGGTTGTGTTGTTTTTTACACACCGCATGTTTTCCGCCAGTGGAAGGTGTGGAAAATTGACTTCAGCGGGTTCGGCAAAAAAGCAACAGCGTGGAGGGGAGAAGCGGCGGAAGCAGTGACCGAAAGAAAGATGGTCGGAGCGACAGGATTTGAACCTGCGACGTCTTGGTCCCAAACCAAGTGCTCTACCAGGCTGAGCTACGCTCCGAACCAATAAAATAGGGTCTCAAACTTATCGTTCCCGGTGGCTCTGGTATTACCGCCGTGAATGTGTTGTCTGACCCACCACCGGGCAAAGATTCCGCCTGGCAAAAAACGCCGGCGCAAACTTGCTCCAATACTGGCCAACACCGGCTTACTTTGCCCGGTTTCGGGTCAAGGGCAAGCTGATTCCCCGGCCGA
Organism: Dongiaceae bacterium; assembly: GCA_035492855.1. Lineage (GTDB taxonomy): Bacteria > Verrucomicrobiota > Verrucomicrobiia > Limisphaerales > JAFMIX01 > JAFMIX01. The sequence goes on along the minus strand of DATJIU010000142.1, from coordinate 21,279 downwards.
TTCGGCGGCGCCTTAAAACCAATCATGTGACGGCAGCCAAACTGCAACTCGCTGCTCTGGATAAAGCGGAGCGATACGAAGTTCAGCGGCCGTATGTGGTAGCCACAGGAAAAACGAGTTTTGGGGCGCGCATTGAGGGATAAAACGAGAATTGAGAACGATCCCGACCTTAAGTTTGTGAAGGGGCAGCGCCAACGATGACTCATTACAAAAACTCTTGCAAACCCTCTCCAAGGCAGCAGAATCCAGAAATTCAGAAGAACCCGATGCCGTGACAAGAAAGCGAGAGTTTTCAATGCAATTCAAAGGACTACTCCTTTTCTCTTTCCTGGGTGTGCTCCTGGTGACTTCAGTCTGCGGGCAGACCCTGCAAGAGGCTCTCGACGCAACCAATCTCTCCTGGACCACCACCGGCAGCGGCGGTTCGCCCGGTTGGGCTGCGCAGACGACAACCTCCTACGATGGAGTGTCTGCCGCGAAAACACTGTTGGTTGTGGCGGATCCAAACCAGCAGACCGCCACCCTGCAAACCAGTGTTACCGGACCCGGCACGCTGACCTTTTGGTGGAAAGGGTCGGCCCCGGATTTTGATGGAAGCCAGTTGGCGCTGATGGTGGGGAGCGCAACTGTGGCAAAGGTCTCTGATTATGCCCATTGGACGCAACAAACGGTTTACCTCAGCGCCGGCGGGCAAACTTTGAAATGGGTTTATACCTTGCCGCCATATGCTCCGGGCACTTATGCGGGGTACGTGGATCAGGTCACTTGGACGCGCGGCTCAACTGCGCCCGTCGTGTCGGTGCCGCCCTTCGGCCAGTCGGTGGTGCCCGGTTTGAATGCCACCTTTTACATCCGGGCCGGCGGCACTCCGCCGTACGGTTTTCAGTGGCAGTTCAATGGAGCGGATATACCTGGTGCTACGAACGCCTCCTGCACCATCAGCAACGTTCAGGTTCCAAATCTTGGGACTTACCGGGTTGTCATCAGCAATGCAGTGGACGTCATTATCAGCCCACCCGCAGAGCTGGAGTTCGGCCAATTGGCTGCGTGGGGATATGGTGCCAATACCGACAGCCGCGGCACCGCGCCAGTGGGTGCCACCAATGTGCTCCAGATCTCCGCCGGTTGGCAGCACAACCTTTTGGTCAGAAATGACACGACCATTCTAAATTGGGGGGCTACAAATGTCGTCCAGGCAAATGTCCCCGGCCTCGGCTCGAACATCTGGCACGCGGCCGCACTGGCCGGCAGCGGCGCGGTGCTGGACGCCAATGGCATTGTCAGCACCTGGGGCTCTGGTGCGATCACAAACGTGCCTTTGGGTTTGTCCAACGTGGTCGCACTGGCTCAAGGTCCCACCGCCTCCTGTTGTCTGGCGCTCAAATCAAACGGCCAGGTTGTGGCCTGGGGCGACAACTCGACCCTGACCAATGTTCCCGCGAACGTATCGAACATTGTGAGCGTTGCCGTGGGTGAACTGCATTGCTTGGCCTTGAGGTCCGATGGCACGGTTTTGTCCTGGGGGGACAATTCGGCGGGGCAGCGGAACACTCCGTTCACCTCGCTGTATTCCTCGACAAATCGGGTCGTTGCGATTGCTGCCGGCCTGAACGACAGCATGGCGCTGCGTTCCGATGGCACGGTGTTTGTCTGGGGTTCAAATGTTTACGGTCAAACGAATGCGTCCGGCACGGTGAAGGGCGCATTGGCCATTGCGGCGGGGGTGTTTCATTGCCTGGCCTTGAAAACGAATGGCACGGTGGTGGCATGGGGGAACAACACCTACGGTCAGATCAACGTTCCCTTAGGATTGACCAACGTGGTGGCGATTGCCGCGGGCGGGTTTCATAGCCTGGCACTGGTCGGCGCTGGCAGCGCGACCGGAGTTTCCGTTTCTTCTCCCCGATTGACCGGTTCAAATTTCAGCCTGGTCGTTCCCTCCCAATGTGGCCGCGTTTTTGAGCTGGATTATAGAACCTCGCCGACCAGCAATGTCTGGTCTGTGCTTCCACTCACGGCGGGAATGGGGACCAGCCTCACCTTAACCGACACCAACGCTGTTAGCCCGCAGCGTTTCTATCGCATTCGCCGATGGTGAGAGGTTGAAGCTCTGCGACCAGTTCCGAGTTGAAACCGCTGTGGGACACTGATGGGAACTGAGCTTTACTTTTCCGATGGTGCCGAATTGTCGGTTACTCAACCCCAAAAATGACTTTGCTACGTTGCCACACCGTTTTATAGGGAGGCGGGCCTCTGGAGCCGATCTTTTCCCACCCGTTTGAGGGGCTGTTTGTGGTTCGCCCGGCCTGCTATTTTCGTGTTTGTAGCAACGAAATCAAATGTCGCTGACCCAAAAAAAATTGGCCCACCGGTTACCAGGGCACAATTTCCGGCCCCCGCGAGACCCGGGAGAGGCATCACCCATTTCGGTGAGACTCGGCTAACTGTTTTTGGGGATTTGCAACAATTTATTTTTCTTCAAGCTATGGAAGAACCCGGAACTCCCCTGTTGCCCCCGGTGCATGACTCATGTGCGGTGGCGGGGAATTCCGATAAACCCATAATCAAAATGATTCCTTCCCATAACAAATTATCTTTGTCGCTGGCTGGCTGTCTTCTGGCCGGCCTGACGGCAACTTCCCCCGGCGCGATTGTCCAAAACTCCCAGAGCAATGCCGACACCAGTTTCTTCAACGGCAACGTGACGCTCAACCTCATTCAGAACGGGCAAAGTTCGCTCAGCAGTGTCACTGCGCCAATGTCGGCTTTGAACGGTACTTTTTCGGCCGCGGGGTTGAATGATGGCAGCGCGGCGGGGAACGGTAATAAATGTTACTATACCGTTTTCGACAACGGGCTGGGCGCCAGCGGCGTGATTATGCCGGACACCATCACGTTCCAGCTCTCCAGCGGTTATGACATTACGAGCCTTCAGGTGCTTTCCGGTTGGGGCGACCACAACCTTGGCGAACAGGCATTTCAGGTGCTGTTATCCATCAATGGCGGTGCGTTCACTGATTATGGCACGTATAATAACAATACTTCGATGGGCACTCCCGGAGGCGGCAGTGATCACGGCTCCTATCTGACCACGCTGACCGACGGCACGGGAATCATCGCCAGTGATGTGACGGGCATTCAGTTTGTCTTTATGAATCCGGATACCAGCAATGGCGCGGGCAGTGTCGGCGCCAGTCAGGCTGGCGGCGGTTCCACCGGGGGAACCTTGATTTATGAGCTGCAAGCTTTCGGCACGCCGACCACCGTTCCCGAGCCGACGTCGGTGGCGTTGTTGGGCCTGGCCGCCGCTGGCTTGCTGGCCGGCCGCCGCCGTTTGGCTCGTTAATTTGGACAAATTCATTTAGTTTAATTCCGCTGCGCGGCATTGAGAATGGCTTCTCAGTGCCGTGCTGGCATTCATTGATACCATGCGCAAAAGCCTGATTCTCGCTGGCGCCCTGATTTTTGGGGCGCTTCCCACCTTGTTGTCCGGGGCCGTCATTCCCGTGACCGACCCTAACTTTTTAAGCGCGCTGACCCAAAACAACTGGGTGACCCAGGCCGACGCTGTTAATTCCACCGTTTGCGGCGCTTCGTTTACGCTGGGCTTTAGCGGCACACAAAATGTGACGTTGCAGGTGGACAATGCGCATCTGAATGGTGTGACCGCTTCCCGTTATCCCATCATCGCCTGGACGGTCAATGGCGGGCCCATCCAGAGTCATCAGCTCCTGGCCGGTGAGACTAACGTGTCACTGGCGGTAGGCATCTCCAATCCTATCATCGATTTTTACATCAAGGGCATGTCGCCGTTTGAGGACCGGTACAATGGCAACGTCCCGGTAAACTCTGTGAAAATTACCGGGTTCACCGTGGATGATGGCGGCGCCACATTTGCCGTGGTGCTGCCCGAAAAAATCTGGCTGAACATCGGCGATTCCATTCTGTCCGGCGACGAGGCGGCGTATTCTGCCGGACAAGGCCGGCCGGCGGATGACAGTTGGGCGGCTTCCGACGAAGCGCGGGCCAGCTATGGCTACCTGCTGGCCCGGCACTATGGTTATCGCGAGGTGCGCCTCGCGTTTGGCGGATACGACTGGGGCGGGGGATTGGCCAGCGTGCCGGCGCTGGCCACCTTGATTGATCACAAAACCTCAACCATCAGCCGTCTGAGCAACGGATTGCTGGATCCCATGCCCGATGTGGTGTTGGTTAACCTCGGTGAGAATGGTGCCCCGGCCCTGTATGATGTCACCAACGCGCTGTTCCGGCTGCGCAGCCGGATTGTTCCCGCCACCAAAATCATTGTGATGATTCCCGTGGCGGGCACCGCCGCGGCCCAGGTCACCGCCGGATTCGCCAGTTACACCAATGCCAGTACGGATACGAATGCATTCCTGGTGAATCTCGGAGCCTTTAGTTTTGCCACCGGCGATGGCCAGCATCCCACCGCCGCCGGGCATCAAACCATTTTTAATCAGGCACTGCCGTTCTTCGACGCCGTCATTGCGCCGGTACCGTTGCGTATTTGTCCCATGGGCGATTCCATCACTGCCGGGTATACCGACAATCCCAACTGGACCGTGCCGTTTGAGTTTGGCTACCGCAGCGGGCTCTACACCCGGTTGGCGGCCAGTCATGTGGCGTTCCAATTCGTCGGCGGCTCGCCAGAACCGTGGAACGGCGCCTCGGGCACCGTAACCAACACGCCCAATCCGGATCTGCGTCCCGTTGGCCAGGATCATCACGAGGGTTACGGTTCCACGGGGACAACGGATGTTCGCGCCCACATTGCCAGTTGGATCACCAATGATCAGCCCGACGTTATCCTGCTGCAAATCGGCATTAACGACATCGGGCTGGGCAGCACCGCCGAACCCACGACGGTGGAAGCCAATCTCAGCAACATCGTCGCCACCGTCGTGAATCTCAGTCCCCACACGCGGTTGCTGGTGGCGCAAATCACGCCCTACAGCAGTTACACCGCGGGCATCACCCGGTATAATAATTATATAGCCAACGTGCTGGTGCCGTACTTTGCCGGGCAGGGGAAATGGGTGGGCACGGCGAATCAATACACCAATCTCTGTCTGCCGGGCACCACCAACATAGACGCCTCGCTGTTTGCCAATGGCATCAATCATCCCAACAACCTCGCCTACGACCGCATGGCCCAGACCTGGTTCAGCGCCCTGCAACAATATTATTTTACCGCCACGCCGCTGACGGTGGCGGGGGATCCCGAACCAGCCACCGCCGCGGCTTTCGTCGGCGAACCCATCACGTTTACCGCGAGCTTTACCAGTGATGAACCGCTGACTTATCAATGGCTGGTCGTTCAGGACGGCGGCACCAACATCATTGCCGGTGCCACCAACGCCACGCTCACCCTCACCAATCTTCAGGTGGGTGACAGCGGCGGCTACTGTTTGCAGGCGTCGAATCATTTGGGCGTGGCACTCACCGCGCCCGGGATGTTGACCGTTGCCCCGTGGCCGGCCCCGGCGAACAACCTGGTCACTGCCATTGCCGCGGAAACGGGCCGGGGGCTGGGGACATTTGTTCCCGGCTGGCAGGTGGAGACCAATCACAGCCTGATTGCCGGTCTGGCGCCGAGCAGTAAGACGGGTAATTTCAGCCTGGAAGCTCCGGGGCGTGACGTCAACGCCCTGACTGCGGGCGGCCCGGCGGGTTTGACCAAGGTCTTGGGCCTGGCCGGTTTCACCAGCAGCACCAATTATGTGACCTGTGGCAATGGTGGCGGCGCGGGCTCGGTCATCACCTATACGTTGCCCGCTTCGCCTTATGGTTACAACCTGACCAACCTCACCGTTTATGGCGGCTGGGCGGACAACGGCCGCGACCAGCAAGCTTACACCGTCTATTTTGCTACCGTGGTGGCCCCCACCAATTTCCAACTGCTCGCGCAGGTCAATTACAATCCCGCCAGTGGCGGCGGGGTGCAGTCCGCCACTCGGGTGACATTGGCCGCCGGCACGAACGCGCTCGCCGCCAATGTGGCCGCCGTGAAGTTTGATTTCACCAGCCCCGGTTCGGAGAACGGCTATTGCGGGTATCAGCAGATTGCCTTGTTCGGCCCGGCGGCAACGCAAATCGAAAGCAATTCGCTGCCGCCGACCGTGGTGCAGACCGTGAGGTATGGGGCCACGGCCAGCGCGTTGGACAGCGCCACCCTGGCCACGAATCTCGTGCGGGCGGGGCAGCCCACGTTGGGCAGCGTGACTGCCAGCCACGACCCTTCGCTTTCGACCCTGTTCAAAACCGCCGGTCTCAATGACGGCAAGGCGGCCGTCAACGCCAACTATGCCTATTATGCCGTCAATGACGGCTCCGGCGGCAACCTGCCGGTGACCATCACCTTCAATCTCAACACCAACAATGCCACTGGCGGGTTTCCGGCGGGTTATGTCATCCAGCGTATCCAGGCCCTGAGCGGCTGGACGGATTCCAACCTGGCCAACCAGAGCTTTCAGTTGCTCTTTTCGTTGAATGGCGGTCCCTTTATCAGCTACGGCACCTTCACCGCCGTCACCAACACCACGGCGGGGAACAGCGGCAACAATTCCATCCTGCAAACCCTGACCGGCAGCACCGGGCTGATCGCGAGCGGCGTGACTGCCGTGCAGTTTGTCTTTTTGAACCCCGGCGGCACGCAAGGCGGTTCCGGCGGCACGCTCCTTCGCGAGCTGCAAATCTTCGGCGTGCCGCTCATCAACCTGATGACCCAGCCCGGGGGGGCGGCCAATCAGTTCCAACTGGCCTGGCCCCAGGGCTTGCTGGCAACCGCCACAAACCTGAACGGCCCCTGGATCGTGGATTCCAATGCGGTCTCGCCCTTCGTCATCGCCCCCACCAATCCACAAACGTTTTATCGCGTGCAACTTTGAAGTGGTGCGAGTGGCTCAGCCCGGCGGGCGAACGGGCTTTCGGCTGGACGGTGCGGGCCCGCGTGTTATCTTACTGTGGCCATGGCAACCACAAGTTCCATCCCCCCGCAAAAAATTAATTTGCGCCGCCCCGATATTATGGAGGCGGTGCAAGCCCAGGTATTGTCCCACTACCGCAGCGAACTCGTGGAGCATATCCGGGCCAATGGTGGGGTGCTCACCGCCGGCGACCTGACCATCAAGCTCGCCAAGGAATTTGGCTTTTGTTACGGCGTGGAACGCGCCATTGATCTGGCCTACGCCGCCCAGAAGCATTTCTCCGAGGTGGCACCCAACACCCCCATTTACCTGCTCGGCGAAATCATCCACAACCCCGAGGTGAACGACCAGATTCGCAACCTCGGCATCCAGATCATTTCCCCCAAGCCCACGGACGAAGAGCTTTCCCGCCTGCATGCCGGCGACGCCGTCATCATTCCCGCCTTCGGTACCGAGGTGTCCACGCGGCAGAAAATTGCCGAGAAGGGATGCGTTATGGTGGACACCACCTGCGGCGACGTGATGAGCGTGTGGAAGCGCGTCCGGCAATATTCCAAAGAGAACGTCACCAGCATCATCCACGGCAAGGCCAAGCACGAGGAAACCAAGGCCACCACCTCGCAGGCCCGCGCCTACGGCACGGGACATTACCTGGTGGTGTTCAACCTGGACGAGACGGATTACGTCTGCGATTACATTTTGAACGGCGGCAACAAGCAGGAATTTCTGGAGAAGTTCAAGGGCGCCTACTCGCCGGGCTTCGACCCGGATCTGCACTTGCTCGCCGTGGGCGTGGCCAACCAGACCACCATGTTGCGCGGCGAAACCGAGGAGGTGCAGCACCGCCTCAAGGCCACGATGATCAAGAAGTATGGCGCGGCGGAAATTGACCGGCATTTCCGTTTCTTTGACACCATTTGCGGTGCCACGCAGGACCGCCAGGATGCGCTGCAAAAGCTGCTCGCCCAGCCGCTCAATCTGCTGCTGGTCATCGGCGGTTACAATTCCTCCAACACCTCGCACCTCGCCGAAATGGGCGAGGCCAAGCTGCCCACCTATTTCATCAAGAACGCCGCCAAGATGGAATCCGACCGGCTGATTGTGCATTACGACCAGCACAAGGTTAAGGAAGTGGAGACGCCCAACTGGCTGCCGCCCGGCAAAATCACCGTGGGCATCACCGCCGGGGCGAGCTGTCCGAACAACTTGATCGAGGACACCATTCGCCGCCTCTTTGAACTGCGCGGCATTTCGGTGCGCGATTTTCTGGCCGCCGCCAACTGACCGCCGTTCATGAAGGCTCGGTTTCATCCGGGACGGGGGTTGGGGCCGGTGGTTGCCGGGAGTGCCGCCGGTGTCCTCCGGGAGTCCTGACCATGCCGCGCACCCGGGAAGCCCTGGAGGAAATGGAGCGGCACACGCTCGCGCCGTACGCGCAACTCAGCAGTGCCAGTCACGGCCGCCGGCACGCCGAAGCGCGGCCCGAGTGGCGGACCGAATTTCAGCGTGACCGCGACCGCGTCGTGCATTCTCGCGCGTTCCGCCGGCTCGAATACAAAACCCAGGTGTTCCTCAACGGCACCGGCGATCATCTCCGCACCCGGCTCACGCATACCATCGAGGTGGCAGCCATCGCCCGCAGCATTGCCTCGGCACTCCGGCTGAACGAGGATCTGGCGGAGACCATTGCCCTGGCGCATGACCTCGGCCATTCGCCATTCGGACACATGGGCGAAACCGCGTTGAACCGGCTCATGCAAGGGCAGGGCGGTTTTGAACATAACCGCCAGAGCCTGCGGATTGTGGAAGAACTGGAACAGAAATATCCTGATTTCCCCGGATTGAATCTCACCTGGGAGGTGCGTGAGGGGCTGGCGAAACACGGCGCCGCCCCAGTGCTTCCCGGCCAGCCGGCGGGAAAATCGCCTTCGCTGGAGGCACAGGTGGCCAACCTCGCCGATGAAATTGCGTACTACAGCCACGACCTCGACGATGGCCTGGATGCCGGCCTGCTTTCCGAAACGGAGTTATGCTGCAATGTGCGTATCTGGCGGCAGACCGCTGCCCGGGTGCGCCGCCAGCACGGCAAATTGCCGGAGGAACGCCGGCGTTCCTTCACCATTCGCTGCCTGATTGACGGCCAGATTCGCGACGTGGTGCATACCACGGAGGCGCTCCTCGCCGCTTCCGGGGTGCGGACCGTGGCCGAGGTGCGCCAGCGGGCCCGGCCGTTGGTGGCCTATAGCCGGGAGCGCCGGTTGTTGAATCTGGAACTGCGCAAATATCTGTTTCGAAATCTTTATTACAATCCCGTGGTGCAGGACCCCAACAAACGCGCGGTCCGCCGGCTCGGCGAATTGTTCAACCATTACCTGAAACACCCCGCGGAGATCGGAGACCAATCCCGCCGGCGCGCCTCCCGTGTCGGCCTGCACCGCGCGGTGTGCGATTATCTCGCCGGCATGACCGACCGCTATGCGCTGCAGGAACATCAGCGCCTGTTTGGTGCGTGAATGTTTTCCCCGGTTATGAAAGACAATACCTTCACCGAGTTTGTGCTGGACCAGCTCGCGGCCTTGTCGGAGTTGCGGGTGCGGTCCATGTTTGGCGCGCAGGGAATGTATCAGGCCGGGCGCTTCTTCGCCATCCTTGAGGCGGGCCGGCTGTTTTTCAAAACCAACGCCGCCACCGCTGCCGCCTACGTGGAACGCGGCATGGGGCCCTTCACCTACCAAAAGCAGGGCCAGGTCATGACCCTGGGCTACCACGAGGTTCCTCCCGAGGTGCTGGAAAACGCCCCGGAACTGGTTTTGTGGGCGCAACGCGCCATTGCCCTGGCGACCCCGCGCCCGGCGCGCCCACCCTCCAAAAAACGCCGTTGAGCCCCCGGATTGCCGCCCGATTTGACTTGTGACCTGCGGCAGTTGGTGCTTCCTTTGCCCTGTTCGGCTTTAACCATTCATTCTTTACTCCATGAAAAAAAACTTGGTCCCTCTTTTTGCCGCTTTGATGCTGGCGGTTGCCGGCTCATTTTCCGTCCGCGCCGCGGATGGTGGTGCGGCCACCAATGATGTCACTGCTTCCATTCGCACCGAGGTGATCCCCATCATGAAGCAGATTCAGGAAAAAATGAGCGCCAGCGACGGCAAACCGGCCGACCTCGCGGAGCAGCTGAAGGCCATTGATGCGGTGATTGCCAAGTATCAAGCTCAGGACAAGCTGGCGGTGGGCGAGCTGTATTTGCTGGAGGCCCAGCTCTACGCCTCGGCGTTGGAAAACGACACCAAGGCCATTGAGGTGCTGACCCAGGTCCAGAAGGACTATCGGGGAACCAAGGTGGAGGAACAGGCGGGCAAGTTCATTGCCAGTATCAAGGCCGAGGCCGAAGCCAAGAAGGTGCGTGCCGCGCTGGTGCCGGGCAGCAAATTCCCCGACTTTGAGGAAAAGGACCTGGCCGGCCAGCCGCTGTCCGTGGCCGGGCACAAGGGCAAGGTGGTGCTGGTGGATTTTTGGGCCACCTGGTGCCCGCCCTGCCGCGCCGAGTTGCCCAACGTCCTTGCCGTGTACCAGAAGCATCATGATCAGGGCTTCGATATCATCGGCGTGAGCCTCGACCAGGACCGCTCCAAGCTGGAGTCGTTCATCAAGGACAAGGGTATGAGCTGGTCCCAGTATTTCGACGGCACCGGCTGGAGCAACAAGCTCGCCCAGAAATACGGCATTAACAGCATTCCCGCCACCTTCTTGCTGGATGGCGAAGGCAAGATTATCGCCGCCGACTTGCGCGGCGACGACCTGGAAGCCGCCGTGGCCAAGGCGCTGGGCAAGTAATAATCTCACTCCGTTCCCTGTGGGGACGGTCGGTTGCTTTCCGCCGGCTTCGGGATGTGGTCTCTCAGACCCTCCCGGAGCCGGCGGTTTCTTTTTGGCCGGGACGGCAATCGCCCAGCCACCGCCAAACGAACCCCAAAATGACGTGTCACCTGATTCCGGCCCGCGCGCACGAAAGCAGCGTGGCGTTTCACTTCCCGCCGCAATCCAAGACGCCCCAGCATCAGCCACGACACCGGAAGAACCACCCAGACCTTGAACTGCAGCAGCAGCCTGCCAAGGCCTGGCGCCACGAAGTCTGGACCTGCAACTCCCCATCGCGTTGAATCGCGGGCCCGCAGTCCCCAAAACGAATCGCGCGATCGGGGTTCAACAGGGTGACTTTATGTTGCGGGGAAAGTGCTTGCAAACCGGTGGAACCGGAAGAGAATTGCGAAGCTGGCCCACAGAAGTCATGGTCAAGTATTTAAATGGAAATCCCCCTGAACTGTTAAAGTGAAAAACGTTTTGCAACTTGCGTTGTATTGTTTCGCTGTGCTGTTGATGGCGGTGATAACGGCTCCAGCTGCGGTGATCACCCAAGTGAGCGGAGGAGGAGTTTACATTTCCGGAAGTTATTTTATCGAGTCGGATGGCAGCCTGTGGAGCATTGGCTACATCAATAGCATTGGTTACAACAATGCCTCCAGTCAGATCATTTTGAGCAATGTCACCGCAATTGCCAATAATCCGCGGAACGACCACACGCTGTTTCTAAAGTCCGACGGCAGTCTCTGGGCTTCAGGGAACAACCAGTATGGTCAGTTTGGCGATGGCACCACGAGCGGTAACTATATCTCGCCAAACAACCCGGAACTGATTCTGTCCAGCAACGTCACGGCCATTGCCGTTGGGCAATACCACAGTCTTTTTCTAAAATCCGATGGCAGTCTCTGGGCCATGGGCGACAACGGCAATGGACAGTTGGGCGATGGCACGACCACCAGTCGCAGCAAGCCGGAACAAATTGTTTCCAGCAATGTCACGGCGATTGCCGCCGGAGCCTCCCATAGCCTTTTTCTTAAGTCCGACGGCAGCCTCTGGGCCATGGGCTGGAATCGCGACGGTGAATTGGGCGATGGCACTCACAACGACACCAATCGTCCCGAAATGATTGTACCCAGCAATGTCACCATGATTGCCGCCGAGGAAACCGACAGTCTTTATGTCAAATCCGACGGCAGCCTGTGGGGTATGGGCGACAATTATTGGGGACAATTGGGCAGCGGTGGCGGCAGCATTCCCTTTGAAATGGTTTCCAGTAATGTTACGGCGATTGCTGGCGGGGAATTCCATACGCTTTTTTTGATGTCAAACAGTTGGGCCTCGGCGGGGAGTCTTTGGGCGATGGGTGATAATTGGGCGGGTCAACTGGGCGACGGCACTTTGATCAGCAGCCGGGACGGGGGAACAATTAACAAGCCGGGGCCGGTCCAGATCGTGTCCAGTGGCGTCCAGGCAATTGCAGCCGGCGCCGACAGCAGCGTTTTTCTAAAATCCGATGGCAGTCTTTGGGCAATGGGCTTGGACCCCTACAATGGCAACCGCTTCACCCTCACTCCGCAACCGCTCATGCCGCTCATCCTCTTCAACGGTAATTTTGATACCGGAGATTTTCTGGGCTGGACGCAAAGTGGAAACCTGACTTCCTCGGCCATTGATACCAATTCACTATATGCCCACCTGGGCATATATGGCGCTGAATTGGGGCCAAGCGGGTCGCTCGGTTTTATTTCCCAAACGCTGCCCACAACCCCGGGAGCCAGTTATTTGCTTTCGCTCTGGCTGGACAGTCCCGATGGGGGAAGCCCCAATGAATTCCTCGTGTCATGGAACGGAACCACGCTCCTTGATGCCGTGGACCTCCCGGCAATCGGATGGACGAATTTACAGTTTTTGGTCACCGCGCCGGGGACCAACACGGTGCTTCAATTCGGCTTTAGGGATGATGCCACCTGGCTGGGGCTTGATGACATCAGAGTAATGCCCGCCCAGCCGGCCATTTCCGGATTGAGTTTGTCCGGTACGGATCTGGCGTTCAACGGAGCCAATGGACTGCCCGGCAGGTCATACCAAGTGCAGGAGTCCGCAAACTTTACTCAGTGGACGTCAATTGTGACCAACAGCTTAAGCGCCAGCGGGAATTTTACCATCATCGCCACCAATGCCGCAAATCCCAGCGCCGCGCCCCAGTTTTACCGCATGATGTTGGTGCCGTAAAAGCTCATGAGATTAAACGCGCCAAACAGCAATCTGATGATGGTTGCGGCTCTCCTGATGCTTGGCGGATTCTCGGCTCGCAGTGCCATCCAATACGTCGGTCCCACGGGCAACGACGCCAATTCGGGAACCAGTTGGGCCGCAGCCAAACGTACCGTGCAAGCTGCGGTTGCCGGGGCCACGACCGGAGATACGGTGTTGGTAACGAACGGGGTGTATGCGCTGACCGGCCCGATTGACATCACGAATGTCATTGTTTTGACCAGCGTAAACGGGCCCGGCGTGACAATTCTGGATGGGCAGCAGGCGGGGCGTTGCGTGGTAATCGATGGTATCGCGGCGACCGTCTCCGGTTTCACCCTGCGCAACGGACGGGCTATAAATGGCGGCGCGGTGTATTGCAATGGCGGCACCCTCCAAAACTGCGTGTTGACCGGGAACCAAGCCATCGGGAATGACTTCAACGAGGGTTCCGGTGGGGGCGCTTACATCGCTTACGGCACGTTGAGCAACTGCGTCGTCTGCGGCAACAGTGCCCAGTCCACAAATGCTTATCAAAACGCTTGGGGTGGTGGCGTTTATTGTTATGGCGGGGTCATGCAAGGCTGCGTGGTTTCCAATAACCAATGCACCGCCGATTATGCGAATGGCGGCGGGGTGGTCTTGATTGGCGGCACCTTGCGAGCCAGCCAGGTTGCCGGCAATTCAGCAACCGCCCTTTCCTACGCGTCCGGTGGCGGGGTCTATGCCAACATTTTACAGGGCTCATTGTCAGCTTTTATCGAAGCCTGTTTCGTTACCAACAATAGTGTGACCACCACGGACACTTATGCCTATACCGCTGCAAATGCGGCGGGTGGGGGGATCTATATCGGCAACGGCACGACGGTTCGCAGCACGCTCTTGACAGGGAATACCGCGCATTCAGTGGCCGGATTTACCAGCGGCGGCGGGGTGTGGACCAGCGGCTCCATTCTCGAAAACTGCACCGTGGCCTACAATAGTGTAACGACGCAGAACGGCAACATCGGCGGGGGCGGGGGCGTGACCTGGGGATACAATGACCAATGCGAAAATAACATTATCCAGTTCAATAACGCGGGCAACGGGCCGGATAATTGGGAGGTCAATCCATTCAGTTATCCCAGCTTCGTCAACTCCGGCATTGGGAGCTATGTTCCCCCAACCAATACGCTCAATTGCATTTCAGCCGATCCCCTGTTTGTCAACGCGGCGGCAGGGGATTTTCATTTGCAGACCGCCTCACCCTGCCGGGACACGGGTACGAATGAAACCTGGATGACCGGAGCCATGGATTTGGATGGCAACCCCCGGATTGCCGGGGACATCGTGGATATGGGCGCGTTTGAGAACGTTACGGCGGGCGTGGTGGCGCCACCACTGGTCATCAGGCTTTCCGGCGCAAATGTTGTTTTGACGTGGCCGGCCAATGCCAGCGGATTCACTTTGCAATCAAGCATCAATCCGTCCTCCGGTAACTGGAGCAATATCACCGGGGGAATAAATACCAGCGGTACCAATTATGTGTTCACCAACGCTGTAAGCGGCGAAGCATCGTTCTTTCGACTCAAGCAATAGCCCGCCGCCGGCTTTTCCATCCGGCAGCACATCGGCGCTGAGCGGTTTTTCTGCAGCAACTTCGCACTTCCCCATCCGCCTTCGGAAAGGGTTCATCGGGATGTGAAAACCGCAGGCCGGGCAACGGCTGCAATTTTTCCGCCCCGGCCCCGAGGACCGGGCCGTCGCTACTTTCCTTCCACTAAATCACAGCATAATACCCGCTTGACATTGTCTGCTTAATTGATAGACAATATGCGCACTCCGGGTTTCCCGTGGAGGGGGCCGGAGGTAACGCCCCAATTCACATGGTCGAAAAACCGTATCGCAGTTTTGTCAAGGCGCTGTCCTGGCGGGCCACTGGCACCGTGGACACCATCATCGTTTCCTATTTCGTCACGGGCAAAATCAAGGCGGCGGTTTCCATCGGCGCGGTGGAATTGTTTACCAAGGTCTGCCTGTACTACGTCCACGAACGGGTGTGGAACAAAATCAAGCTCGGGCGAATCGAATCGAAATCCAACTACGAAATCTGACATTTTCTTCCGGTCGCGGCCCCTGGCGACAATCGGCGACAAAACGCTCCGCAAATGTTTCCGGCTGACCGACCTTGATTTTGTCGAGTAAACTGATAGGATATAAACTATGCGGCTGTCCAAACGCAGTGAATATGCCTTGCGGACGCTCATCAACCTCGGCGTGGCCCGGGAGTTGGGCCGGCCCCTGTTGCAAATCAGCGAACTCGCCGAAAAGGACAACCTCCCCGTCAAATTTCTTGAAGCCATCCTGGTGGAATTGAAATCGCACGGCTATCTCGACAGCCGGCGCGGCAAGTACGGCGGTTATTTCCTCAAACAGCCCATGGACACCATCCGCATCGGCACGGTCATCCGCGAACTGGAAGGTCCGTTGGCGCCCATCGGCTGCGTGAGCCAGAATTTCTATGAGCGCTGCTCCTGTCCGGACGAGGCGCATTGCGGGTTGCGCATGCTGATGCTCGACGTGCGCAATGCCATTGCCAATATTTTGGATCAGCATACGCTGGCGGAGGTCGTGGAAGTAACCCTGCGCAAATATCGCCGCGACAAAGTAGCGCATCCCTTTGCCGCCGAAACCCGAAAGGCCAAAAAATGAAAACGTTCCTGCGATGGTTTAATTGGGGCGGCCGCCTGACTCTGATTCTCGGATTTGGATTGCTGGCTGGCGCGGGTTGTTCCAAACCGGACGCTCCGGCCGGGGAGAAGGCCGGAACCGGAAATGCGGCGCCAAAAATAGTTCTGCGCGTGGGCCATTTTCCCAACATCACCCACGCCCAGGCGGTGATTGCCCACGGGTTGACGCGCCAGGGCCGGGGCTGGTTTGAGACGCGTCTCGGCACCAACGTGTCCGTGGACTGGTTCGTGTACAACGCCGGGCCTTCGGCCATGGAAGCCATATTCGCGAAATCCATTGACCTCACCTACGTGGGCCCGAACCCGGCCGTGAACGCGCATCTCAAGTCCGACGGCGCGGAAATCCGCATCGTGGCCGGCGCGTGCAGCGGGGGCGCGGCGCTGGTGGTGCAGGGCGATGGCCGCATCAAAACCGCCGCCGACTTCAAGGGCCGCAAGGTGGCCACGCCGCAATTCGGCAACACGCAGGACGTGGCGGCCCGGGCGTGGTTGCAGGCGCAGGGCTTCAAGGTCACCACCACGGGTGGCGATGTGCTCGTAGTGCCCACGGCCAATGCCGACCAGTTGGCGCTGTTCAAGAAAGGGGATTTGGACGCGGTCTGGACGGTGGAGCCCTGGGTGAGCCGGCTGGTGACGGAGGCCGGCGGGAAAATCTTTCTGGAAGAGAGTTCGCTCTGGCCCGAGACCCAGGGTCAATATGTGACCACTCACCTGGTCAGCAGCGTCCGGTTCCTGCAAGAGCAGCCGGCCCTCCTGAAAAAATGGATCGCCGCGCAAGTGGAACTGACGGACTGGATCAACCAGCATCCGGATGAGGCCAAGCAAATCTTCAACGCCGAAATCAAGGCGGAGACGACGCGTGAATTGGCGCCGGAAATTCTCAACCCCGCCTGGCAACGGCTGACGCTTACCGCCGATCCGATTTCCGCGTCGTTGCTGAAATCCGCCAATGCGGCCCACCAGATTGGTTTCATCCGCGACACGCCCGACCTGTCGCGCATCTACGACCTGAAGCTCCTCAACGAAGTGCTGGCCGAACAAAAACGTCCCCCGGTGCAATGAACCCGCCTCCGGAAAATCCCCCTGGCGAGCCCGTCCACAAGCTGGCGGTGGAAGGCGTGTCCAAAACGTTTCGGACGCGCCGGGCCACCGTATGCGCGCTGGAAAACGTGAGCTTGCAGGTGCGGGAAGGCGAGTTTGTGTGCCTGGTGGGCCCGAGTGGTTGCGGCAAGTCCACGCTGTTGAGCATCATCGCCGGTTTGGAAACGCCCGATGGCGGCCAGGTGCTCGCCGATGGCAAACCCGTCACCGGCCCGGGCAGCGACCGCATGGTGATGTTCCAGGAGTCCGCGCTGTATCCCTGGCTGGATGTGCTGGGCAATGTGCTCTTCGGCTTGCGGCTCAAGCCCAACCTGACCAAGGCCGAGCGCCGCGACGTGGCCATGTTCCATCTCAAACTCGTGGGGTTGGAGAAATTTGCCGGGGCGAACATCCACGAACTTTCCGGCGGCATGAAACAGCGCGTGGCCCTGGCGCGGGCGCTGGCGCCCAATCCGCGGGTGCTGCTGATGGACGAGCCATTTGCGGCGCTGGACGCCCTGACGCGCGAGCAACTCTACGGCGACATCCAGGAAATCTGGGAGAAGCGGCGCAAGACCATCGTGTTCGTGACCCACAACGTCCGGGAAGCCGTCTGCCTCGGCGACCGCGTGGTGCTGTTTTCACCGCATCCGGGCCGGGTACAGCAGCAGTTTGAAATCCCGCTCCCGCGCCCGCGCGACATCAACAGTGTTGCGCTCGCCACCCATGCCGGCCAGATCATGCGGGAGTTGAAACAGTACATGAACTCCGCCCTCACGGAGGTGGCCGAATGAAACGCTGGGGCACTGCCTTCCTGACCTTCGCGGTGCTGCTGGGCCTCTGGCAATGGGCGGTGCAGGCCGGAATCTGGTCCCGCGTGTTGGTGCCCTCGCCGTGGGATGTGGTGAAATACCTGGTGCGCGCGGGCGAGGACGGCACGCTGTTCACAGCCTGTTGGGTGACGTTGAAACGGCTGGCCTGTGGTTATTTTGCGGGGCTGGTGGCGGGTCTGCCGCTGGGATTGCTCACGGCGCGATTCAAATTTATCCAGGATACGCTGGGTTTGATCGCTCTGGGCCTGCAAACCCTGCCCAGCGTCTGCTGGGCGCCGTTGGCGTTGCTGTGGTTTGGCCAGACTGAGGCGGCCATGTTTTTCATCGTCATCATGGGTTCGCTCTGGTCTGTCATGCTGGCCACCGAGGCGGGCGTGCGCAATGTGCCGCCTATCTACGCGCAGGCGGCGCGCACCATGGGCTCGCGCGGGCTGCACACGTGGTTGCATGTCATCCTGCCGGCGTCGCTGCCGTTTGTGGTCAGCGGCATGAAACAGGGCTGGGCGTTTGCCTGGCGCTCGCTCATGGCGGCGGAGATTTACATTACCATCCTCACCGGATTCGGCCTGGGCCACCTGTTGCATTATGGACGCGAACTTCAGGCCATGGACGAGGTCATCGGCATCATGGTGATTATCGTGGTGATTGGCCTGCTGGCGGACAAAATCCTGTTCTCGCCGGTGGAGCGCTTCCTGCACCGCCGCTGGGGCACGGCCAAGTGACCGGAACAGGCTTTGTTTTCGCGGCGGAACGGGGTAGGGTGGGGCCGCGATGACAACGGCGAACAAGGTCACCATCCTGCGCATCCTGTTGATCCCGCTTTTTGTGGTGGCGGTGTTGTATTATGTGGACACCGGCAACGAAAAGTTCCGGCTGGCCGCCTTGGTGGCGTTTCTCGTGGCGGCGGTGTGCGACGGCGTGGATGGTTTCATTGCGCGGCATTACCACCAGGTGAGCGAGCTGGGCAAGCTTTTGGATCCGCTGGCGGACAAGCTGTTGCTGGTTTCCGGCGTGGTGCTGCTGAGTATGAACCACGGTCCCCGCCTGGAACGGCTGCCGCTGTGGCTGGTGGCCACCATTCTGAGCCGGGACGTGCTGCTGCTCATCGGACTGGGCGTCATGCACCTGGTGCGCGGCAAGATGGATATTGTCCCGCGCATCAGCGGCAAGATTGCCACGGTGTTTCAAATGGCCACCGTGGTCTGGGCCCTGCTAAAATGGGACGCGCAGTGGTTGTTTTTGCTCACGCTGGGGGCGGCGTTGTTCACCGGCGTCTCCGGCCTGTTTTACGGCTGGGACTGGATGCGGCAAATGAGCACGCATCCGACGAGCCTCGCCACGGTGAAAAAGTGACGAAACCAAATATTCTATGGCCAAAGAAATAATTCTGAAACTCCAGGCGGGAGACAAGGCACCCGTCTTTACCGCCGCCACCAACGGCGGCGGCACGGTGTCGCTGGCGGATTATAAGGGAAAAAATGTAATCCTCTATTTTTATCCCAAGGACGACACGCCGGGGTGTACTAAGGAAGCCTGCGCGTTTCGCGATGAGTTTGCCGCCTTCAAAAAGAAGGGCGCGGTGGTGCTGGGCGTCAGCCCCGACCCTGTCAAGGCGCACGACAAATTCGTGGACAAATTCAAGTTGCCGTTCCCGCTGCTGGCCGACGTGGATAAGAAGATCGTGGAGGCCTACGGTGTGTGGGGGGAAAAGAGCTTCATGGGCCGGAAATATATGGGCGTTTACCGGGTGACCTTCCTGATCGGACCGGACGGGCGCATCAAAAAAATCTGGCCGCAGGTCAAGCCGGAAGAGCACGCCGCCGAAGTGCTGGCCGAATTGTAAGCCATCGTCACGGTTGTTGTCGTACTATGAGTCTCACGCTGAAAGATGTGTCAGCCGCGGCGGAGCGGCTGCGCGGAAACATTCTGTCCACCCCGTGCACCTACGCCCGGACGCTGTCCAAAATCACCGGGGCCGAGGTGTATCTGAAGTTTGAGAACCTCCAGTTCACCGCGGCCTTCAAGGAGCGCGGCGCGCTGAACAAGCTGCTCTCGCTCACCCCCGTGCAATGCCGGCGGGGCGTCATTGCCATGTCGGCCGGCAACCACGCCCAGGGCGTGGCGTACCATGCGCGGCGGCTGGGCATCCCGGCGGTGATAGTCATGCCGCGGCACACGCCCAGCGTGAAGGTGGAACACACCCGGAGCCACGGCGCGGAAATCATCCTGCACGGCGACACCTTTGATGAGACCAGCGAGTTCACCGCCAGGCTGGCCCGGCAACGCCGGCTCACGCTGGTGCATCCGTATGATGATCCGCTGGTCATCGCCGGGCAGGGGACGGTGGCCCTGGAGATGCTCGCCCAGCAACCGCAGCTCGAAACGCTTTTGATTTCCGTCGGCGGCGGCGGACTCATCGCCGGCATGGCCATCGCTGCCAAGGGTCTCAAACCCGACCTCGAAGTCGTGGGCGTGCAGTCCGAGCGTTTCCCCGCCATGTCCCAGTTGTTGCGTCGCCAAAAGGTGAACTGCGCGCGCTACACCGTGGCCGAAGGCATTGCCGTCAAAAATCCCGGACGGCTCACGCGCCGCATTATTGCCAAACTCGTCAGCGACATTTTGCTGGTGGGCGAAGGCGAACTTGAAGCCGCCATTCTCATGCTGTTGCAGATCGAGAAAACCGTGGCCGAAGGCGCGGGCGCGGCCGGCCTGGCGGCCTTGCTCAAATACAAGAAACGGTTTCGCCGCAAGAAAGTCGGCCTCGTGTTGTGCGGCGGCAACATTGACCACATGATGCTGTCGTCCATCATCCAGCGCGGGCTCGCGCGCAATGGCCAGCTCGTGCGGCTGCGGGTGGAAACCCGCGATGTCCCCGGCGAACTCGCCCGCATTTCCGCCATCATCGGCGACAGCGGCGGCAACATCATGGATGTGCACCACCAACGCGCCTTCAGTGCCGAGCCCTTGCAGACCGCCATGGTGGATTTCATCCTGCAATCCCGGGGCCGCGAGCACCTGAACGAGATTGTGGCCGCACTGCGCCGGGCCGGTTCCACGGTGATTCTGCCGGAGTACGATTTGGTCCACCGCCAGCCCGCGCGCGCCCCGGAACTGGAATAGGGCAGAGTGCCGCCCACGGCGGCGAGCAACCCAACGTGGTACGGCGCGTCACTCTGTGCGCGCCGGCGTGGCCCTTCCGTAAACCGCCGGGCTTACCGAAAATTCGTCGTCAGGCAACTTGCCACGCCGCGGCGGGCAGGGGACTGCCCGCCCTACCAAGACGATTGTTGTTTTCGGTTGCGGGATTGATTGCCCCGCTCAAATTTCTAACCTGGCATAGTATTTTTCAGTCTCCCCTTGACAGGCTAGGGGAGTCCGGGCATTCTTCCCCTAGAACATCATAGGAATTCCATTATGTCCACTTCCAAAGCCGAAATCCTCCAGGGCACGCTCGACCTGCTCATCCTCAAAACCCTGACCGGGGGGGCACTCCACGGCTACGCCATTGTCCAGCGCATCCAACAGCGGTCCGACGAGGTGCTGGTGGTGGAAGAAGGTTCGCTGTACCCCGGCCTGTAC
>DATJIU010000141.1:0-4722 GCA_035492855.1 Dongiaceae bacterium | reverse complement strand
TCGGCGTCGTAAAAGACGGTTTTGCCGTGGTCCTTGAGATATTTCACCGTGTCGCCGATCATGGCCAGATTTTCGTCCGGCGTGGCCCGGAGGACTTCGGTGACGTGCAACAGCCAGGTTTTGCCGACAATGGTCACCACGGGCGTCTCGGCCTCCAGAATCTGGCGCATCAAATCGTCGTGTTCCACCGGCATCCCCTTGCGGCGGGTCATGCTAAAGGCGGCAATCTGGGCGTGCCGCCATTTGCGTCGGGCGGCCTGGCGGAAGAACTCCAGGTCCTTGGGGTTGCTGCCCGGCCAGCCCCCCTCAATGTATTGCACCCCAAAAGAATCGAGCTTCTCGGCAATGCGCAACTTGTCGCCAACCGAGAAATTGATGCCTTCACCCTGCGATCCGTCACGCAGGGTGGTATCATAGATTTCCACCTGGGGTTTCATAATAATCCGCTGGAGCGGAACCGGGATTTAACCGGAAAATGCCGGGCAAGGCAAAGCCGAAATGGGAACTGCCAGGAGCCGCAGGGCATTCAAAAGTTTTTGCCGTCTAATTTGTCTTAGAATTCAAAGGCGCTTGCCGTCAGGGGATATCCTCCCGGCAGCCGGTGTAACTACAATTCTGTAACCTAGTTATAATTTGCAAGCCGGGGGCGGCTATGATACAAATAAAACAAGCAGCGAACCCATGAAATTCTCCCGTCCAGCCCGGGGCGCATTCAGTCTGGTCGAAATGCTGGTGGTCATCGGCATTATTAGCATTCTTGCCGCCCTGCTCCTGCCTGCCCTCAACAAAGGGATGATGAAGGCCCGGCAGATACAATGTGTCAGCCGGCTCAGACAGGTAGGCATCGGTTTCCACTCCTTCGCCAACAGCCATAACAGCCGGTTTCCCATGCAAGTGCCCCGGACCGATGGCGGTTCGCAGGAATTCGTCCAGGCCGGTCTCAACATCAAAGGCGATTTTTATTTCTCCTTCCGGCATTTCCAGGTGCTGTCCAATGAGCTGGCCGACCCCAAAATCCTGGTCTGCCCGGCGGATACCAAGCGGGAGGCGGCGGCCAGCTTCGCCCAATTCCAGAACCAAAACCTGAGCTATTTTGTGGCAGTCACCGCCAAGTATGACGATCCCACCACCATGCTGGCCGGGGACCGCAACCTCAAAGACGTTTACAACGGGCCCTCGACCATCCTGCGTGCGGGCAACCTCCCCAATTTGCAATGGAGCGAAGAAATGCACCAGTTCCGCGGCAACATTCTGTTCAGCGACGGACACGTGGAGGAAACCACGCAACGCAAACTGACCGACCTGGGCCGGCAATTCCAATATTATCCGCTGGTCATGCCGGACGTCTCGCCCGGCGCCAAACCGCTTACGCTGAATCAACCCCCGCCCAACGCCGCCCCCTACGCAAGTTATTCCCCGCAGCCTGCCGCCTCCACCCCCGCCACGCCGCCGTCCTTTGCCACGCCGCAATACCGGCCACAAACCTACGCGGCCAATTCCCGCCCGGAGCAAACAGTCACCGCGCCGTCCCAAGCGAAAGCCGCTCCCCCGGTGACCCCTCCCGCAATCCAAACCGATGTCGCTCCGGAACCGGATTTCCCGGAGGACAGTCCGGCGGCCAGCCCCGTCAAGCCGCGGTCGCATTATAGTTATTGGGGGCTATTGCTGCTGCTGCTGGCCTTGCTGGGTGCGCGCCGGCTCTTGCGCCGGAAACCGGCGCCCAAACTGGTGCCGACTCCGGCCCAACCGGAACATTTCGGCAGCGGCTATATGTAATATCCCCGGCGGCTTCTTCAAGAACAGTTGCCTTTCCGGCGTTTCCCGGAATAATCGGCCCGAACCGCATCATCTTGGAGGAATCATGAAAGCAACCCGTTTGATCGTTTCCGCAGTGCTGTTCTGGGTCGGAATGGCCCCCCATATTCCGGCCTCGGTCATTATCCCGCTCCCTCCCGCCGCCGCCCTCCAGGCCTCGGACGCCGTATTCCGGGGCACGGTCGTTGGTAGCACAGTTTATCAGAACGCCGCCGGGCTGATCTTTACCCGCACCTCGCTGCGCGTGGACGAAGCCTTTAAAGGTAAGTTTCCCGCCATTCTCGCGGTGGTCGAACGCGGGGGCAACCTCAATGGCCTGGACGATTTCTGCGGGCTCTCGCCCCAGTTCCAAATGGGTGGCGAATATTTACTGTTTGTGCAACGCGGACCGGATGGCGCCCTGCACTGCACCCAAGGTTCCGCCAGCGCCCTCCTGTTGCAACCCGCCGCCGGCGGGCCACACCCCAGGCTCGCCACCAGTTCTTATCTGGCCACGGTACAAACGTGGTTGGATGCAATGCGTTCGCTGATCTCCCGGAGTCCCGCTGCTGGCGCGGATGAAACGGACCAGGCGGGTACAAGTGGCAACCTCTTGCCTGCCGCCCTCACCGGCATGCTGGGCGGAGCCGCCACCCGCTATCTGCAACCGGATCGCGGCGAGCCCATTCCCTACTACCTGGATGTGGACAGCCTCCCGGCGGGCATCACGCTCGCGCAGGCCACCAACGCCGTCCTGCAGGCGCTCGACGCCTGGACGGCAGTCACCAGTCTGAAATTCCAGTTTGCCGGATTCCAAAGTTATGGCCAGGCGGCAGACACGGTGACCAACCGCGACGGCGCGCTGCACCTGCAACTGCATGACAACTACAACTCCATCAACACCGCTGGCGTACTCGGCGTAGGCGGCCGGTTCGCCACCACCTCCGTGCTGGCGGGCGCCGGCTGGGGCGCGGGTGGCAATGTGGCCGGCAACGAATTCGGCAAAAGTTTTTACGGTTATGTCGTGTTGGAGGCCACCAACTCGGCCATGAGCGTGCTCAGCACTTTCACCGAAGTACTCACCCATGAAATCGGCCACGCCCTCAACCTCGCGCATTCCAGCGAGAATTCCGCCGAGTCCGATCCTTATCTCCGGCAGGCCATCATGTTTTATCAGGCGCATGGCGATGGCCGCGGCGCCACGCTGGGCGATTACGACATCGCCACCATCCGGCAAATCTATCCGCTCGATACTCCGCCGTTCGGCTATGATCGTGTCATGGATATTACCACCTCGCCCAACGCCCTGCCGGATTTGCCGGGCATCAACCAGGTGGAATTGCGCGGCTACGATTTGCAAGACGCCCCGGTAAGCTTGGCTGTGACCAATGAATCCACCGGCACTTCCGGCAGCTTTGCGCTGGCCGGCACCACCCTGAAATTCACACCGGCCGCTTACTACAACACGGCCCGGCTGGACCCGGCGGGCGGGACGTATTACAAGGCCATCTACGCCCGCTATTCCGACGGCACCAATGCCTCGCCGTACGCGGTCATCCGGGTCATCTCCTTTAATTCCGACAGTGGGCCCGGCGCTTCCGATGGGCTGCCAGACAACTGGATGATCCCCTACTTTGGCAACGCCAATCCCGCCGTGGGCACACATCACGGCGCCAATGATGATGCCGATGGCGACGGCTTGAGCAACTTGCAGGAATACATCGCCGGCTCCAACCCCACCAACGCCGCCAATGGATTGCGCCTCACCGCCATCACCCCCACCAATCTGCAATGGCAGGCCAAGGCGTATGAAGTGTACGAAGTGCAGGCCACCACCAACTTCAGTGCCTGGACACGGCTGGGCAATTTGGTGCCCACCAATGCCCCCATCGCAGTGCGCACCAATATTCTCGGCCCCAACATTACCGCCAGCTACCCCTTGCCCGGCACCAGCGCGCCCAAACAATTTTATCGGGTCGTGAAAGTGCCGTAACGAACGGGGCCGCATCAGGGCTGCGGCACTTGAGCGATTGGGGTCAAACGTCCGAAAAAACTAAAGTAATTAATTAGCTTTTGACTATTTGCGTCTTGAATGGCACTTGTAAAAGTACTCACCCTAATCATAGCTGTATCATGCGACGTCGAATACTTAGCCTGGGCACATTGCTGCTGCTTTTGACTGCCTGGCGCATCCCCGCCGCCACCCTCTATGTGGATGGTGGCAGCACCAATCCTGCGCCTCCCTACCTGGATTGGGCCTCTGCCGCGGCGGACATTCAGAGTGCCATTGATGCCGCCCAGGATGGCGACCTGATTCTGGTCACCAACGGCCTTTATGCCACCGGCGGGCGGGTGATTCACGGCGCCTTGACCAACCGGGTGGCCGTGGACAAGGCGGTCACCGTCCAAAGCGTTAACGGGCCGGACGTCACCCTCATTCAAGGCTATCAGGCTCCGGGTTACTTCCCCAATGACGACACCGCCATCCGGGGCGTTTATCTCACCAATCATGCCGCCTTGGTCGGTTTCACCATTACTGGTGGCGCCACCCGGTACCAGGGGCATGGGGATATCATTCAGGAACAATGTGGCGGTGGCATTTGGTGTGAATCCACCAATGCAGCCATTTCAAACTGCGTGATTACCGCCAACACCTGCATGTATTACGCCGCGGGGGTTTATTCCGGAACGCTGTACAGTTCCCTGGTTGTTTCCAACCTCAACCGGAAGACCAGCTATGGCGGCGGCGCCGTCGCCTACAGCCGGGTGTTCGATTCGGTCATTAGCGGCAATTTGTTGGGCCCCAATAGCGACGTTGGCGGCGGCGGTGGGGCGTTCTCCTGCACCCTCAGTAATTGTGTCCTGACCGGAAACGCATTGACCGCCGTGGATCATTGTTTTCTGGATAATTGCACCCTCACCAACAAT
>DATJIU010000140.1:0-8348 GCA_035492855.1 Dongiaceae bacterium | reverse complement strand
TGGGATTCCGATACCGCGGATTCCTTTGTGGTGCCGGAGGACCGGCTGACCGGGTTTTTCCGCACGGGTCTCCGCGTGGCAGGCAAGGAGCCGACATTGTATCCGGACCTGGGTTTGGAACTCTCCATTTGGTTTGAGCGGCAGTGGCGCACCGGGGCCGACCCTTACGGTTTTGGCAACGACCGCGAGGTGAATTCCGCCACGAGCCTGTACTGGGCTTATGCCGGGCTGAACTACACGTGGACCAACTCGGGCAACAAAATTTCGCTGGCCTTCACCGTCGGCGGGTCGGAGGATGCCGACCGCTTCAGTGCCTGGCGGCTGGGTGGCGTGCTGCCGTTGGTGTCGGAATTTCCCCTGGTGCTGCCGGGTTATTATTTCGAGGAGCTTTCCGCCAAGGATTTCGTGCACCTCTACGCCGCCTACATGATTCCGCTGGACCGGGAACATCGTTTCCGGCTGATGCTGGAAGCCGCCTCGGCGCGGATTGATTACCTGCCGGGCTTTGATGAGGGCGACACGTGGCAGACCGGCGCCGGGGCGGAACTCGGGTTCACCCCGCGCAACCAGGTGTTCCACATCATCGTGCGCTACGGGTACGGGTTCAACGCGCTGCGGGACAATGAACGGGGCAGCCACAGCGTGGGGGTGCTGTTCCAGTTCGACTACGATGCGTTTAAAAAATACCGGCACCAGCGGGACGATTTTTAATCATTAATACTAATCATTAATTGTAGTTGACTGCATAGACGGTTGGGTCATTTTAGCGGGTATGGCTTGGCAGGTGCTAAATATGGTGTTTTCGCCGTCCCGCAGACGGCCGCCGCAGCGCCGGCCCGCCTGCCCGCACCGCCGGACGACGTGGCCGGCCGGGGCGGGGAACCGAAAGGAGGTGGCCCGTACCCGATCAACCGGTGACCGTGTCTGCCGGTTTTTTTCGTTGCGTGAATGTGACTTGGCTGTCGCCCGGACTTCACGGTCCTTCGCCAAGTTGAATCCCGTTCCGGCCATCCCGGATGGCTGGGTCGGAACTTATCCCGAGATACCCTGTTGTAACCTGTAACCAACCCCAACCTGACCTATGAAGTTATTACCGCATTTACCCCTCTGCGTTGTCGCCACGGCGCTGCTGTCGTCGGCCGCAGGAACCGCCCGCGCCACGGACAGTTATTCCGCCGCGGTGCTCAATGATCATCCGCTGGCCCTGTATCGGCTCAATGATGTGGCCCCGCCGGACGTGGCCACCAACAGTGGCAGCCTGGGCGCCACGGGCAACGGCTCCTACGTGGGCGCCGGTCACCGGGCCAATGGCGCGCTGGCGGCGGACTCCGACGCGGCGGCCAGTTTTGACGGCACCGGCGGGCGCGTGATGGTGCCGTTCGCTCCGGCCCTCAATCCGCCGGCGTCGCACCCGTTCTCCATTGAGGCCTGGATCATGCCGACCATTGACGGCCTGGGTAACGCGCAGGCGCCGCTGTTCAACCGGCATTCCCAGGGCAACCGCCAAGGCTGGGTATTCTTCCAGCGTGCGGCGGACACTGGCTTCAATTTCCGCATGTACAATGAAAACGGCGGCACCCAATCCATTGACATCACTGGCGGGCCGTACACGGTCAGTGCCTGGAATCATGTGGTGGCGGTTTGGGATGGCAACGCCGCCACGCTGTATGTGAACGGCGCCAACGCCGGTTCGCAAACCGGCGGCTACGTGGCCAACAGCGACGTGCCTTTTTCCATCGGCGCCTACGGCGCGGATAATGCCGGGGACAATCCGTTCACGGGCAGCATTGATGAAGTGGCGTTCTATACTAACGCCCTCACCGCGGACCAGGTGTACAACCACTATACCAACGGCCTCAGCGCCACGTCGCCCGCGGCCTACCGCGTGCAGGTGTTGACCGATGGGGCGGTGGAGTACCTGCGCCTGAACGAGGCGACTCCCTATACCAACGTCGCCGTCAACGTCGGCAGCCTCGGGGCGACGGGTGATGGTCGCCACACGCCGGGGGCGATCCATGGTGTGCCGGGCGCCATTGTGGGTGCGGCGGGGACCGCCACGCGCTACTCGGCCATTGATACCAATTCCGACGATGGCGGCGTGCCCACCCTGATTCCTTACAACGACGCGCTGAACCCCAGCGGCTCCTTCACCGTGGAAGCCTGGCTGCGTCCCACCGAGGACGGTGCCGGCAACGCGCAATCGCCGCTGTTTAACCGCGACCCGAATGATGGCAACGCCCCGAACCGCGCCGGGTGGGATTTCTTCCAGCGCACGCACGACACCGGGTTCAATTTCCGGATGTTCAATGGCATCGGCCATGACCGGGTGTTCAACATCACGGGCGGCACCTATACCGTCGGCCAGTGGTGTCATCTGGTGGCGGTGTATGATGCTTCCGTGCCATCGGCGACGCTCTATCTGAACGGCGTCCAGGTGGCGACGGAGACCACACCGGAAGAAGGTAGCTACACTCCGAACACCTACGCGCCCCTGTCCATCGGCAGTTACTCCGATGCTTCGCAAAACCCGTTCGTGGGCGACATTGACGAGTTCGCAGTCTACACCAACGCCCTGAGCGCCGGACAGGTGATGTCGCATTACTCCAACGGCACCAACGCCAGCCGCATCGTGGCCTACAGCCAGCTGATTCTCGGGGATCATCCCGTGGAATACCTGCACCTGGATGACCCGGCGCGGGCCGTGGCCGCCAACAGCAGCACGCTGGGCACCGCCCTGGATGCGACCTATGTGAACACCAGCAACTCGCTGGCCGGCCCGGTGCCGCCCGCGAACCTCGGGTTCGATACCAACAACCTGGCGGCCAGCTTTGACGCCGTGAGCACGTATATCGAGCTGGGCAATCCCGCCGCGTTGAACTTCGCCGGGCCCATCACGCTCGAAGCCTGGATCCTACCCGATGCCAGCCAGAACCCCGACGGCTATATTCTGGGCCACGGCGACAACGACAACTTCACCGCGGCCACCTTCCTGCGTATCGAGAACGGTTCGTATGAGGTGGGCGATATCAATGGTTACGCGTCTTATACAATTCCGGATGGCGACCTGGGCGGGGGCAACTGGATTCACCTGGCCGGCACGTGGGATGGCGCCAATTGGAACCTCTACCGCAACGGCGAGTTGGTGGCCACCAACGAGGACGCCACCGGGCCCACCACGGTGGACAACGCCAACTGGGCTATCGGCGCGCGGGGCCGCTGGAAGAATGGAGCGGGCTTCCCGGATGCCGGCGAGGACCGTGTGTTCACGGGCGGTATTGACGAGGCGGCCATTTACAACGTCGCCCTCACGCCGGCGCAGGTGGCGGCGCATTACGCCGCGGGTGTTCAGGGCAGTGTGACGCTGGGCATCTCCTTCTCGGGCAGCGAAGCCATCCTGGACTGGACCACGGGCACCTTGCAGGAGGCGGACGCCGTGACCGGGCCTTACTCGGATCTCACCAACGCAGTTGCCCCCTATCATGTCCCGGTGGCCAACACCGCCGGGAAGTTCTACCGGTTGAAATTATAAACCGAGCTGGTTGCCCGGCAGCGCGTGCTGCTGGTACAGGCGGACTTCCGTGTCACCGCGGAAGTCCGCTTTTTATTGGGCGTCTGGGGTGGACAAAATACGGCGAAAATAGATTTGCAAATTTGCCGGTCCGCAGGCAATGTGACCGCCCAGTGTCGGGGCGTAGCGTAGCCTGGTAGCGCGCTTGTTTCGGGTACAAGAGGTCGTGAGTTCGAATCTCACCGCCCCGACCATTTTTCAACTTCACCTTGCACTCCACCACCTTTGATTCGAAACCATTGCCGCCGGCCGGTGGCGCTGGAATCAGCCAGGAATCCCTGTTGATCCCGGTTTTGTCCATCTTGGACCGGATCGTGCCCGCGCGGCTTTTTCCCCAAGCACAGCCGCTGGTGGTGGAACTGGGCAGCGGCGACGGCTCGTTCCTGGTGGAATATGCGCGACAGCATCCGGAGCATAATTTTCTGGGCGTGGAGCGGCTGCTGGGGCGCGTCCGTAAAATTGACCGCAAGGGCCGGCGGGCCGGGTTACACAACCTGCGTGGCATCCGGATTGAGTCGGCGTATTTTCTGGAATACCTGCTGCCCGTCGGGGCGGCGGCAGCCATCCATGTTTATTTTCCCGACCCGTGGCCGAAGCGGAAACATCGCAAGTTCCGGCTCATCAATGAACGCTTTCCCGAACTGGCGCGCCAGGCTTTGGCGCCGGCGGGACTGGTTTATCTGCGCACGGATGACGCGGATTATTTTGAGCAGATGACCGCGGTGTTTGACGCCAGTGCGTGGTTTCGGGCGGTGGAAACGCCGGCGGAACTGAGCGCGGTGGTGACAGATTTTGAGCGGGAATTCAACGCGCGCGGGATTGCCACCCGCCGGGCGGCCTACGAGTTAATCCCGTAGCTCATACATCAATTACATCATCATCGTCGTCCTTGCGCCGGTCAGGTCCCGGCGGCGGCGGTCCCCGGTGGACCGTAAGCCGCGTGTTGCCGAGGCCGGTGAAGGTGTTCAGGACGAGCGAAACGATGCTGATGATGAGCGCCCCCCAGATGGCCGCGGGAAAGGTGGCCACCTGAAAGCCCCGGACCACGTTGCCGACAAAATAGAGCAACACGGCATTGATGAACACCGAGAACAGGCCCAGGGTGAAAATGAGCAAGGGGAGCGAGAGTAGCAGCAGCAGGGGGCGCACGAAGGTGTTCAAAACGCCCAGGAGCAGCGTGGCCAGCAGGAGATCCCCATTGGATTTGTAATTGATGCCCGGGACCAGGAGCACCGCCACCGATACGGCCAGCGTGCTGATCAGCCACCGCAGCAGAAATGACTTCAGGCCCGGCGGCATCAGCGGGCTCCTTTCTGACGGCGGATTTTCAAGGTGGGCAGAAACATCAGGGCGCGGCGTTATCCGGCATCCACCAGCAGGAAGGTGCAGCCTTTTTCGGTGGAAACCTTGGCGGTGCGGCAGCAGGCCGGAATGAGGCAGAATTGTCCCGCGCGCAGCTCGACCGGCGGATGCTCGCCGGAGGTGATGGCCGCCCGGCCTTCCACCATGCCGATGATTTGGGGCTTGGGCATTTTGGGCAGGCAGTAATCGTACGCCCGCAAATTGATTTCATACACCTTGAACAACACGTCCGAGACCAGCGCCCGGGTGCTGTAGGTGGGACCTTGGGCCACGCGCCCGTCGATCAACGGCGGTTCAAAGTCATTGAAATCAATGGAAGCCATCGCTTCGGCGATGTGCAGGTCGCGCGGCTTGCCATCCAGGCCCACGCGGTTCCAATCAAACACGCGGTAGGTGGTGTCGGAGTTCTGCTGGATTTCAAAGATGACGTTGCCGGCGCCGATGGCATGCACCCGGCCGCTCGGCAGAAAGAGCGCGTCAGTCTCCTTGACCGGCAGGCGGTGGAAACATTCGGCCACGGTGCCCGCCTTCAGCTTTTCCTCAAATTCTGTCCGGGAAACGCCGTGCTTCAAGCCGGCGTACAGCGCGGCCTTTGGCGTGGCATGGGTGATGTACCACATTTCGGTCTTGGGCTCGCCGCCCAGCTTGCCGGCGATGGCCGCCGGCGGATGCACCTGCAGCGAAAGGTCGTCCTGGGCATCAAGGATTTTGATGAGCAAAGGAAAGCGGTCGTCGGGCGCGTGGGCCGCACCGAGCACCTCGTCGGCGTGATGATCAATCAGCCAGCGCAGGTCTTTGCCGGCCAGCGGGCCGTTGGCGATGACACTGACATCGCCCGGGCGGTCGGAAATTTCCCAGGATTCGCCGATGACTTTGTCGGCGGGCAGTTCTTTGCGGTATAATTTTTCCAACTGGCGTCCGCCCCAGACGCGTTCCTTGAAAATGGGCTTGAAGAGCAGGGGGTAGATCATTGCTGCTGACGGATTGGCTAGGCTGATTCAGGTACGGCGGAGTTGTGATTATGACTGGCGGCGGATTTTTTCCGCGGGCTTTTCTTCAATTGGCCGGCGGGCAGCTCCTCGATAAAGCGGCCATGCGCGCGGAACTTGGCATAGCGGCGCTTCAGGCGTTCGGCTGCCGGCAGCTGGCTCAACTCGGTCAGATGCTTGAGCAGGTGCTGCTTGAGCTGGTCGGCGGCGGCGGCGTGATGGTTGTGCGCGCCCCCCAGCGGCTCGGGCACAATCTCGTCCACCAGGCCGAGTTCCAACAGGTGCTTGGCGGTGATTTTGAGGGCCTCGGCGGCTTTGGCCGCGGCGGTCCGCTCCTTCCAGAGAATGGCGGCACAGCCTTCCGGACTGATGACGGAGTAATAGGCGTTTTCGAGGATCAGGACGCGGTCGGCCACGCCAATACCCAGGGCGCCGCCGGAGCCGCCTTCACCGATGACCACGGCGATGACCGGCACTTCCAACAGCATCATTTCCCGCAGGTTCACGGCAATGGCCTCGGCAATATGGCGCTCTTCCGCGCCGATGCCGGGATAGGCTCCCGCCGTGTCAATGAGAGTTACAATGGGCAGGCCGAATTTATTGGCTAATTTCATCAACCGCAGCGCCTTGCGGTAGCCTTCGGGATGGGCCGAGCCGAAATTGCGGAGAATATTCTCCTTGGTATCCCGGCCCTTCTGGGTGCCAATGACCACCACGCGGTGGCCGCCCAGCCGGGCAAAACCGCCCACCATGGCCCGGTCTTCGGCGAACAGGCGGTCGCCGTGGAGTTCGTGAAAGTCGCTGAAGGCGTGCTTGATGTAGTCCAGGGTGAACGGCCGCTTGGGATGGCGGGCGATTTGCACCCGCTGCCAGGCATTGAGGTTGGAAAAGATCTGCTTGCGCGTCTCGGCGATCTTTTCCTCGATCTTGCGAATCTCGCTTTCAAAATTGACGTCCATCGCGTGTTCTTCCGGATGGTTCTTCAATTCTTCCAGCTTGCTTTCCAATTCCAGGATTGGTTTCTCAAAGTCCAGCTGATGTTTCATCGGTGCAAAGAGTAGTTTTTTCTGGGCGTCCAAGCAATGTTGAATTGGCGGCCGGCAGGTTCAAAAAAAAAGAGCCGGATTGCTCCGGCTCAAATGGTGCTGAGGTTTATACGCCCGCACCGAGGCGCTCAGAAGGGTAGCGAGACCAACTGTAGGATTCGCTGTCCAGCCTCGCTACAAGCAAAACCTCTCTGCCAACCCTAAACGAACAGCGAAATTGTCAAAAATCTCTGAATAATAGAACCCCGCTCCCACGGATTTGTTCAAATTATTTTTCTATATTTTCATCGGCAACAGCGGGGAACACTTGAGGCTCCGGAAAGTCTTTTTTTGGCGGCGTGTAAACCATTCACTCCAAAAACATAAGGGCTTTATTAATTGCTTTTTAATGCCTGCTACTCGCGCGCCACGCCGAAAAAGATTTCTGTTTTGCGGCGGAAATTATTTCAGGTCCGTAAAAATCCTGGATTGTGTCCGCGATTGGAGTACGCGCGCGAGCGGCGTTTTTCCGGTTGGGGAAAGGGTTTCCCGCCAGGCAGTTTCCTTGCCCGATCCGGAAACCAGCACCCAGACTTCCCGGGCGGCCGCAATCGCCGGGTAACCCAGGGTGATGCGGTTTGGTGGCGGTTTGGGCGACTGGGCAATGGCCCGGAAGATGGCCGGGTTGGCGCGATCTGCTTCCGGCTCTTGAGGAAACAATGAGGCCACATGGCCGTCCTCCCCCATGCCGAGAAAAATGACGTCCAGCACCGGTTGCCCGGCGGCAGTTAGCGGCGCCACCTGCCGGATTTCTTCCACCGCCAGCGCCGCCGCCTCGGGGGGCGGCAGTTCGCCGCGCAGCCGGTGGATTTTGTCGGCTTTAATGGTCAGGGGTTGAAACAACAATTGCTCGGCCATGGCATAGTTGCTCTCGGCATCATCCGGCGGCACGCAACGTTCGTCGGCCCAGAAGAAGTGCACGTTGGCGAGCCCCGGGGTGCCGGTTTGACGGACTAAGGCCACAATGGCGGCGAAAAATTTTTGGGTGATGCGTCCGCCCGAGAGGGCCACCAGATGGGGTTTGCCGGCGGCGTTGGCGGCTTGCACCTCGGCCAGCCAGGCCCGGGCAGCCGCTTCGGCCAAATGGTCCGGGGTGACGAAGGAATGGAGCTCCATGTTTTGCATTGCGGTTGGAAACGCCGGAATGGCGCGATTGCCGGGGCATGCTGCGGTGGGTGTGGCGGGAATGCAAGTCGCTTGTCCGGGATGGCAAAAAACCGTCCCACGCCGCAAAGACCTGTTCCGGTAATGACCTTGCACCGGAAGGCGACGGCGTTAGCATGATCCCGTGCAGCCATTGTTGGCCCAGGTTGAAACCGCCATCCGCTCGCGCCAGTTGTTGGC
>DATJIU010000139.1:0-29783 GCA_035492855.1 Dongiaceae bacterium | reverse complement strand
TTGCGGCAGCATGATGGTTGGAAAGTGGACGCGCCGTCGGCCTGGCGGGAGCGCGCCGCCCGGCAAAGCGGCGAGGCGCGGCTGGAATGCCCGCCCTTGGGCGATTTGGAGCCGGTGCTACGGCCATATCAAAAACAAGGCGTAGCATGGCTTGGCTTTTTGCGGCAGAACCAGTTTGGCGGCATTTTGGCGGACGAAATGGGCCTGGGCAAAACGCTGCAAACCCTGGCTTTTCTTCGCTCACTGCGTAGCGCGGAGGGCAGGGCGCAGAACGCCGGCGAACGCGGTGAAACCGCCGCTCCGCATCTGATAGTTTGTCCGACGAGTCTGGTGTTCAACTGGGTGGCGGAAGCCAAAAAATTTACGCCGGAGCTGCGGGTGCTGCCACTGCACGGCCAGGACCGACATGAACGGTTCGCGCAAATCGCCGCGAGCGATCTCGTGATCACGAGTTACGCGCTCATCCGGCGGGATGCGGAGCGGTATCGCGAGGTGGAGTTTGATACAGTGGTGCTGGATGAAGCCCAGCACATCAAAAACCGGCAGACCCAAAATGCGCAAGCCGTGAAGGCCATTCGCTCGCGGCATCGCCTGGTGCTCACGGGTACCCCGCTCGAAAATTCGGTGCTGGATCTATGGTCCATCTTCGATTTTCTCATGCCCGGTTATCTCGGCACGGCTCAGAATTTCCGCGAACGCTACGAATTGCCCATTGCCCGGGAGCGCAACGCCGAGGCGTCGGCACGGCTCGCCCGGCGGTTGCGGCCCTTCCTTCTGCGCCGGTTGAAAAAGGAAGTGGCGGCCGACCTGCCGGCCAAGCTGGAACAGGTATCCTATTGTGAACTGACGCCGGAGCAACGGGGCGTGTATCAACAGGTCATTGAGGCCAGCCGCAAGGAAGTGTTGGAAGCGGTTGGCGCGCAAGGACTCGCCAAGAGCCGGATGGTGGTGCTGAGCGCTTTGTTGCGGTTGCGACAAACCTGCTGCGATTTGCGGTTGTTGAAAGCGGAAGGCGTGGCTGCCGCCACGGCCTCGGGCAAGCTCGACCTGTTCGGCGAATTGTTGGAAGAAGCGCTGGATGGGGGACATCGGGTACTGGTGTTCAGCCAGTTTGTGAGCATGCTGCGATTGCTGCGGGAAAAACTGGAAGCGGAAGGCATCGAATTTTGTTACCTCGACGGCGCCACCACGAACCGGGCCGCTGTGGTGGAACGATTCCAAGGCAATGCGGCCATTCCGGTGTTTCTCATCAGCCTCAAGGCGGGTGGGGTGGGCTTGAATCTCACCGGCGCAGATACTGTGGTGCATTTTGACC
Organism: Dongiaceae bacterium; assembly: GCA_035492855.1. GTDB lineage: Bacteria > Verrucomicrobiota > Verrucomicrobiia > Limisphaerales > JAFMIX01 > JAFMIX01. The sequence continues at coordinate 28,468 of DATJIU010000139.1, read as the reverse complement.
CGTGGTGGAATCCGGCCGTGGAAGACCAGGCCACCGACCGGGCGCACCGCATTGGCCAGACCCGGGTGGTAACGAGTTACAAATTAATTGCCCGGGACACCGTGGAGGAGAAGATTCTCACCTTGCAGCATCGCAAACGGGAAGTGATCCAAGCGACCATCGGCGGGGAGGAAGAATTCGCCGCCGCCCTGAACTGGACGGAAATTCAGGAGCTGCTGGCTTGAGCGGAAACATGTTGCCGTGTCCTGCTAAAATATCAGTCCAGAAAAGCACCCCAAACTTGTTTTGTCGCCCAACAAGGGCTATAATTGGCCGGTGAATCTAAGCCGGTGGTTCAGGCACTTGGAGGTGTTGCTGACCGGGTGCTTGTTGCTTTTGATGGCGGGAAACGCCTCAGCCAAGTCCATCCGGTTGCGTAATGCCATTATCTCCCCCCCTGCCGCAAAGGTCGCGACCACCAATTTAGCCGGGGCCATTCCGCAATCTGTTTCCGGATTGTACCTGATTCAATTCAGCGGCCCGGTTCAACCCGAATGGCGGCAACAACTTGCCAATATGGGAGTTGAGCTGTTGGTCTATGTTCCGGATGACGCCTTCGTGGCGAGGCTGCGCCAAACCTCGCTCCCGGCCCTCCGGCAATTCAGCTTTGTCCATTGGGTGGGAACGTATGATGCCACTTATCGGCTGCACCCCGACTTGCAGGCGACTTCCCGCAAACCGCACCTGACCGCCGTGAGCATCCCGGTTAATGTCATTTTGGCGGCGGGCCTCTCAGCGGCGGAATGGCAGGCGGTGGAACGCCTATTTGCCACCCCGGTCCACGCCGCCTCCTGGCGGTTTGGAAGTGTTTTGTGTGGAAGCATCCCAATTTCCCAATTGGCCACTCTGGCGGCGATGGACGACGTGCTGTGGGTGGAACCTGCGGGGAAATTCAAATTGCACGACGAAACGGTGGCCAAAATTGTGGGCGGTGACGGCGGCGTTCATCGTACCTTGACGCAAGCACTGGGCTATGACGGCACCAACATACTGGTGGCCGTGGCCGATTCGGGATTGGACACGGGCGATACCAACACCCTGAGTTTGGATTTGCGGGGGCGGGTTCAAGGCCTGGTGGCTTACGGTTCGGAAACCAATGCCGCGGATGGCTTTGGTCATGGTACCCACGTGGCGGGAATATTGGCCGGCAACGGGGCCATTGGCGAAACGGATGCTGATGGAAATCTTTATGGTTTGGGGATGGCCCCCGGTTCGGAACTGCTGGTCCAAAAGATCTTTGATGATTACGGCAACTACGTGGGGCCGGCGGACCCGGACCTGGAACAACTGACTCGCGACGCCACCGAAGCCGGGGCGGTCATCGGGGTCAATAGCTGGGGGGTGGCCGGGGCGGGCGATTACACCATCGCGGCGGCGGTTTATGACGGACTGGTGCGCGACGCGGACTCCACGGTGACCAATGATCAGCCGTTTATCCTGGAATTTTCCGTGGGCAACGACGGGCCATTCGCGCAGTCCATTGAGAGCCCGGCTTCGGCCAAAAATGTAATTTCTACCGGCGCCTCCCAGAGCAGCCGGACCAATTTCACCCAATACACCGACGGCCCCGAGGCCATGGCCAATTTCTCCAGCCGGGGGCCGTGTGCCGATGGCCGGATCAAGCCGGACGTGGTGGCGCCCGGCACGTGGGTGGCGTCGTTGATGTCGGCGGCCTACATGGGCGGACTGTCCGATGCCACGCCCATTTCCTCCAATTACATGTATCTGAGCGGCACCAGCCAGGCCGGACCGCTGGTGGGCGGGGCGGCGGCGGTGTTCGTGCAGTATTACCGGCAAACGCATGCCAATGTCACGCCCTCGCCGGCGCTGCTCAAGGCGGCACTCATCAATTCCGCGCATGACCTGGACAACAATCTCGATACCGCGCCTGTGCCCAACATGGATGAAGGCTGGGGCCGGGTAGATCTGCCGGCGCTACTGGCTTCCAGCCGGATTTATGATTTCACCGACCAGAGCGTTTTACTGGCGACCGGCCAAAGCTACGAGCGTAAAATTGTTGTCACCAGTTCCAACCTGAATTTGAAAGTAACCCTGGCCTATACCGACGTCCCCGGATTTCCCGGAGCGGCCCAGGCTTTGGTGAATGACCTGGATCTTGAAGTCGTTGCGCCGGACGGGCACATCTACCGCGGTAATCAGTTTGATGTCGCCGGCAATTCTGTGCCGGATCCCCCGGCCACGGATACGTTGAACAACGTGGAAGGCGTGAATCTGGCCGCACCAATGCCCGGAGAATATACCTTCCGGGTGGTGGCACACAGTGTTTCCGCTGATGCCCGGCTGGATACCCCCGCTGTGGACCAGGATTTTGCCCTGGTAATTTCCGGGGCGCTGCCCACAGCTACCTCCAGCATTGTTTTGCTGGATCATCCCACCTACACGGCGCCGGGTTGGTTGGGCCTGCATGTGCTGGATGCCGGGCGGGCGGGCAGTAATTCCGTGCATGTGCTGCTTCAGAGCACCACGGAAAGCACCCCCGAAAACATCGTGCTCCCCGCAGCGGATGCGGCGGGCAATTTCACCGGTCGTGTGGCTACCGCCACCGGTCCCGCCACAGTGGATGGGAAATTGCAGATCGCCAATGGCGATGTCATTCTGGCGACCTATATGGATGCCTGGGGTTCCAATAAAACCGCCACGGCCACCGCCGATTTGCAACCGCCTGTCCTGACTGGAGTAACGGTGACTAATGCCTTTGGGCGTATGAATATCAGTTGGAATTCGGACGAGCCGGCCACCACGGTATTGCGCTACGGGCCCGATGCCGGCATGGCCACCACGGTTTCCAATGCCACCCGGAGCCTGACCCATACGATAACCCTGGAAGATTTGACTGCCGGGCAAAAATATTATTTCGAACTTCAGGGCGCCGATGCCGCGGGCAACGTGACCACCAACAATCAAGGGGGAACGCTGTTCTCCTTTGTGGCCGTGCCGCCGGCAGTGGTGTTGCTGGTGGATTCCTACATCCCCGATGACCAATCCACCAACATTCCGCTCAGCACCTACACGGAGGCCTTGGACCAGGCCGGTTATAATTACGATGTCTGGCGGGTATTGGACCGCGACACGCCGCCGCCGGACATTCTTGAATCCTACCGGGTGGTGATCTGGCGGGTTTCCGACAGCCTGTATGCGCCCTTGCTGCATTCCACCTTCACGACCCAAGAACAGACGAACATTCAGAACTATGTTGCCGGGGGCGGCTCGTTCTTCGTCGCTTCGATGGAAATTCTCAGCCGGCTGGGGGATATTCCATTCCGGGCCAACCTGCTGCATGTCGGTAATTACATTGCCAATCCGGACATATACTCGCCTTGCCCCACCTGCGATCAAAACCATGGCGTACCGGAAGTGCTCGGCATTACCAATGACTCCCTGACCGCCGGGGTGGACATGACCCTGGATTATTCCAATTACCCGGTGGATACCTTTTACGGGCTGGGGCCGGATTTGTCCGACACCTTTACCCCGGATGCGAGTGCCCTGCCGTTGTTGCTGGAGCCCACCGGCCGCGCAGTGGGCATGTATTACGCCCCGCCGGATGACATGCCCTACGGCCGGGTGGTGCTTTTGTCCTTTCCGCTGGACGCGTTGCCGGCCGCCGGCGCGGCGCCGGACAACCGCGGGGAATTCCTCCGCCGGGTGCTGGGTTTCCTCGCGCCCAATACGATTCAAGTTTCCAACAACTTGTGGCAGGCGCAATTTCAACTGACCGGACCGCTGGCATTGGCCGGCAGCGGGGTCAGCACCCTGGTGACCAATGCGCCCACCGGGCAATACATCGTCCATTTTCTCCCCGTGCCGTTCTATCAAACGCCCGCACCGCAAACCAACAGCCTGATTTTGGGCGGGGCACTCTCGTTCCGCGGCAACTACACCTTTGCCGACGCCAACAGCAACGGCATCTCCGATGCCTGGGAACAGTATTACTTTGGCGTCGTGTCTCCCGGCCGGACGGCCACAACGGACAGCGATGGGGATGGGTTCAGCGATTATGCGGAATTCGTGGCCGGGACCAATCCCACCAATGCATTGTCGGCCCTGGTGGTGACCCCTACTTTCGATTTCAGCAATGCCGTGATACAACTGGCGTGGCCGGTGTTTTCCAATCGCGTTTATCGCGTGGAAGCCACTGCCGCCAACCCGGGCCTGCTGGATGGCTGGACCGATGTGTCGGGCTGGATGCAGTTCAGCACGTCGCCCGCCACGTTCACCTGGCCGCTGACCAACGACACCGGTTACTACCGCGTGCAGGTGCTGCCTTGACCCCGCGTCATGCTGCTGGCCTTTCACAAACCCTACGGCGTGCTATCGCAGTTCACCGTGGAGACGCCGGGACAGCGCACGCTGGCGGAATTCGGCTTTCCCAAAAACGTTTATCCCATCGGCCGGTTGGACGCCGACTCGGAAGGCCTGCTGTTGTTAAGCGATGAGCCGGGGCTGAACGAACAACTGCTGCATCCCCGGCATGCCCACGAACGCGAATATTGGGCGCAGGTGGAACGGATTCCCACCGCGGATGCCCTGGCCAAATTGCAGGCCGGCGTCTTGGTGCAGGGCCGGCGCACTCTGCCGTGCCGCGCCTGGCGGTTGCAACCGCAACCGCTAACTGGGCCCGGTCCGGACGCTGTCGCGCCCCGGGTGCCGCCGCGGGATCCGCCCATCCGGTATCGCAAGAATGTGGCGGATTGCTGGATTGGCCTGGAACTGATCGAAGGCAAGAACCGGCAGGTCCGGCGCATGACGGCTGCGGTGGGGCATCCCACCCTGCGGTTGCTGCGGGTGCGGATTGGACGGTACGAGCTGGGAGAATTATCGCCGGGAACATGGCGGGAACTGAATTCCTCCGAACGCGCCGCAGTTTTGGGCCACGTTTGAAGGGAGTGTTACCCGGGACATCAGGGGACGATTTGGCCGACCTGATAGGCCACCGCGCCGACCGTTTCCACAATCTGCCCCACCGGCCGGTCACGGGCCTGGTCCGCATCCGAGTGCTTGAACTCCGCCGGGCGAAACGACTGGCAGCTGGCAGCCAGCAACAGGACGGCCCAAGGACAAGCTTGGTCCAATTGCGTTTGACCGGTGCTGGTTCGGGTTTCATAAAGCATTTGGCTAGCCCTACTGCATGTTTACTGCCGTTATAATACACTCCCCGCAGGGATCAGAAATCCGGAGCCGCCAGACGTGCACGGTCCCGGCGAGTTGGGTCACAACAATGCCCTGCCGGGGGTAGGGAGTTTTAGCCACGCCGGCTTGTTTCATCAGTTCATTCAATATCCGGCGGCGGTAGCCGGGCGGAAACGGCGCCGTGTCGTACCACTCAGCCCCTACTTTATAGCGGATGGGGGTCGGAACATTTTTCGGGACCTGGCCTCCAAAGACGACTTCGCTCGCGCCGTCCTCCCGGGCGAGTTGCAGGACCAGATGCGCATAATCCCGGATGAAACTTCCGGTTTCCCGCCGGGCAGGGCCGGGCGGCTCCAACAGATTCTTGCGTCCGCGCGGAAGCAGATAGCTGCGCTTGTGCGGGTTGAGAAACGGGTTCATGCCGGGTTGCGAAATATTCCCGTGCGGGCTTTTGCCCGCCGCCGGGGCGACTCCAATTTGGTGGGATTATATAACCCCATTCCGGCTCCAGTTCAAGCGGGGGCCGGGCAACTTATAAAACCATCGCGTAAAATATCAGCGCCAGTCCCAGAATCACTTGGGCGGCCAAGGTCAGCCAATAGCCGAGGGGTTCCCGCCGACGCTCCACACTGCCAAATTGCAACAGTGCCTTGCCACTCAGGACGCCGAAGGCGGCGAGTCCCAGGAGGAGGATTCCAATGAATGTGATACCGTGCTTGGCCATGCGCCCTCGGGTCCCCGGCCATTCCTCAGGCCCCTGCCCGGATTGCCGGGGAATTCGCCGAAGTGATGCTTTAGTTAACCATGCCTGTCAAACGTGGCTGGCGCGGCGGTGCCGACTGCGTGTTGTCTGCGGAGCAATTTCGCCCCGACCGGAAGCAGGTCAACCTTACCAGCTTCCGTTGGCCAGGAGGTCAACAATCCGCTGGGCTAGGTTATCGGCCAGCAACGGCAGGGTTTCCCGCTCGGTGCTGGCCAGGTCATTGCCGATGCGCATGGTGGTGTAGCCGGTGAAGGTCTGGGAAAAGATGACCTTGCCGGTATCGCGGTCCCGTGCGGTGACCTGGGCGCTCAGGGAAATCTGGTAATCGCGGGCGGTGAATGTGTCGCCCGGCTGGAAGCTTAGCGGCAGGCGCTGGTAGTGAACCAGTGTGCCGGTGAGGATAATGTCGCCGGAGTTGTGCGTGTTCAGCGCATAGGTGCCGTCCTGCTGGATTTTCCGGCGGAGGCTGGCAGTGACCGCGTCGGTCAGATATGGCTCCACGGTGCGGTTCTCAAAGGGGGCCACCTGGATGGATTTTTCCCCGGCGGTCAGGCCATTGGTCGGGCCGACCTGGTACCCGGCGCAACCGGACAGTAGCAACGCCAGCAGGCCGGCGCAAAACAGGGAGCGGCGGCGCATTTAATTTTTCTCCGCACTCTGGGGTTGGTTCGCCGCGGCTTCGCTCGCGAGCTTCCGTTTGAGCTCATCAATCCGCTGGCGGGCGATTTGGGCCAGCGGCGAGTTGGGGGCCTGCACCAGGATTTCATTGTAGTACACGAGGGCGCCGTTCCATTGGTGGTTTCGCTCGTAGAACTGGGCGATATTGTAACTGCCCTTGGCCGCCTCGATCTTCAGCGCGGCGATGCGTTTCTGGGCCTCGGGCACCCGCGGGTCGTTGGGGTAGAGGGTGCAAAAGTCGGTGTAGGCGGAAATGGCCTGCTGGGCCACGCTCTGGTCGTACTCGGCGCTTTTGGTCTGATGCTGGTAGGTTTCGCCGACCTTGAAGAGCGCGTCAGCCGCAATCTTGGGCCGGTCGTTGTAACGGTCGGCGGCGGTCTCGTAAGCCTTCACGGCCATGGTGGGCTCGGATTCCTTCTCGCGGGCCTCGCCGAGTTTTAGCTGGGCCTGGGCGGCGACATCGCTGTACGGGCCGTTATTGATGATTTTCTCGTACATGCCGGCGGTCTTTTCCATGGACGGGAAGAAGGGAATGTAGCTCCACAGCTTGAACCGCTGGCCGGCGAGGAAGCGGTTGGCAATTTCGTACTGGCGTTGCAGGATTTCGTCGTAGTTGGAAATCTTGGGGTTGTTTTCGATGATGCGCTGATAGGCCTTGAACGCCTTTTCATCCTTGTGCTTGGCCTCATAGCAGCGTCCGACGAGATACTGCGCCGGTGGAGTGTAATCGGACAGCGGCCATATTTTTTCCACCCGCAGGGCGGCCTTCAGGGCGAGGTCGTAATCCTTCTTGTCGTAGGCGGCCTGGGCGACCTCCAACTGGTCCTTGGCGCGGGTGCGCTGCCATTTGCCGGTGTCGCTGCCCGGAGTCTCATAGACCCAGCCTTCGCCCGGTTGATAAGTCAGCGGGGCGGGAGACCGCAGCGCAAACGCCAGGAGGAAAAAGCTGATGCATAACCAATGCCGGGCCGACAGTTTCATGGCCGCAACCTAACGAGGCGCTGGAATCAAGGCAAGCAAAAGTCCCGCGTTTTCCGGGTGCCCGGCGGGATCCGGGCCGGCGGCCCTAGACCGGCGGCTCCGGCGGCGGGGCTTGGGCCAGGCTGCGGGCAATCCGCGCCAGCAATTGTCCGGGCTCATACGGTTTCTGCAATAACGGTTCGTCCGTGTTCAGTTCAAAGCCCGACCGCAGCACATCGGCGCTGTAACCGCTACAGTAAATTATCGGCACGCCGGGCCGGATGGCCGAGATGCGTGCGTAAGCCTCGGGCCCGTTGAGCAGCGGCATGACCACATCCATCACAATGAGCTGGATGAGCGGGGCGTGTTCCGTGAACATCTGGACCGCCTCGGCGCCGTTGCTGGCGGTGAAGACTGTGTGGCCTTTTTTGCGCAGGACCCGGGTGGCCAGATCGCGCACCGCGGGCTCATCCTCCACCAGCAAAATGACGGCGGGCTGCACCAAGGCATTGTCAACGGGGCCCCGTTCCGCGGGTGCCGCCGGTTTGCGTTCGGCAACGGGCAGATAAATTTGGAACGAGGTGCCCGAGCCCGGCTCGCTATAAACGTGGATGAAGCCGCCGTGCTGTTCGATGATGCCATGCACCACTGCCAACCCGAGGCCGTTGCCCTGGTCCTTGCGCTTGGTGGTGAAAAACGGTTCAAAGATGCGGGCCAAGGTTTTTTGGTCCATGCCGCAACCGGTGTCCGCAGCGCGCAGCAGCACGTAATGGCCGGGGCGGGCCCACGGATGGGCATCGCAGAAGGCCTGGGTCAGGTCGGCATTTTCCACCGCGATCATCAGCCGCCCGCCGCCCGGCATGGCGTCGCGGGCGTTGACGCAAAGGTTGAGCAACACCTGCTCCATTTGGCCCCGGTCGGCATAGATGTTTTCCAATCCCCGGCACGGGGTGAACTCCACCGAGAGATGTTCCCCGATGACGCGGCGGAGCATTTTCAGCAGGTTGCCAATGACCCGGTTGAGGTCAATGTCCTCGCGTTGCAGCGATTGCCGCCGGCCAAAAGCCAGCAACTGGCGCGTCAGTTGGGCCGCGCGATCGGAGGCCTCCAGCACCTGTTCCAGGCACTCGCGTTGCTCGGTGGGGTTGCTCTGCGGGTCGAGGGCGAGATGAGTGTGCCCCCCGATGATTTGCAGCAGGTTGTTAAAATCATGCGCCACACCACCGGCGAGCAGGCCCACGGCCTCCATCTTTTGCGAATTCCGGAGCTGTTGTTCCAGCCGGTTTTCGCGGGTGACATCGCGGCCCATGATAAGGTAACTGACCTCCGCTTCCGTGGCGGCAGGCACGGCGGAAGCCACCAGGGAAAGCTCCAGCACCCGGCCCTCGGGATGCGTGCAGGTGGACCGGCCGGCCCAGCTTTTTTGCCGGCGCAACGTTTCCTGGATGCCGGCAAAGTCATCGGTCACGTGCAGGGTGGCGCGCAGGAAATCCGGCTGCCGGGCCTCGGCCAGCGTCCGGCCGGTGAGCTGGGTAAACGCCGGATTGACATAGAGCACGTTGCCCCGGGCGTCGAGCATGAGGATGATTTCCGTGGCTTCCTGCACGGCGGCTGCCAGCCGCAGGTTTTGGCGTTCGGCCCGGCGCCGCAGGGCCACGTTCGTGCCGAGGATGAGCAGGACCACCGCCGCGACTCCCAGAATCACCGCGCCCGCAATGATCCGGGACTTGTTGATGCGATAATACGACTGGGGTTCGTGGTAAATTTCCGTCCCGGCAGGCAGCGCGTGGATGGGCAGGTTGAAGCGTTTCATTTGCAGCCAGTCCACCGCCAGCCGGGTGGGCGTGTGAGTGACCACGGGAATGCTGTCCGCGGGCGTGCCGGCCAACACCCGGTTGGCCATGTCGCCCACCAGTTCGCCGTGGGCATCGCTGGACACCAGCGAGCCACCCACGCCCGTCCAGATGGCGGATTCCCAGTTGCCGGTGCTGAACGGCTGCACGATGGGTTCGGAAATGATGTACACCGGCACGGTACTGCGGACGGCGATGGATTTCAGAAAAGTGGTGTCGCTGGAAAGCTGCCGGCCGTCGCGGTCGCGCGTGGCGCCCAGGCCGAGCACAGCGGTGCCGCGGCGGAGCTGGCCCAGGTCATCCAGCAATTCGGTTTCGCTCCAATGGTCCAGGAAGCGGAAGGAAAACGCGTTGGTGTAACGGGGCAGGGCGGCGTCCAGCTCGCGGCGGTTGGCCAGCGAACTGGTGGTGTCATCATGGTACACAACAATTTCCCGCACGCCCGGCTGCAACTCGTGGATGAGATCCAGCGTGCGGGAGATGTCCTTGGTTTCGGCCACGCCGGTGATGTTGGTCTGCCCGTGCAGCAGCTCCGGGGTGAAATAATTGACGCCGCCGAACACGATGGGAATGTCCCGGCCGAACAGGGCGCGATGTTCCAGTGCCAACTGGAGCGCCTTGTCATCCAGCGTAATGACCAGCTTCAGCTTTTGCCCGGCATATTTCGCATTCAACAGGTCCAGAAACCGTTGCTCGTTCTCCGGAGTGGGATGGCGAATCCAGTCCAGGTATTCCACGCCGGGCAGCAGGCGCGGGTGCGCGGCCAGCAAGGAATGCAGCACGCCGCGCAATTCGCCGTCGCTCCAGGTGTAACCGGGATGATACGAATCAATGATGAGGACTTCCACCGACTCCTGCGCCCGGGCGGCGCTCAGACCCCAGAGCAGAAAACCCAATAGCCCGCAAATCATCCACCGGATCAACCTCCTTTCCCGGAGGAAAGATAATTTGCACACTTCGGCCCTCGCGTCCCTGCGGAGACCGCCAGAATGGGAAATCATGGAGAAATGATAACTTTGCCCGTACCCGGATGGCAATGGTCTTTCCCGCGCGTCAATGCGGCGGGAGCGGCGCCGGCTTCAGGGCTTCCTGCAACAGCGCGGTTTCCCGTTGCCCCAACGGGAGTTTCAATGCCACCGCCTGGGCCGTGGCCGTCATCTTGTGCCAGGATTTTTGCAGCGCATTGATCACCTTGGCCGGTTCGGTTTTGGCGGCAAGTTCGCTAAACTGGAATTCGAGGAACACCAGGCACAGGGCGTCTTCCAACACCCGGCTGTCCGGATCGGTGGGGAAATTTTTCTTCAGGTTGAGCGCCTGCACCTTGGCCACCGTTTCCGGCGGATAACCCACGCCTTCCAGAATTTCACCGGCCTTGCGCGCGTGGAATTTTTTCAATTCGCTGCGCCATTGCAGATAACCGGCGCGGGTCATCGGATAATCGCTCCGGGGAATCTGCCAGCGGCAGAGATGCTGGCACCGCGCGGCGAGTTGCAGTTCCTCGCTGGCATCCGGGGCGAGCTTGAGCACCCAGTCAGTGAGCCGCTGGGCGTAGAGCAGTTCCCGGGGACAGGCTGCGCCTGCGACCATTTCGTCGTTCGGATCCTCCGCGTTTGCGGCGTCAAACCGGCTGAGCGCCGCCTGAAAACGGTCAATCTCCTTTTGATGTTTTAAATTCACGCGCTAATGAAGGAATTAATTGGTACCGTTACTCTATAGGGTTGCGCCGGGCCGGGAGGCAAGGCAAATCCCCCCGGAAAAACAGCGGAAACGGGGCCGGCATTCCCGGTTCGACATCCACCCACCGGGCCGCTATAACTGTGCCGTCGGCAGTGCGGCCCGGATTTTTGGGCCCGGGCCGGCGGCACTCATGGCATATCGTTTTTCGAAACACTACACCCGCGAAGAGGCCACGGCCCTGTTGCCCCAGGTGCGCGCCTGGCTGCGCGAGGTAAATGAATTCCGCGAACAACTGGTCCGGCATGACCGCAAGCTCAGCGGTCTGCGCGGTGGAGGCGAAGACCTGGGTGGCAACCTCGTGGGCGAATGGATCAAGGTCATTGCCGACCTCAAGGCGGTGCTGGATGAATTTCAGCGCCGCGAAATCTTCATCAAAGACGTCGAGCGCGGGTTGCTGGATTTCCCGGCGCTTATGGGGGGGAAGGAAGTTTTTCTCTGCTGGGAACAGGACGAACCGGCCGTGGAATTCTGGCACGACCTCGACGCCGGCTTTGCCGGCCGTGAACCGCTTTGAGCCGGCAACAAGTCACTTGCGAGACTCCCATCTGCAATGGCGGTGCAACGGCGGAGGCTTCGGGTCATTTCCCGCCAAAAGTTTGTCGAAACGCTGCGGGTGAAGCGCCTCCGCGCTTTCCTCTGGACCGCAGGCGCGAGTTGCACCCTCAAGAGCGCGAGCAGTCGCGAAATCTTTGCAATTCCAGGTCGTTCCAGGGATAGGCTCGATTTGGAGCGCATTATCCTTGGAGACGTCATTCCAGCAACTCCGATTCATTAAAACAGCCCCGTCCTAGTTATTGCCCGAGCTGGTTCCCGGTGGCGGCACGGGGACAAAGATCTTCAGGAATAGCCCCTCGGGGTTCGCGCCACCGGCGGTTACTGTGAACGAGAAGTATTTGGCAATGGCATCGAAGTCCGGCAGCAGCGAGAAGTCGGCCCAATCCAGGAAGACCTTCCGCGCCTGTAAGAGATCCGTCGGAGCGTTGGTATTGGTGTTGTCGGTGTTCGCTCCCACTTGTTTCAAGAGGGCGAACTGTGCGCGGGTGGCTTCGCGCTGGTTCTCATAGCTGAAATAGCTGGTGCCGCTGCCGGCCACTTTTTCGGCGGCATCGGCAAAGCCGGGGGAACTGCGCAGGGGCTTGTCGGTGTTTTCGCCGTTGCGGAGAAATTCCTCCAGCATGGCGGTATCGGTGGTGAAGGCCACGTAACTGTTGTTGGCGGCAAAGCTGAGCCGGCGGGGATCAATGGCCTCGTCATTGGCATTCCGCGCGGAGGGCAGGGCGATGGAATAAATTTTCCGGCCCAGAAACTCGCGCTCCGTGGGCGCCTCGGTGCTGCGGGCAAAAACCTGCAGGACGCTCTTCAATGCGGCGGTGATTTTCTCCGGATGCGGCGAGCCCAGCAGGAATATGGAAGGGGGCGTCGCCAGATCGGCGGCACTCTTGGAACGGGGCGGTTTGTCGTAAGTAATAATATCGTCCCCGAGATTGGCGAGCAGGGTCTTCTTCAGGTCAAAGTCCGGGTCGGTTTGCCGGGCAATGGCGCCGGCGCTTTCCAAGGCGAAATTCAGGCCGGGCACCAATTGGGGGGAAATGCCGTTGAGCACTTCCTCCAGGTTGTCCCAGGTCTTACGGCCATCGAACCGCCACCGGGAAAACTTGATGGCATCCGCGGGCACAAACGCCGGCGGCAGGCTGTCCTTGGGCGCGCCGGCAATGATTTTGAAGATGCCCTGCCGGTCGCCTTCCGGTTCGTTCAAATAGACCTGCAGGGTGTTGCCCGCCGGGGTGAGTTTGCCGCTAAAACCCACGGTACGGATGGTGTTGAGCCCCAGGCCGGAAATGATCTGTTCCGGCTTGAAGAGGCTGAACTGCGCGTCATCGGCATCGGCATTGGCGGCGAAACTCTTGTTAAGAATGTCCAGGAAGGTCTTGGTGTCAGTCCAGCCGTAGAACGGCGTGTCGCGGAACAGCCGGCTGTAGCTGGCGGCAAAGGCGGACTGATCCGCCAGGGTGGGGGCATCCCCGCCGGACAGCGCCCGCAAAATTTTTTCCAGGGTGGCCGTGGAGTCGCCCACGATGAGCAGGGAATGGTATTGGCCGATGTGCACTTCCACCGGCGGTGGCGTCTTGCCCTGGTCCTCCTCGGGAATAAACGTGGGGGCGGGCCGGGCCGGCAACAGCTTCTGCAGTGTGGGGGGAATGTCATTGGTGGAGAGCAGGAGCACATTGAATTCGGTGCCGCGAATGTCCTCGGTCTTGAACTGCTTGCCGGCATCCACCCAGCGCTTCTTGATATCGGCGAGGTTGGTCTTGAGCTGGTCGCTTTGGGCGCGGGTGTCCAGCAGGCACAGCCAGCCGGGGGCGTTTTCCGGCTTGCCCTGCCAGCCGTTTTGGAGGACCGCGATGGTAAACTGGCCTTGCGCGAGCGCGGTGTAATTGGAAAGGCTGATGCCGAGGTCGCGTTCCAGTGGCGTGATCAATTCCTCGTTCAGCTTGCTCATGAATTTGTCGCGGAACGGTTTCATGGCCGGGTCATACCACAACTGGGCCTGGGTCGAGGCCTTGTAGGATTGGCGGGCCGCGGCGCAATCCGGAATGGTAAACATCAGCAGGGTGTCCGGCGGCAGAATTTTTTCCGCCGGCGGAATTTCTGCAAAAACGGAACTGACGGCGCCGAGCAGCCCGGCGAGGAGGAAAATGAGCTTCTTCATGGTAAACGGGAACGGCTGGGGGCTAACACCATGGCGGGGGCTTACCGGGCCTCGGTGTGCCGGGTCCGGCTGGGCGGCTCCAGGTAGCGATAGGGGTTGCTGGGATTGTCGTTGGAGTAGGAGAAGGCATCCCGATGATCGAGGAAATATTTCACAATGGTCACGGGGATGGCAAAGCCGAGGCCTTCGCCAAAGGTAATTTTCATGTTGGTCACGCCCACCACGTCACCGTTCAGGTTGAAGAGCGGTCCCCCGCTGTTGCCGGGGTTGATCTGCGCCGTGGTTTGCAGGTACAGATCGCCCTGCATCTCGCGGGTTTTGGTGCTGAGAATGCCTTCGGTGACGGTCCGTTCGAGGCCGAGCGGACTGCCGATGGCGAACACGTGGTCGCCCACCGCCAGCGTCTCGGAATCACCCAGCGTCACGTAATCAAACTTGGGCGCGTCCTTGTCATCAATCTTCAACAGGGTCAGGTCGGCAAACTTGTTGAGCGCCACAATGCGGACGTCCTTGTAGGTCTTGCGGGCGAGTTGGCCGTTCTTTTCGTGATACACCTCCACGGAAATCTGGGTCTCGCCCTCGATGACGTGAAAGTTGGTGATGAGATAACCGTCCTCGTTGAGGATGAAGCCCGAGCCCAAGCCGCCGGGGGTGCGTACCTGCACCACGGCTTCGCCGAGCTGCTTGACCAGATCGCGAACGGAGCGGGCTGGGGCGTTTTTGCCCGCCACATAATACAGGTTGGATTTCAGCTTGGAATCGGCGTTGATGCCGGCAGCAGGGGTGGGGACGGCATCGCTTTTTTTGGCGGGACCGGCCTTGTCGTTGTGGGTGATTTTGACGATCTGGCTCTGGGGAATGACCAGCACGGTGTATCCCACGTCCACGACCACGGAGTCGGGTTTTTCGGCCAGAATTTTGCCGGTAACGGCGGCGGCGTCGTGCAGTTCAATTTCGTCCGCCGGCGCAGCCGGGCCGGCCCCGAGGAGAAACATGCCCACCAGCCCGGTCAGCCACCTTGGATTCGGCTTCAACAACATGGCCAGACCATAAAACAGCCGCCAGTCTTTGACAAGCCGGCAACCAAAGCGGAGAAAGCACGGCGTTATTGCGCTGGGGCTGCGGTCGCCCAGCCCCATCTCAGACCATCCTGATGCCCTAAAATTTAAGATTGCCCCCAGGGCGGATTCTGCTAGCATGCTTGTTCCCTGTCGGGAGTTGGAAAACTTACGTGGGGAAGCAACGGCCTTCAAAATCCGCGTCCGGATGGATGCGGGCGGCCATAATAACATCAAAATCAATCCCGTTTTCCGCGGGATGCCCTGAATGACAGGGTTTTAACCAAAGGAAATATTGTGATCAGTATCGGTATCAAGGAACTGCTGGACGCCGGCGTTCATTTCGGCCATCAAACCAAGCGCTGGAATCCCAAGATGAAGCAGTTCATCTTCGACGCGCGCAACGGCATCCACATCATTGACCTCAGCAAGACGGCCACCCAGCTTGAAGCCGCCTGCAACTTTCTCTCGAGCACTGTCAGCAAAGGCGGCCGGGTGTTGTTCGTGGGCACCAAGAAGCAGGCGCAGCAGGCCGTGAAGGAAACCGCCAAGGAATGCGGCCAGTTTTATGTGACGGAGCGCTGGCTCGGCGGCACGCTCACCAACTTCCAGACCGTCAAGCGCTCAATCGCCCGCCTCAAGGAAATTGAGAAGATGGAAGCCGACGGTACCATCAACCAGTATGTGAAGCAGGAGCAATCCATGATCCGCCGCGAAGCCGCGCGCCAGTTCAAGTATTTTGACGGCATCCGCGCCATGGACAAGTATCCGGCCGTGATGTTTGTGGTGGACATCAAGCGCGAGCACAACGCCATTGCCGAGGCGCGCCGCCTGAAGATCCCCATCGTGGCCATCGTGGACACGAACTGCGATCCCGAACTGGTGGACCTGCCGATTGCCGCCAATGACGACGCCATCCGTTCCGTGCGCCTGATCCTGGCCACCATCGGCCAGACGGTGCAGCAGGCCCAGGCCGAGTACGAGGCCAAGTACGCCCGCCGCAAGGAAGAGGAAGCCGCTCCCGCCGCCGCCCCCGCTCCGGCAGCTCCGGAAGCCGCAGCGGCTCCGGCCGCGCCCGTGGCCGCCGTGGCCCAAGCCTAGTTTTTTAACTGGAACGCGGTGCCGGCACGATTTATTGCCCGCATCGCGTTCCGCTTTTGAACCCGCAACCTTAACCAGAATCGAGAATTATATGGCTGAAATTACTGCTGCAACCGTGGGCAAACTGCGCGAGATGACCGGCGCGGGCCTGATGGATTGCAAAAAGGCGCTTACCGAAGCCCAGGGCAACCTGGACGGCGCCGTGGACATTTTGCGCAAGAAGGGCGTGGCCTCCGCGGCCAAGAAATCCTCTCGCGCGGCGAATGAGGGCGTCATTGCCCAGCACATCGCCCCGGGTGCGAAGGTAGGCGTACTCGTGGAGGTGAACTGCGAAACCGATTTCGTGGCCAAGAACGAGAGCTTCCGGGCGTTTTGCGATGAATTGGCCAAGAAGCTGGCCGCCAACCCGAATGCGGATTTGGAAGCCGACCGCGTGGCTGCCGTGGCCAAGATTGGCGAGAACATTCTGATTTCCCGCCATCAGCGCATTGAAGTGGCCGGCAACGGTCTCGTGGCCGCCTACATCCACACTGGCGCCAAGGTGGGCGTGTTGGTGGAAGTCGGCGCGGGCAAGGAAGCCACCGTGGCCAACGAGGAATTCAAGCAGTTGGTGCGCGACATCACCCTGCAGATCGCCGCCGGCCATCCGTTTGTGGTGGCGCGCGAGAGCGTGCCCGCCGACGTGATTGCCAAGGAAAAGGAAATTGCGGCCGAGCAGGTAAAGAACAAGCCGCCGCAGGCCATCGCCAAGATCGTGGAAGGCAAGCTGGAGAAGTTCTACCAGAATTACTGCCTCGTGGACCAAGGCTTCGTGAAGAAGAACTCGGAAATCACGGTCAAGGAACACATCGCCATCGTGGCCAAGCAGCTCGGCGATGAAATCGCCGTGCGCCGCTTCGTCCGCTTCCAGGTGGGCGAAAGCGCTGCCTAAGCTGACTGGCGTTCAATTCACATCACGGGCTGTCCCACCGGACGGCCCGTTTTTTGTTTAAGAAGCTTAAAGTTTAAAAACTGAATACCCGCCGCTGCATCCTCCTTTCCTGCTCCCGGCCTTGAATTGTCCGCGGTTTTCCGGTTAAGCTTTTCGCCATGACAAATAACACTCCGCCGGTGCTGCCCAAATGGCCGTTTTTTCTGGGCGATGCCGTGTTGGTGGGGGCGGCCGTGGCGGTGATGCGTCTCAGCGCCCATCCGCTCAATTTATACCTGAACCTCCTGTGCGTCGGCGCTCTGGCCGGGGGGGCAGTGCTGGCCGTCGTTCCATTCGTACTGGAATACAAGGCCGCGCTCAAATTCACCGAGACCGACCGCCTCGCCGATACGCTGGGCCAGATTCAACAACTGGAGCAGGTGGGCGCGCAAATTGCCCACGCCACTGCACAATGGCAGGATGTGAGTATTGCCGCCGGCAAGACCGCCGGCACCGCCAGGGAAATCGCTGAACGCATGACCGCCGAGGTCGCGGGCTTCGCCGATTTCATGAAGAAGGCCAACGACAGCGAAAAGGCCGCCCTCCGCCTGGAGGTGGAAAAGGCCCGCCGTTCCGAAGGCGAATGGCTGCAAATCGTGGTGCGCATTCTGGATCATATCTTTGCGTTGCACCAGGCGGCGGCCCGTTCCGGTCAGCCGGAGTTGCTGGAACAGCTTACCAATTTCCAAAATGCCTGTCGCGAAGTGGCGCGCCGCATCGGGCTGATTCCGTACACCGCCCTGTTTGGCGAGCCGTTCGATGCCGAGCGGCACCGGTTGCTGGATGCCGAAACCGCGCCCGCCGGCGCCGTGGTGGCGGAAACTATCGCCACCGGTTTCAATTATCAAGGGCGACCGTTGCGCCCGGCGCTGGTGAAACTTCAGGATGCCGCCGCCCCGGTTGCCGCGCCGGAAGAATCGGCTCCCGAGGCCGACGAGCCTTCGCTTTTGTAAGCGGCAACCCGCTGGCGGAAGGGGATGGCGTGTGGTAGGTTGCGCTGCCGCCCATGCGCATTGACAACCAAACCCTCTGGCTGTTTTCCGATTCCATGGCCCTGTGTTTGTCGTCGGCCATGCCGGTCCGGCAGGCACTGGCAACGAGCAGCCGCAGTCTGTGTTCCCGGCAACTTCAGAAAATCATCCCGCTGGCGCTGGCGCAATGCGATGCCGGCGCTTCCCTCTCGGAGGCGCTGGCTGCTGGCGAAAAATATTTTCCCCGCCATTATCTGCCTCTGGTCCGGGCCGGTGAAACCACCGGGCGACTCGTGGAAGCGTTCCGGTTGTTGGCGCAATACGAACGGCGCGTTGCGCCTTCGGTGCGCCTCGTACGCAATACCTGGCTGTATCCGGCGGCGTGCATCGTCTTTGGCTGGATTCTCCGCGCCCTGATCTTTGTCTATTTTGGCAAATATGAAACCGCCGGATGGTTTGTGGGCACCACATTTGCGAGCACCGGCTTGGCGGTATTGATCGGCTGGCTGCTGTGCCAGCTGGCTCCGATAAGACGGCTGCTGGACACGCTGCTGTTGCAACTGCCTCTCCTGCGGGAAACGGAAATCGGGCTCGCCACCGTCCTGTTCTTTTCCACCTTCCGGCTCGCCTATGAAGCCGGCGGCCTCGAAGTTACACGGATGTTCGATCTGGCGTTGCCGGTGGTGCGCAACGAGGCTATCCGGCGCGATCTGCTGGCCGTTCGTGACTCGCTGGCGGGCAACGACACCTTCGGCGATGCGTTCGCGGCGTCAGCGTTGTTGTCTCCCGAGATCAAGAGTCAGATCCACACCGGCGCCTACGCGGGCCGGCTGGAACAGAGCCTGGCCCGGATCGTGCAAGCGGCCACGGAACGGCTGGACTTCATGCTCCGGGCATTCAACCAGATTTTTCAGCGGCTGGTGGTGCTCGGGGTGGGCTTCTCCATCATGGAAACCGTGCTGATTTGTGTGATGTAATTTTCGGGCGAATCAAACCGCTGAACTCCGTTGGTCAGGACAGGTCCACCGCCACGGAACTGCGCAAGGCGAAGAAATGCAGCCAGCAGCGCGTTACCGGCCGGGCATAGATGCGTGCCAGTGCCAGCGCATAGAGTTTCAATTGCGGCTGGTACATTTCCAGTTTTTGCTCCAGGTCAGCCACAGCCAGGGCATCCGTCTTGAAATCCACGAGCCAGATTTCGCGGGGGCGCAACACCACCAGGTCGGCGATGCCCTGGATCACCACAAAATCATCCCCGTCCAGTTGGGCGGAATGGGGCAAACCTAGTTGCTCCAAATCGGCCGGGTTAATGCGGGCGGTGAAGGGCATCTCCCGGTGCAATTCTCCCGGGGACAGGGTCCGAATGTCCTGGCCGAGGCGCGATTGCCAGAATTGTTCCAGCGCCGCAAAATCCAGCGCGGCCAGTTCTGCGACGGTCAGAACGCCGAGTTCCTGCATCTGCGTCGCTTCGTTACGCAAATCCATTGCCGTGGCGGTGCGGGCCGGGGCCACCAGTTCCATGAAGCGATGATGCGCCGTGCCAATTTCAGCGGCGCTAAGTTTGCCGCTGGTGTTATAATTATGGGAAAACCCCGGCGGCCGTTGAAACGAAAAAGCCGGGGCGGCGTCCTCATCCGGTTCGACGGCGCGGCGGCGCAACACGGAAACCGAAGTCTTGGCGGCTTCCCGGGTGGCCGGCAAATGGGGGTAGCTCCACTGCAGCCGTTTTTGCAACGTCGCGACCGTTTCAGCCGACGGCGGGATGGGAGCGTCGGTGCCGAGCGAGTTCTTGATGTCACTCGCAAAGACCGGGTCGTCCGGGCCAAAGCAATTCCAGCGCAGAAGTGATGTCGAGCCACTGGTGGCCGTATGCCACGCGCCCGCGGGAATGGCGCTGGCAAACCAAAGCCGCAGCCAGTCCAGGCAACTGCCGGCTTTCAGCATCGTCGCGTCCGTGACCGGCGCCGGCTCCTGCCACCGGGCGAGTTCATCCTTGCGGCTGGCGGTGCCGGTAAGAATCAGCGTGTCCTGCGCGCGCGTCAGGGCCACATACAGCAATCGCAATTCCTCCCCGAGCAAGGCGCGACGTTCCGCTTGCGCGGCCAGCCAGTGGGCAATGCTGGGATAGCGGCGGCGGGATTCTGGCGCGAGCACCTTGGGGCATATGCCCAGGGATTCGTTCAACAGCACGTCCCGGTGCAAATCGCGCAGGTTAAATTTGCCGCCGGTGCCGGCCAGCACCACCACGGGAAATTCCAGCCCCTTGCTGGCGTGAATGCTCAGCAGCCGAACGGCGTTGCCGTGGCTGGCCGCCGCCGGTTCGTGCCGTACCTCGGCGGCTTCCTGGGCGGCGATGAATTGGAGAAAGCGATAGAGTCCTTCACGTTGATACGGATCAAACCGCCGGGCCAGGTCCAGCAACTGTCGCAGGTTGGCCACCCGCTCCGCGCCGCGTTCGCCGGCGAGCAACAGGCTTTCATAATGAGTTTCAGCGAGGGCGGTTTCCAGGCAATGGGTCAGGGCGGAATGCCGGGCCAGTTCCCGCCACGCGTTCCAGCGCTCGCGAAACCAGTTCAGTTTGGTTTGCAGCGCGGTGAGGGCGGCATCGGAGGAGCGTAGCCGGCAACAGGCTTGCAACGCCAGCCACAGCAATCCCTGGGGTTGCACCAGGCGCAGGCGCACGAGTTCATCCGCGGATAATCCCACCAGCGGCGAGCGCAACACCGCCAGCAGGGGCAAATCCTGCAAGGGATTGTCCAGCAGCCGCAGCAGATTCAACGCATCGGTAACTTCCTGCGCATCCAGGAAGCCGGCCCGCCCGGCTTGCAACGGGACCCCGGCCTGATGAAACATCTTCGCATAAATCTCCGCGCGTCCGCTGACCGAGCGCAACAACACCACCATGTCGCGGAATTCCACCGGCGCCAAAGCCCCGTCCCGCCACACCAGATGACCTGACTCTTTCAATTCGCGTAACCGGCGGGCCACCAGCCAGGCTTCGCGTTCGGCAGTTTGCAGATCGGGCAGGTCGCTGGCGGCGGCTTCGGTCTCGCCAGCGGGTTCTTCGGCCGCGTCATTGCTGTCTTTGGTGACCAGCATGAATTCCACCCGGGGAGCGGGATCGGAATTTCGGGATAACGCTTCCCGACCCGGCGCGGCTCCAAATTTCAATTCGGCGGTCGCGGGATAATCCAACCCGCCAATGGCCGGGCGCATCAGGGAGTGAAACAGGTGATTGATGAATTCTAGCAATCCTTCCCGGCTGCGAAAATTTTCCGTCAACGCCAGCACCTGTCCCTCGGACTGTGTCGACGCGGAGCGGCTCCAGTTTTTCTGGTAGTCCTGGAAAATTTGCGGATTCGCCAGGCGAAACCGGTAGATGCTCTGTTTGACGTCGCCGACCAGAAAACGGTTGGCCGCCGCGCCGGTCCGGCTGACGGCGCGGATGATGGCGTCCTGGGCTGCATTGATGTCCTGGCATTCATCCACAAACACGAACTGGAACCGTTCGCGGCAGGCGGCGGCGATGGCGGTAGGTTCCCCTGTGGCATCGCGCAACAGTTGCAGCGCCAGTTGTTCCTGGTCGGCAAAGTCAATGCCGCCGAGTTCCCGCTTGGCCCGGGCAAATTCCCGGCTGAACTCCTGGGCGAGCTGCAGGAGCGTGAGCATGGATTCCCGCACCCAGGACCAATCGTCGGCCAGGGCGGCGCCGTTCTTGGCTGCCAGTTCGCCCAGAAATTCGGCGCCGACAAAAAAGCCTTCCAGCGGTTTGCGGATTTTGGTTTTGGTGCCGTGTTCCCATTTGGCAGCATCGGCAGCCCGGACCTGTTCCACCACTGCAGCGGCGGCAGCGAAATCGGGTGGCGCGGGCAGGGCATCCAGGGCAGCGCGGCAGGCGGCCACGTTGGCACTTGGCCCGGCGTATTCCCCGAGGAGTTCGTACCACTGTTCCATCCAGGCGGTCACCGCGATTCCAAACAGTTGACGCCAGGCATCGGGTTGCGGCTGGGCAAACCGGGCGATTTGGATTTCCAGCCAGCGCTCGGCCCCATCCAATGCCTGGGCATGGCGGTGCAGGGCCACCACCAATTCGCGAATCCGCTCCTCCTGGCCGCCGCCATATCCGCGCACGAGGTCGCGCACGGCAGCATCGTGCGGTGTGGCTCCGGCGTAATGTTGCCGGAACAGCTCGTTCAAGACGTCCTGGATCAGCGGCTTGGTCTGGGATTCGTCGAGCACCACAAATTGCGGATCCAAACCCAGCAAAGGAAAATGGCGGCGCACCAGGTCCAGGCAAAAGCCGTGCAAGGTGGAGATGGGGGCGGTGTCCAGCAGCGACAGCTCCCCAGCCAGCCGGTCGGCGGTGGTTTCGTCCAGTGCCGCGTCTGCCAGCGCGGCCTGCAAAGCCTTGCCAATGCGTTCGCGCATTTCCGCCGCGGCCGCCTCGGTAAAGGTGACCATGAGGATTTGGTCCAGCCCGCAGCCGCCGTGCAGGACCAAATCCAAACAACGCCGGGTCACGGTGCTGGTCTTGCCCGTGCCGGCACCGGCGGCCACCAGCACATTGCCGCGGGCGGCAATGGCAGCTTGTTGTTGGGGCGTGGGCGCGTTCATGAGCGGGACGTTTCTCCCTTGGCGGGCGCCGGGGCATCCGGTGGTTCAGGAAGGGGGCGGAAAGATTGCGTCCAGGGATCAAAACGGCAGATGGCGGCGTAGTCGCAATATTTGCACGCGGTTTCGGTGCCTTTCCGAAAAGGGTCGGGGGCGAGCTTCCCGGAATAAATTTCGGTGCCAAAGCGGCCCAGGTTTGCGGCCACGCGCTGCAACATTTCGCGGAACGCCGCCGCATCCATGCGGTCATGGGCCTGCTTGCTGGTCTTGAACTGTTCGCCCTTTTTTTCCGGATCCAGCAGCGGCAGGAATTGTTCGTCATACCGTCCGGTGTGCTGGTAAGCGAGCCGGCGGGCTTGGGCGGGATCTTCCAGCGCCGCAGCATGATTTTTGGCGCTGTCGGATTCGCCCCGCAGATTCACATAGAATACTCCCGCCGGAATGAGGCGGGTGACGCCAAAACTGGCGCGCGCTTCCGGCAACAGTTCCAGCACCGCCAGATAGGCGGGCAATTGCAATTGCAGCCCGTGATACAACTTGATGCGGTCCGGTTTGCGGCTGCTGGACTTGTAATCCATGACCACGGCCAACGCCGTGTCGGCGGCGGGTTCGCGGCAGAGGTCCACGCGGTCAATGCGCCCGCGCAGGCGCAGGGCGTGGCCGGAGTCCAGTTCTAGCCGCCAGGCCGGCCAGGACGAGCCGGGCAGGCCGAAGCCGGTTTCCACCAGGACGGGGTCAAATTGATAGTCCTGGGCCCAGTCCACGAGCACGGCAATCAAGGCTTCCAAAGATTCCAGCAACAGGGTGCCGTTGAATTGCCGGGCCGGGTCGGAGATCAACAGGCCATTGCGATAGGTTTGCAACCGCTCCTGGCCGATGCGTCGCACCCGTTGCCGGGCCGTGTCGGGAGTGAGGTCGCGCCAGCGCAACTGCTCCGCCGCCAATTCCTGGTGGAACACCGTGAGCACTTCGTGTTGAAACGAGCCGCGTTCGCGGGGATCCAGTTCAAACTCCCGCCGCTCGGCCGCACGCAGGCCATGGCTGACAAAGAATTTGAACGGACAGGCGGCGTAGTTTTCCAGCGCGCTCACCGAGGTGGCCAGTTCGGTGCCGTACAGCAGCGCGGCCTGAGCCGGAGCCAGGTAATCGCCCGCTTGCGCGGTCTGGACCCAATTTGCCTTGGCGAGCGCCGGGGCCAGCTCGGGCAGCGTGAGCAGGTGGGCCAGGTCCGGGGCAGCCATGGCGGGTAGCTGGTTTTGCAGTTGGATGGCCGGAACGATGATTTCGCTGACGTGCTCGGCGGTGGCAAACCCGGAGGCCGGCCGCCATTCCTGAAGCTCCAGTTGCGGAAAGATTTTTTGCAGATGGGCCAGGAAGGGCGAACGGTTCAGCCGGTTGTCGCGCCGGTCAAATTCGGCGGTGGTCAGCACCAGACGTTCGCTGGCGCGGGTGCCGGCCACGTAACCGAAGAACCATTCATGGCCGAGCCGGGGCCGAATGCCCGGTCCCAGGCGCACGCCCTGTTCGTACAGGGCGTCGCGTTCCAATTCACCCAACATGGCGTCCTCCCGGGGTGGAGCGGGGAAAATGCCTTCGTTGAGGCCCAGCACCAGCGCGAGCTTGAGGTCAGGATTGCGGGAGCGGTCAACGGCGCCGACGAGCACCTGGTCCAGGGCCGGCGGCAGCACACCCACGGTAAGCTGGGTGAGCCCGGCTTCGAGCACGGGCAGCCATTCGCGCAGCGGCAAACTTTCCTGGGAAAAGGCGAGTTCCAGATTTTCCAGCCAGAGCTGCATCTGCTGCCAGACAGTGGCGTGGACGGCCGCGGGTTCGGTGACTTCCGATTGGCTCCAGGCGGCGAGCTTGGATTCCACCTGCAACTGCTGCCAGAACTCCCGCAGTGCGGCGGCGAGTTGGAGTCCGTTGAGCGAATTGGCCGTTTGCCGGGCGAGTGCCAGGAAAGGAGCAATGAGCTTTTGCCGGATCCTTTCCGCGCGCTCGGACAAGGCGGCCTGGTGGGGAACTTGCAGCGGCTGGCTCCAAATGGGCCCTTCCCAGCCAAATTCCAGCGCGGCATTTTCCAGCCAGTCCACCTCTTCTTCGGCGGCGGGAGTGAGCCCGGTTTTGAGCGCGCCAAACCAGTCCGCCGGCCGCCAGCCGTGGGCGGGAATGCGCAGCGCGTAGCGGGTCAGCTCGGCGAGCGGGTGATGCGCCACGGATTCCCGGCGGTCAAGGAAGAAAGGAATGCCGTAGCGGGGAAAAATGCGGCGGATGGATTCCGCGTAGCCATCCAGATTTCGCACCAGCACGGCAGCCTCGCGATAGCGTCCGCCAGCGCGCACCAGCCGGTGAATTTCGCGGGCGGCAAGCAGGACCTCGGCTTCCGGATGCGGGCAGGTGAAAGCAGCGATATGTTCCGGCGGCTGCGGCCAGGGCGAGGGAGTGGCCCAATGCGCTTCGAGGTGGGCCAATTCCGGCACTGCGGAAAACCGCGTGGGCGACTGAGCTGCGGGCAGGGTTTCCACAGTGACCGCGGCGTCGGGCAGCGTTTTGAATTGCTGGAGGCAGCGCAGAAATGTCTGGCCAATGACCGCCCAGGTGGAACGCCAGGGTGGTTCCTGATTGATCTCCCGGGGCAGACAGAAAGCCAGGGTGGTCTGATCGCACCACGGCGTCAGGGCCGTCAGCAAATCCAGTTCCTGCGCGGTCAGTTCAGCAAAGCCATCCAGCCACAGTCCGCCAATGCGGAGTTCCCGGGGCAGCGGCGCGCGCAAGGCGCGGGCGGCAATGTCGGGCAGGGTGTTGAAGTCCTGCAGTTGATGCGCAGCCAGCCAGTCCTGGTAACTGCGCAGCAACACGGCAAAATCATGGAGCTTGCCGGCGAGTTGGGACGGGGCGGTGATTTTCTCCGCGAGCGTGGAGAGTTTGGCCGGGGAAATTTGATGCCGCTGCAATTCGCGAAACAACTGGCTCAGGCGCGTGGCAAAGCCGGGCAGGCGGGCGGTGCTGTGGAACAGCCGCAGTTCCGGCTGCTTTTGCGCCAGCAACGCCCGTAGCACCATGACGCGGCCTTCCTCATCCAGCCAGTCGGGCGCCGCCGGGTTCAAATGGGTGACAAGAAAATGCGCCAGCCGTTCGAAGGACAAAATCTGGAGCCGGCTGTAACCGGAGAGCGACCCGGTGGCGAGCAACTGGCGTTCAAGTTGAAACGTGGCCTGCTTGGGGGCGAGCAGCAGCAACGGCGGGCCGGTGGGCGCTTCCTGGAGCGCAGCGCGAATCTCCGCCAGGCAGCGGAAAGTCTTGCCGCTGCCGGCGGGGCCGAGCAGGAAACGCACTTGCATGGCAGCGTTTTAATCGGAAATCCCGACCGAGGCAAAAGAACAAAGCTTTTTTGTTTCCCCGGCGACCGCAGGTTACACTTCCACGGTTTTGCCGGGGCCGGGCTGGATGATTTTCATCTTGGGGTGCCGGGCCCGAATTTGCTCCTCGAACCACGCCCGGGAGTCGTCATCGCCATGACCGAGCAGCACCGCCCGCGGCGCCACCTGCCCGACAAAATCCAGCAGGTTGTCGCGGTTGGCATGCGCGGTGAGGTCGTAGTCCTGAATCTCGCACCGCCGGGTCAACTGGCCCGCGTTGGCGCTGAAGACAAAGGGGACGCCGGGTTGGGCGGCTTTGAGCCGGCCGCCAGGGGTTTCCGGATCGGCGTAACCGACAAAGAAAATCGCCTGCTTGGGGTCCTCAATCATGCGGGCGGCGAGGTCATGCGCGGCGGTGTTTTCGCTCATCATGCCCGCAGTGATGACAAAGATGCGGCCGCCGGTAAGGCGCATTTTGTCCGCCTGGCCCTTTTCCAGCACCACCAGGTTGAGCGCCTCATTCAGTTGCAGATTGGTGTGCTGCCGGTGGGTGCGATGCGATTGCAAGTCGTAGATCTCGGTGAACACCCGGCCCAGGCCGCCGATGTAGATGGGCTGGGATTTGAGCCGGCCTTCGCGCATGAGCAGAGCCAGCAAGGCCAGGATTTCCTGGGTGCGGCCCAGGGCGAAGGCCGGGATAAGCACGCAGCCCTTGCGCTTGAGCACGCGCTGGATGTCGGCGGTGAGCCGTTCAATTTCTGTCTGCCGGGTGACTCCCGGGACCACGGCGCGGTTGCCCCGGGTGGTTTCCAGGATAAGCACGTCGGCCTTGACGTCATCAAACTGCGCGCTGCGCAGCAGGGTTTGGTCATGGAAACAAACATCGCCGCTGTAGAACAACGTTTCCTTTTGCCCGCGCACCATGATGCCTGCCGAGCCAAGGGTGTGGCCGGCGTCGTAAAATTCCAAAGTCGGGGAACGAAATCCGGCGCGGGTCTTTTGGAACGCCGCCCAGGCCACCTCACGATTGTATTTGAACCCTTGGAACTGCGGCATGAGGTCGTCCACCTGGTCGTGGGTGTAGAGCGGATATTCGCGGATGCCCATTTCATCGCGCTGCCGGGTCATGACGTTGACCGAATTATGCAGCACGCGCTCGGCGATAAAGTAGCTGAGCTCGGTCATCAACACGTGGGCCTTGGGGAAATACTGGGCGGCCACGGGCAGGGAGCCGACGTGATCGTGATGGCAATGGGAAATGGCAATGGCGTCCAGGTCCTGCTCCTGCACCAGGGGATACAGCGGCAGGCCGGCGCGACCTTCGCGCTTGGGATGGGTGCCGGCATCCAGCAGCAGGCGGTGGCCATCCACCTCCACGAACCACGCACTCGCACCGATGGCGGTGTCGGGATTCAAATTCGTAATCTTCATGACGCAATCGTAACAAAACGGGCGGGCGACGGATACTCAATATCCCTCGAAACCCAGGTTTTTCCGGCTTGATCAATTAAAAAGCGGCCAATTTCCAGTGGAAATGGCCGCTTGCGGGGGAAATGGGAAGTTATTGTTTTATAACCGGGGCATCTACCGGCGGCGGGTTGCCCATCATCTTTTTCATGGCCGCCATCATGAGTTCCTGCATGCTGTTATAGGCGGTATAACCGGCGGGTGGTTCAAACTGGCTGGCTGCCGGGGCCTTCAAATTAATATCTGAGAAATGCAATGACATGAGGGTCTTGTTCTCCAGAGTTTCGATTTGTAGTGGAAAATCCTTCAGGTCGCTGGCGTTCCAGACGGTGGTTTCATGCTCGGTGCCGTCCTCGGCGGTGATCACGACTTTGTTTTTGACGCACGGATGGCCGTCAATGGTTTCCTTGCCCAGCTCCGTCTTTTTCATTTTGAGTTCGTTGGCCAGGGCATTCGCCTGGGCTTCCGGCAACGGCGATTTGGAGTACGACTGAATGCCGGGATAAATGACGTAGGTGAGCTTGGAATCCAGCGCGGTAATGCTGCTGACCTTGGCCATGCCCATCTGGCTAAGGCTGGCCAGCATGGCGGCGGGAATGGCGTCGCCCTTGATCTGCGTGAGGTCCACGTCCACCCGCACCTTTTGATCCGCCTTGGCGAAGTTCATGGCAATTTCGAGATTCTTGCCGTTGGCATCGGTGGTTTTGGTCGTGGCTTTGGCGGAGAACGCCAGGTCCTTGCCAAACAGGCGGACCAGGGACAAATCCATGCCGGGCACCGGACCCCCGGCAGGTTGGGCGACGAGGGGGCGGACGGCGAACAGCAACCCGGCCAGCAACAGAGCAGTTTTTTTCATGGGGTAATAATGCAGTTTGGGGGAACGTTAGATACGGCGGTGGTTTTGACCAGTAAAAAAGCGCAACCACAACGGTTGCGCTTTGGAGAAAATGATGAGGAAAACGCTTACTTCAAGCGCTTGGCCAGCCGGGACTTCTTGCGGCTTGCCGTGCTGGGATGCACGATGCGGGACTTGGCCGCCT